>NZ_JBVVPO010000001.1:175359-551783 GCF_055811795.1 Bradyrhizobium sp. MI1.7
CCGCTAACCCTTTCCAAGTTTTTTTTTTTATTTCCCGGGGCCAACTGTGGCGGGTTTGGGGGGGGGGGGGGGCTTGGGTGCGGGCCCACCGGCCACCACCGGGGCGCTGGGGCCCTCGCCCATGACACCGATGGTCTTCACCGGACTCTGGCGAAACCGTTACCGCTTTCGCCCAGCGCGCCCCTTTGCCTTCGCCGCGCGTTTGCGGCCTGGGGCGGCTGCTCGCGCCGGTCCGCGTGGCGTACGGCCGCCGGTCTCAGTGGACAGTTCGGGACGCAACCTGGCGAGCTTGGCGCGATCGGGCAGCATGTCGGCAAAACCGTCGATCGCGCGCGGCGCGGTCGTATCGTCGCCGGCCGCAGCCGTTGCGGCGCGCGCGCCTGACGGCACTGCGGTCTGGCTGAGCGCCTGCAACCGCCGGCACGCTTCACCGAGGTGATAGGCATCGCCGCCGAGCGCCACCCATTTGCCGACCTCGGGATGCAGCACGAGATTGGCCGAATGGTTGTCGCTCGCGCTGGTCGGATAGTCGACGAACACGTCGATGCCCGACTGCACGCCAACCATCACGCCCTGCGCCGACCACGACACCGCGACGTCGACGCGGTAGCGGCCCGGTTTCTCGAAGGCGAAGCCCGACGTGCTCCAGAACACCTTCGCTGACGCCGTGACGCTCTTGCCGGGCTCAAGCTCGCCCAGCTTCGCGTGCTCGCACAGGATCACGAACGGCCTGACCGGACGCTCGTGCCCCTCGCCGTCGGTGACGGTGATCGATGCGAACAAGGCCTCGGTGCTGACGTCGTTCGGCGCGCGCAGCGACACGCCGCTCGTGTTCGTCATCGTCCAGGTCAGATCCAGCGGCTGGCCGAGCGCGACGCGGTCGGTTGTGGCCGTCACCGTCAGCGCCAGCTCGGAAGGTTCGAAATCGTGCCGGTCGGCGGCCTGCGGCGCACCGGTCGGGAACCAGCTTGCGAACGGCCATCCGCCTGGACGAATGACCGGATCCGGCATGTGGTTGAGGTGATGGCGGACGTTGGTGTTGTGCGCGAGCGCGATCTGGTCCGGGAACACGCCGGGTGCGCCGGTCGCGGGACCGCCGAGCACGTCCGCCACGCTCGGCGTCGTGGTCATGATCGAGTTGTCGGCCGCCGTCTCCTGCTCCTGGTGGATCTGGTTCAGCGTATGCGTCAGCTCGTGGGTCGCGCTGCGCAGGAACGCGCGCGGCACGTCACGCTGCTTCTTGTTGGCGGCGAGACCGAAGTTCGAGGAGTCCGAGACGGGATAGCCGTCATCGGAGAAGCTGGCGCAGCCTTCGCGGGGTACGCCGATCTGGTCGTACATGATGCCGCGCGAGCACCCGAGTTTTGCGGGCACCACGATCATGTGCACGCGCCATTCGGTGTCCAGATTCGTCGCGGGATTGCGCACGGTCGTCATCAGCGCGTGCAGATCCGCAGAGCTCCAGCAATTGGTCGCCACCACGCCTGATGGCACCGGAACGTTGAGCTGGTCCTGCACCACCGACAGCTGCCAGCCGGTCTTGGCAAAGACCGTATCGAAGAACTCGGTGCCACCGGCACCGTCGGGCACCGGCGCGGGCCGCACGGCTCCGACCAGCGTGTCGATCTCCAGCGTGGCGCGGCGGAAGAACTTCGACACCCAGGCGAGCGTGATGCTTCCCTTGTCCACGCCGCCCTCGAACAGCCGGCCCTGGTAGAACGGGCCGCCGGTCAGGGAGAACGGAAACGGCGCCGGCACCTTTGAAAGCTTCATCGTCACGGTGCGCGACGGCGAAGCCGGGAACGTGCCTTTGAACTGGCCGGCCGGCGGCTGCGTGTAATTGAACTGCTCGGCTGTGATCGTCAGCTCGCACTTCTTCGGCGGCGGGACCGCGACAGGCGCGGACACGCTGGTCACCCTGAGATAGGAATGATAGCGCGCGCGGGGGAAGATGGGGATCCGCGGCCTGCGGATCGGAAACGGAATCAGGGGGTCATCGAGCGCACTGAGCGAACCGGCCAGGCTCGTCAATCCCGAGCCCGCCGCCGCTTCATCTTCGTCCGCGTCGCCCACCGGCACCACGGGCCCCACCGGCGGGATCGGACCGATCACCGGCCGGCGCGAGTAGAGATCGCCGCTGACGATCAGATGGTCGGCGCCGCCGTCGGGTGCCGAGCGATCGACGCGCAGCGTGCCTTCGAAGGTCACGAAGCCCGCGGTCGGCCTGAAGTTGATCTGGTAGCAGCCTTCGCGGAAGTCGAGCCTGCAGAGCCTGAACGGCGGAAACGGCTGCAGATCGGTCGAGGCCGGCTGATCGCCGGACTCCTCGTCGCTGAAGCTGATCTGGCGCGACAGGGGGACCTGCGGCTTCATCGCGGGCTCGACCGATGCCGCGGTCATCTTGGAAAGGCTGCCACTCGATTCATGCTCTGAGCAATTGCACATGTCGTCTTCTCCTCGTTGAAAGGGTGAGACGATCGACGTGAGCATCGGGCTCGTTCGCGGGTACAGCCGCGTTATTTCGGTCAGCTGTGGCGTGCGCAGTCCTACGCGCGCCGATAGGTCACGACACAGCCCTCTGAATCCGTAAACTCAAATCGGTCGGCCTTGAGTGAAATGCGATAGGTCACAAGTTCATCAGTCGCCGTCCCGACGACGAGTGTGTTGGAATCTTCGAGACGGTAGATTCCCGCGTCCCACCACACCATGCCCTGCCCTGGTCCGCGCATGCCGCGGTAGGTGCCGGTCGAGAATGTGAGAGTGGCGGGGTACTTGTCCGCACACGCAGCCGACGTGGATTTGGTCCACGTACCAACCATGCCCTGTTCGTGTTTGTCAGCCATAGTGTCTCCATAGCTCTCATCGGCCGAGCGGCCGATTGGAGGCTATTTCAACATGCCGTTCTGGCGTGTGCAGCTCATTTGAGGCTGATGTGATGGCGGGTGTGTCAAATCGACCAAATTCACCACGTTCAATCACAACAGGTACTCTATCGCAGCATTGACGCAAGCGTGCGTGTGAGATGCTTCACACCGAAGGTGCGACAATTGAGCACCGGCGATGAGAGCGCGATGAAAGCGCGGCGGAGAAGCAGCTCAGTCCGGATCTTGCGAGAGCGGGCTCAAGTCAGAGCCGGCGACAATGAACAGGACATTGGATGGCGCGGTTGGCAGAGGCGTGGTCGCGTTGCAGCTTGGCAGCAGGCCTGACATTCACCGTGGGCACCAACTGACGCAAATTCAATCGGAGACGTTCGCTTCCGAGCCGTGCGGTTGACCTTGGTGTCCATCAAGGCGCTGAGAGGTCCGGTAGCGGCCGGGCGACATGCCATGATGTCGATGAAAGAGTTTTGAAAACGCCGCCGCTGTCTCGTAACCGACCTGGCTCGCGATCCGTGCGATGGGCTCATCGCTGGTTTCGAGCAGGAACGCCGCTTCCGCCATCCGGCGTTCGATCACATAACGATGCATCGACTGGCCGACGAGCTTGGTGAAGCGGGCCGAAAATACCGAGCGGCCGAGCCCCACGCGATGGCCGAGGTCGCTCAGGGTCCAGGGCCGCTCCGGGTTTTCGTGGATCAACTTGAGCGCCGGTCCGATATGCGGGTCCGATATGGCCCCGAGCCAGCCGCCTTGTCCGGGACTGAGAGACGCGATCCAGCTTCGGAGCACCTCGACAAACAGCACTTCCGTCAGTCGTGAGAGCGCGACGCGCTGGCCGGGACGCTCGTGCGCGGACTCACTCACCATGCGCCGCAGGATCGCTTCGAGCCAGCCACCGTCCGCCGTCGGCTTCAACAGAAGCACGGGCGGAAGCATTTCCAGCACGCTGCTGAACGAGGGCCGCGACACGGTGAAATTGCCGCAGATCATGGTCGAGAGCGGCTTGGCACGGCCGCCGTGACGAACGACGCCAAGACGTGCCGACGATCGATCGAGGTCCACAATCTGCAAAGGCTTGGCCCGGCGATCCGAATAAAACACATGGGGCTCGCCGCGTGTGATGACGACAAAATCGCCCTCGGTCATCTGGATTTCTTGTCCGAGTTCGAGCGCGAGGGTCGCGGAGCCCCGACTGAGATAGTGAAACAGCGCGTAGGGGCGCGCCGGCAGCGCCAAATTCCAGGGATGGCCGAGCTCGAAGTGGAACAGCAGCGTCCCACCGAGACGAACGCGATCGAGCACTTGGGCGAGGATGTCCATGCCGCCGAAGTTAGTCCGGTGGACGGTCGGACACAACATCCGGACGATTGATCCCTACCGTCCGAAAAGCCTGCGAACTAGGTCATGTCGCGGCGGGCCGACGTCATGTGCGGCAACCATCTCGCCAACGGCGGATGGAAGAAACCGCGACCAGGCAGGAAACGCCTGTCCATTCCCCCGGACCTTATTCCGTCCGACATATCAACAGGAACAATCAATGCTAAATATCCTTCTCTCAGCCGCCACCGTACTCCTGGCCGGAACGGCATGGGTCGGCCCCGCCCATTCCGCTGAGCTGCCCAAGGGAGCAGCCCACAACATCGTGCTCGTGCACGGCGCTTTCGTGGACCAGACGAGCTGGCAGCCCGTTGCCGATATTCTGTCGAAGAAGGGCTACAACGTCACGCTCGTGGAAAATCCGCTCACTTCGCTCGCCGCTGACGTCGATGCCACCAAACAGGCGCTCGCGAAACAGGACGGCAGGACCGTTCTGGTCGGCCATTCATGGGGCGGCGTGGTGATCACGCAAGCCGGCAACGATCCCAAGGTCTCGGCGCTGGTCTATGTCTCCGCCTTCGCACCGGAGGTCGGTCAATCCCTGGCGTTGCTGGCCAAAGACGGCCCGCAGACCGAAGGCGTCAAGGCGATCCATCCCGACGCGAAGGGCAATCTGTATATCGATCCTAAGTTGTTTCCGTCAGCCGTCGCGGCTGACCTTCCTCCTGAGATCGCCGAGCACCTGGCCAACTCGCAGCTTCCGCTGAGCCTCGCTGCGTTCGAGGCGCCTGTCAGCATTGCGGCCTGGCGCGACAAGCCGACGTTCTACGTCATCACCACGAAGGACAAAGTCATCGCGCCCGAGGTCCAGAAGTTGTTCGCAGCCAGGATGAAGGCTCAGACGACGGAAGTCGCCGGCAGCCATGCCTCGCTCGTGGTCCATGCGAAGGAAGTCGCTGAGGTCATCGAAAAGGCGGCGCTCGCGAAGTGACGAACCTGCTCCCGGCGCTGTCGCGCCGGGAGCGCGCACGCTCGCTCGGAGGAATGCGGAACGCCTCGGACCGCGATGGCGCGAAGCGCCAGCGACATCCTAGAGGAAGGTTTCGGTCGCCGCGCTGCGTGCGTCACCCGCTCGATCATTTCATGCCAAGCATCCGGAGTACGATATGACTCAACTCGACATCGCGAACCAGGACGCCCTCACACTCGAAACGGCGCCAACCCATTACATCGAAGGCCACGGAATCCGCTTCGCCTATCGCCGTCTCGGCCCCACGACTGGAACTCCGCTGGTTCTTCTGCAGCACTTCTCGGGAAACATCGACGGATGGGATCCCGCCGTCGTCAACGCTCTGGCCGCTGATCGCCCCGTGATCGCCTTTGACAACGCAGGGGTCGGCCGGTCGACCGGTCAAACGCCCGACAACGTCGCGACGATGGCACGAGACGCCGTGGATTTCATCGACTTGCTCGGCCTCTCCGAAGTGGACCTGCTTGGCTTCTCCCTCGGCGGCTGCGTCGCTCAGCAGATCGCCGCCGAACACGGACAGCTGGTCCGCAAGCTCATACTCGTCGGTACCGCGCCGAAAGGCGGAGAGGAACACCTGTTAGCGGTTCTGCAGGAAGCGTTTTCCCAAACCGATGCGCCGGACCCCCGCCTGCCGCTGTTCTTCACGAATTCATCCGCCAGCCGGTCGTCCGGCTTGGCCTTCCTGAAGAGGACCAAGGTGCGCAAGGATGATCGGGACACCGATAACGGCAACGCGGTAACCGATCCACAGGCCAAGGCGCTGATCACCTGGTGCGCCACACCTGATCCCGGGCACGCCATTCTGCGCGCTATCCGCCAGCCCGTTCTTGTGGTCAGCGGCAGCCACGACACCATGCTGCCTGCGAACAACGCTTACGCAATGTCTAGGGAACTGAGTAACGCTCAGCTGGTCCTCTATCCCGATTCAGGGCACGGCGCGCTGTTTCAGCACCACGACATCTTCGTCAGCCACGTCCGGACTTTCCTGGATGCCCAACCCGCCCGCGGCCGCATGACACAAGGCGCGTTCTGACGGGATCAGGCGCACTTTATCCATGAGAATTGTTACAGAGGACAAAATGACAATCGCTAAAATCGAAGTAGAGCGCTTCAGCCTCACGAGCTTAAAATCATTCGACACTATTGTGGCGGCGCTCAAGTCGGCGGTCGGGCAGCCCAACATGGTCGAATTTTTCAAGGAAACGAGGGCGACAAATTCCTTCCCGGATTTGGAGCGCGTTGTACGAAGCGGCCTCGGCCGAACGGACCTTATGCTCTTCGCAGAATTTGACTTGGGCGACATTCTGCGTCGCGAAGCCGGATCCAAGACGCCTAAAATCGTACGGCTTGTGATCGGCAATCCACTCATCATGAAAGAAATGGTCAAGCACGTGCCCGATGCTGGATCTTACGCTCCAGTCACGGTGCTCATTGATGAGCGTTCCGATGGCGTGCATGTCTCTTACGACAAAATGGAGAGTTTTCTGCTGCATTATGGCAGCTCGGAAGCCCTCACCGTTGCCCGAAATCTCGATGCGAAAATCACAACCTTGCTACGCGAATGTGCAAGCTAAAACTCCTGATGACGTCTTCGACCAATGGAAGTGCGATGTCCGGCTCGCCAGCTACGCCGTCCGCAGCACCGGCGCGGGCGGCTGCGACGGCCGGATCAGCGCGAACGCGACCTGGATGATGCCACCGGCCAAGCCCAGCGCCACGCCGGTGCGCCAGGCCATGGTGTAGGAGCCGAGCGCGTCGTAGAGAACCCCTCCTCCGTACGCGCCGAGGAAGCTGCCGATCTGGTGGCTCATGAAGGCGAGGCCTTGGATCATCGCCTGCCAGCGCAGGCCGAACATCTCGGCGACCGCGCCCGCGACCAGCGGGCCGACGCCCGTCCACGCGCAAGGAGCGGATAGCCTCGCACATTGAGTGCACTGTCACCGTAATCGCACAGGAGAACCTAGAAGGCTGAATGGACGATCGACAAGGCCCACATCGAGACGCGATGCAGCCGGTGCGGTTGGTCTATTGAGCCCCCGCTCGCTCAGCTGGCCGCACGGTTCGCCGGCAATGACTGGCCCGGACAGCCATTCTACCGGGGCCGCTGGCGGGGGTTCAGGCATGAGACGCTCGGTCCGGCAGCCTCGGCAAACAGAACTCAAGCCCTCTTGTCCCGAGTTACAAGATCCAGCATGCCGCGAAGATCCTCTGAAAATTGCCTTCCGTGCATCTTCTGAAAGCTGGAATCCGCAATCTTCCATAAGGGATAAGCGTCCCCCAGCACCTTGAACCCTTTTTTGGTCAGACCAACAGTACGACTGCGCCGATCCAGGTCCGAAACGTTCACGGCAATCAAACCATCCCGCACGAGAGGCCTCAGATTTTTGCCCATAGTGGTCCGATCCATCACCATCACTTCCGCAAGTTCGTTGACGGAAAGACCGCGTCTCTCATTCAGAACCGCCAGGATCATGTATTGCGTCGAGCGAATGCCCGACGGAGCCAATATCGTGTCGTATATCTGCGTGAGATGGCGGGCTGCCTTGCGGAGATAAAAGCAATTGCAGTCCCGTACGCTAATTCGCTCCACCGATATCTCCAGAATTTCAACAACACACACATACACGAGATTGAGCTCGTGTTCTACTTCCTGTCGGACACCTCCGCGATGAACGAAGCAAGGGCGATCCACGACGCCGGGACCTTGCATCCAGGCTTCGCTATGCAGGACACTCCCACCACTGCTCGTGTATGTCAGCAACCGGACCGAACTCTAAATCTTTTCCAGCAATTCGCCCTCACAGTCAGTTGACTACCCCTTTTCGATATATGTGCATATGCTCATATATAGGTGCATATGCACCTATTGAAGAGAAACTCGGATGGCTGATCCACTGTATTTGATCTCCGGCGCCACCGGAACGACGGGCAGAGCCGCCGTCACAGCGCTAAGGCATGCGGGAAAACGTGTTCGAGCCGTCGTCCATAAGGAGGACGCGCGAGCGGAAGCACTCCGCGAACAAGGTGCTGAAACCATTGTCGGCGAATTGCTAGACTTGGACCAAATGCGGGCCGCGATGGAAGGCGTCAGAGGCGCTTATTTCGTGTACCCTTTCAAACCGGGCCTTATTGGTGCGGCTGCGTTCTTTGCACAGGCTGCGATCGAGGCGGGCGTGGAATCGATCGTCAATATGTCGCAGAAGCCCGCACGCCGGGAGACGAAGAGCGAAGCGTCTCGCGATCATTGGATCACCGAACAGGTGTTTGATTGGTCTGACGTTCCCACCACTCACATACGGCCGACGTTTTTCGCCGAATGGCTTCTCTATCCGATGGACGGTTGGAACGTAAAAGCAGGCGTCATCGAGTTCCCGTTTGCGGATGGGCGGCACGCGCCGATAGCCGGAGAAGACCAGGGCCGCGTTATCGCTGCAGTGTTGCAAGACCCGAAGTCTCACGCAGGCAAGGTGTACCCACTGTACGGTCCCGTCGAACTCAATCACTACGAAATCGCAGAGAAGCTGACGAAAACGCTAGGTCGGCCCTTTGTTTACAGGCCACTCACAATTCCAGCGTTTCGCGCGCGCATGGAGAATAGTGGGCAGCTTCCACGATTTGTGCAGCACATCGTTTCTGTCGCACAGGACTATCAGGAAGGCATCTTTGCCGGCACCAACAATGTCGTCGAAGATCTCACCGGCAGACGGCCCCTGACTGTCGAGCAGTTTGCCGATACCAATCGCGCTAGATTTGCCAAGTAAAATCAGGACGACAATCTGCGCCTTCTCGCGGAGATTTCGTTCCCCTCGCTGGCACTACCGCCTTGTGTGCGGAATGTGCCCGAATCACTTCAGACGGCCGGATCATCCGGCGATCAAGGAGACTGTCATGTCGAGCATGGGAAAGACGGGTCTACAACTGCGCTCGTTGATCAAGGCGAGTGGCGAGCTGGAAATTTCGCTCGTAGACGTGCCGACGCCCGAGCCCGGTGCCGATGAGGTTGTGGTGCGAATCGAGGCGACGCCGATCAATCCGTCCGACCTCGGCTTGCTGACCGGCACCGCCGATCTCACCACTATCAAGGCCTCAGGGACCAACCATCACCCTATCGTCACCGCGAAAGTGCCGGAAACGACCATGCCGGCGATGGCAGGGCGCCTCGATCAATCGCTGCCGATCGGCTTTGAGGGCGCCGGCATCGTCATCATGACGGGCTCGTCCGATACAGCGAAGGCCCTGATGGGCAGGACAGTCGCGATATTCGGCGGCGCGATGTATGCGCAATATCGCTGCCTGAAAGTAGCGGACTGCCTGCCGCTGCCCGACGGCACGACGCCGGCCGAAGGCGCCTCTTGCTTCGTCAATCCGCTGACCGCGCTCGGCATGACCGAGGCGATGCGGACCGAGGGCCATACCGCATTGGTGCACACCGCCGCCGCCTCGAATCTCGGACAGATGCTGAACAAGATCTGTCTCAAGGACGACATTTCGCTCGTCAATATCGTGCGCAACGCGGAACAGGCGTCGATCCTGCGCAATATCGGCGCCAGGCATGTGATCGACTCAACCTCCGCGACCTTCATGGATGAACTGAGCGCTGCACTTGTTGAGACCGGTGCGACGATCGCTTTTGACGCGATCGGCGGCGGCAAGCTCGCGAGTCAAATCCTGAGCGCTATGGAGGCGGCCATCAACAACTCCGGTAAGTACCCCTATAGCCGCTATGGCTCGACAGTCCACAAGCAGGTCTATATCTACGGCACGCTCGATCCTCGGCCGACTGAGATCACCCGTTCCTTCGGCACCGCTTGGGGCCTAGGCGGCTGGCTGTTGATGCCGTTCCTGGCGAAGATCGGGCAGGCCGGCTCACAGAGGCTGCGCCAGCGCGTCGTCGATGAACTCAAGACCACGTTCGCAAGCTACTACACCAAAGTAGTGTCGTTGGCCGAAGCGCTCGATCCGGCCAACATCGCGGTCTACGTCAAACGGGCAACTGGCGAAAAATTCCTTATCAACCCGAACAAAGGTAAGTGACACCGCTCCTCGGATCATTTCGCCAGAACCGCTCATAAGCGTCGGTATGTCTCAGCAAGTCTGCGCTTAAGATCACCAGCTCTATCGAGGGACCATTTGCGCGGCGGATCGGCCCGTCAAGTCACATCACGCCTAAGGAGCCACCAATGTTGAAGCGCTTTTCCGAGCTAAACGAACGGAGCGCGCGCCGCGGCGCGGACGTCTTGCTCGAAATACTCTCCAGTGAGGGCGTTGAATACATATTCGGGAATCCAGGGACGACCGAACTTCCGTTGATCGACGCACTGCTGCGTAAGCCGGATTTGAAATATATCCTGGCGTTACAAGAAGCCTCAGCGGTTGCCATGGCGGATGGATATGCCCAGGCTGCTCGGCGGCCCGCCTTCCTGAACCTGCACACAGCTGGCGGTCTCGGGCATGGGATGGGAAATCTGCTCAATGCGAGCGTGTCCCAAACCCCGATGGTTGTCACGGCGGGCCAGCAGGACTCACGACATACGGTGTCAGATCCACTGCTGTTCGGTGATCTCGTGCGGATCGCAGAACCGGCGGTGAAGTGGGCGCGCGAAGTCGCGACCGTTGATCAATTGCCTGTTCTCGTGCGGCGCGCTTTCCACGATGCCAGCGCCGCTCCAGCGGGTCCTGTGTTTCTGTCGTTGCCGATGGATGTCATGGAGGAGATGAGCACAGTTGGCATTGAGGGCCGCTCTCACATCGACCGAAATGCGGTTGCAGGCTCGCTCCCACAGCTCGCGCAACACCTCGCCGCGGTGTAGCCCGGCCGCTTGGCGATCATCGCCGGCGATGAGGTTCACACCAGCGAGGCGGCCGAGGAAGTGGCAGCTGCGGCCGAAGCTCTGGGCGCGCCGGTATATGGATCTTCATGGCCATCGCACATTCCATTCCCGACTTCTCACCCGCTTTGGGCGGGGAATTTTCCGACCGTGGCCCGAGGCATGGCCGAGATCCTTTCCCGCTACGACGCGATCTTTGCACTCGGCGGGAAATCACTGATCACCATCCTCTACACCGAGGGCTCTGCTGTCCCGCCCGGATGCGACGTGTTCCAACTGTCGGCTGACGTGCGCGATCTCGGCCGTACCTATGTGACCAAGCTCTCGGTCGTCGGCGAGATCAAGGCCTCGCTCAAGGCTCTTTTGCCGCATCTTTCCGAGGCGACGAAAAGCAATCGTGGCGCGTACGCGACGCTGCTTCAGAAGGCTCAGGAGGAACGGGCTGCGCAACGGCGGTCGCTCTCAGAAATGGCGGATGCTGAGATGAATCGCACTCTGACCACGCCACTGGTCGCTGCACGGGAGGCGGTACGCGCGATCGGACCGGATGTCGCGATCGTCGACGAGGCTGTCGCCACGTCAGGCCATGTTCGAAAATTCCTCAACAGCCAATCACCGAACCAGTACTCGTTCATACGCGGCGGTGGACTCGGCTGGGGTATGCCGGCGGCCGTCGGCTGTTCGCTTGGACTCGGTCGCGCCCCCGTCGTTTGCCTCGTCGGAGACGGAGCGGCGATGTATTCCCCACAGGCGCTTTGGACCGCTGCCCACGAGAAGCTCCCCGTGACCTTCGTCGTGATGAACAATCGCGAGTACAACGTCCTCAAGAACTTCATGAGAACGCAGGCAGACTATGTAGCCGCGAAGACGAACCGCTTCATCGCCATGGACATTCAACAGCCAGAGATTGACTATCTGTCATTGGCTCGCGCGATGGGGGTGCCCGCGCGACGGGTGGAACGAGCAGCCGATATCGCGCCGGCAATCGAGGACGGAATCGCGAGCGGCAACACGAATCTGGTTGAGGTTCCGATCAGCGTCGGCTGATCCGCGCGCAAGCCTCGCCGACGGAAGCCAATACATGGCGGACGGGCTATGGACGAAGGACGACACGGTCCAGATGCTGCGCAGCCAAGCGTTTGGGCTGGCATGTCTGTGTCAATGCGAAGACCGGGATTGCGAATTTGAGCAACACAAAGTCGCGAAGGTTGGGGTGGGCCTGACGGCGCATGGGCGCCGTTCGAAGAGCGGGAAGACGCCCGACAGAGCGGCGGATCTGTGAGTCGCTTAAAATCTATCGACTGCTATCGATGGCCTAGGATTCGCTCGAGTGTCCTCTGCTATCCGATACTACTCCACGGTACTCCCCTTCACTCCCACTCAATCGTCCCGGGCGGCTTGCTCGTCACGTCGTACACCACCCGGTTCACGCCCTTCACCTCGTTGATGATGCGCGTGGCGGTCTCGCCCAGAAACTTCATGTCGAACTGGTAGAAGTCCGCGGTCATGCCGTCGGTGGAGGTTACTGCGCGGAGGCCCACGACGTAGTCGTAGGTGCGGCCGTCGCCCATGACGCCCACTGTCTTGACCGGGAGCAGCACGGCGAAGGCCTGCCAGATGTCGTCGTAGAGGCCGTGCTTGCGGATCTGGTCGATGTAGACGGCATCGGCCTTGCGCAGGATGTCGAGCTTGTCGCGGGTGATGTCGCCGGGGCAGCGGATGGCGAGGCCGGGGCCCGGGAACGGGTGGCGGCCGACGAAGATTTCGGGCAGGCCGAGCTCGCGCCCTAACTTGCGCACCTCGTCCTTGAACAGCTCGCGCAGCGGCTCGACGAGCTTCATGTTCATGCGCTCGGGCAGACCGCCGACATTGTGGTGCGACTTGATCGTCACCGAGGGGCCGCCGGTGAAGGAGACGCTCTCGATCACGTCAGGATAGAGCGTGCCCTGCGCCAGGAAGTCAGCGCCGCCGATCTTCTTAGCTTCAGCCTCGAACACCTCGATGAAGAGGCGGCCGATGGTCTTGCGCTTGGTCTCGGGGTCGGTGACGCCTTCGAGCTCGCCGAGGAATTGCTTCGAGGCATCCACATGCACGAGCGGGATGTTGTAGTGGTGGCGGAACAGATCAACCACGGTCTTGGCTTCGTCGAGGCGCAGCATGCCGTGATCGACGAACACACAAGTGAGCTGGTCGCCGATGGCTTCGTGGATCAGCACGGCCGCGACGGCTGAATCGACGCCGCCGGAGAGGCCGCAGAGCACCTTGCCCTTGCCGACCTGGGCGCGGATCTTTGCGATCTCCTCCTCGCGGAAGGCGCGCATGGTCCAGTCGCCGGAAAGGCCGGCGATCTTGCGGACGAAATTGCGGATCAGCTTGGCGCCGTCGGGCGTGTGCACCACTTCGGGGTGGAACATCAGGCCGTAGTACTTGCGCGTCTCGTCCTGGATGATCGCGAACGGCGCGTTCGGCGAGGTGCCGGCCACCGAGAAGCCCGGCGGCATTTTTGTGATGCGATCGCCATGGCTCATCCAGACCTGGTTCTTGCCGCCCGGCGACCAGACGTCCTCGAACAGCTTGCTCGGCGCCTTGACCTCGACATCGGCGCGACCGAACTCGCGGTGATGGCCGCCCTCGACGGTGCCGCCGAGTTGCTCCGCCATGGTCATCTGGCCGTAGCAGATGCCGAGCACCGGCACGCCGGAGGCGAAGATCAACTGCGGGGCGCGCGGGGAGCCCGCTTCATGCACCGACTCAGGGCCGCCGGAGAGGATCACCGCTTTCGGCTTCATCTCCTTGAAGGCCTCTTCGGCCCTGTTGAACGGGACGATCTCGCAATAGACGCCGTCCTCGCGCACGCGACGCGCGATCAGCTGCGTCACCTGGCTGCCGAAGTCGACGATGAGAATCTTGTCGTGCGCCGAGGCCACCGAGGGCGTCGACGCGGAGCGGTCGTTCTGTGCTGCTGTCATGGCCAGCAAATACGCGACCGTGCCCCTGCCCGCAACCGCGCGATGCGCGCGCCCACATTCTTCTTTGGGCATGGACAAACGGATATAGGTCAGTATTATTGACCTAATATGCCCTCACGCCAAACAGGGGGCAATCAGGGGAGAACGCCATGCCACAGCACCATCAGCCATCGACGCTCGCCGCGCTCGGCCGGACCTGGGTCGAGGCCTGGAACGCGCGGGATCTCGAGCGCGTGCTGACGCTCTACGCCGAGGACACCGTGATGACCTCGGACCGCATCCCCGCGATGGGGTTCGATGCCAGCGGCACCGTGCGCGGCAAGGACGCGTTGCGGGCGTATTGGGGCAAGGCGCTCGCCCTGCTGCCGGAGCTGCATTTTACACTGATCGACCTGTTCGTCAGCCCTGACAGCGTCGTGGTGTTTTACGAGAACGAGCGGGGGAAGAAGATCTGCGAGTATCTGCGGGTGAATGCAGCGGGGCTGATTTTGCAGGGGTCGGCGAACCATTTGGCGCAGTGACGCTTGCGCGCATTGCTGTCGGCCACGCGCTTATCGTGTGCAGACGGTGCCGCCCCACCCACCGCTGTCATTCCCCGCGCCAGCGGGGAATCCAGTACGCCGCGGCTTTTCCGCATCACGGCGCGGCCTCTGGAATACTGGATCGCCCGATCAAGTCGGGCGATGACACCGAGTATCGCTCACGATGACGGAGACTGCCGGACGGGCGTGCGCTAACACTGCGCCCGCCGGCTCTGACATAGGATTCCCCATGAAACTCCCCGCCTCCCCCTTCACCGTCACAGACTGGAGCAAGGTCGAGGCCACCACGCATCCCGGCGAGACCGGGCAGGCCAAGTGGCGGACGCTCAACATCGGCGATCTCCGGGTGCGGATGGTCGAGTATTCGCCGGGCTATCTCGCCGACCATTGGTGCGACCGCGGCCACGTGCTCTACGTGCTCGAGGGCGAGCTCGACAGCGAGCTGCGCGACGGGCGGAAATTCAAGCTCACCGCGGGGATGAGCTACCAGGTCTCGGACTTCGGCGACGCCGCGCACCGGTCCTCGACGGCCACGGGGGCGACGCTTTTCATCGTGGATTGAGGGCTGTCGGGCGGCTCATTTGCACCGCAAAATAGCAAAGCCGCGCCACATGCCGGCCCACGGGTGGTGCCTTGAAGTAGCCCCAAATTCTCGCTATATTGTGATCATCGATACTTGGCCGAACGACTGGGCCGCTTCGCTTCGTTGCAGACGGGCGCGCACGCTTCAGATGACTTCCCCAAACATCGACTGAACAGGATCATGGGCGCAATTTCGCGTACCGGTCCACGTGCGTATCCTCTCTAACTAACTAAAGGAAATTCCCATGGCTATGGGCACCGTGAAGTGGTTCAACACCCAAAAGGGTTATGGTTTCATCCAGCCGGATGACGGCCAGAAGGACGTGTTCGTTCACATCAGCGCCGTCGAGCGCGCTGGCCTCTCCTCCCTCAACGAGGGTCAGAAGGTCTCGTTCGACATCGTCGCCGACCGCCGCAGCGGCAAGTCGTCGGCTGACAATCTCCGCGTCGGCTAACGCCCACGCACCGTTCTGACCACGGACGTACCGGCAGAACGTCGAGTTAGAAAGCCCCGCGAGCTTCGGTTCGCGGGGTTTTTGTTTTGGGGAACTGCGGCGCGGCACACGCGGTGCCGTAGGGTGGGCAGAGGCGCGCTCTTCGCGCGCCGTGCCCACCATCTTTCACACTGCGAATGGTGGGCACGCTTCGCTTTGCCCACCCTACGAGGGTCACTACGAGAGCTACGTCTTCTTCAGCACCGAGACGAAGAACCCGTCCGTCCCCGTTCGCCGTGGCGTCATCAGCCAGCCTTCATCCGACTGCAGCGCGGCCTTTGCGAAATCCTCCGCCTTGTCCCAGAGCACGCTTGCGGTCTGCTCCGGCGGCACGACGGCGAACTCGGGATGGCGGGCGGTGAACGCCCTCACCTGCTCGCCGTTCTCTTCCGCCAGCACCGAACAGGTGATGTAGGCGATACGGCCGCCGGCCTTGACCAGCGGCACGGCGCGCTCCAGCACCTCGGCCTGATCGCGCAGGCGGATCTCCAGCGCGCCGGGGCGCATGCGCCATTTGGCGTCGGGGTTGCGGCGCCAGGTGCCGGTTCCCGTGCAGGGCGCGTCGATCACGACGAGGTCGGTGGTGCCGCTGATGTCGGCCAGCGGATCGGCCTCGCCCTTGGGCGTGCGGACATCGGCATTGTGGACGCCGGCGCGCGACAGGCGTTCGTGGATCGGGGCAAGCTGGCGCTTGTCGTTGTCGGTGGCGATCAGCCGTCCCTTGCCCTGCATCATGGCTGCGAGCGCCAGCGTCTTGCCGCCGGCGCCGGCGCAGAGATCGATCACCTGCTCGCCGGGTTTTGCCGCGGTGAAGCTCGCCGCAAGTTGCGATCCCTCATCCTGCACTTCAACGGCGCCCTTGATGAAATCCTCCTCCGCCTGGAGGCCGGGATTGCGCGCATCGGCCGAAAGCTCGATGCGCAGGCCGTTTGCGGACCATGGCGTCGGTTCCGCATGAAGATGAGCAAGCCCGCGCAGCACCTTGTCGCGATTGGATTTTAGCGTGTTGACGCGCAAATCCAGCGGCGCCCGGCTCGCCATCGCGGCCGCCTCCGCGGCGCGGTCCTCGCCGAACACTTTTGCAAAGTACGGGTCGAGCCAATCAGGATAATCCCCGACGATCGCAGCCGGCGCGTCCTTGAGGGAACGCGAGGTCAGCGCGGCCTGCTCGGCCTCGGTCAGCGGCGCCGGTGCAAACCGGCTGCCGTCGAACAGCGCGCCCATGGTGGCCGCGTCCATGTTGCGCTCGAGGCGGAGCATGCCGATCAGCCGGGCGCGTGCGGTGTCGGCGTCCATCAGGAAAGCGCTCGAGGCATATCGGCGCAGCACGTCCCAGACGAGGCCCGCGATGGCGGCGCGGTCGCCGGAGCCGGCGAAGCGGTGCGCGGTGCCCCACTCCTTGAGCGCCTTGGCCGCCGGCACGCGGTCCTTCTCGATGGTGTCAATCAGTTCGATGGCTGCGGACAGCCGGGCAGCGGGAGTCATTTGAATCTTTCAGGTCAGGATTGGCTATTTTTGTTTTGCGCATGATCTTGTCGGAAAACCGGTATCCACTTTGCGCTAACGCGGCCCTCCGGGTCCGGATCATGCGCGCGCCTAGATCAACAACAGCATCTTCAGCGCGAAGTAGATCCACATCGCGAGCAGTACAAGCACACCCGCGAGCCAGATCGTGGAGCGCCGGCCGGGATCGTTGGAGGAGACGAACACGCCGGCATGGGCGAAGCGCGTCACCACGAACACCCAGGACATCAGCACGATGAAGAGATCGGCATGGCGCAAGGGCAGCGCCAGGGCGATCAGCGCGTAGAACAGCACCGGCAATTCGAACTGCTCGCCCAGCGCAATGTCGCGGCTCTTGGTCTCGCCGGAGACCAGCGAGCGCCGGCGCGCCAGTACCATTCCGATCAGGAGTGCGAAGGTGAGACCGACCTGCACGAAGACAGGCAGCAAAACCATTTGGATGGACATCGGAACTTTCCCGTCAGGCGGAACACCGCGGACCGTCATTAGCCGCGACTGCTGGCGCTGACAATCAACGAGTTGAACCGGTGTTCCCGGTCCCGCGACCAAAGGCCGATAGTTAAAGCGATTTCGGCCCCTGGGACCGCAAGGCGAGCTAGCGCCAAGAGACTGACATGAACACCCTCTCCAGCCTTTTGACCGAATCCGCGGACGGCCGGCTCGGCGTCCTGATGTCGGCACTAGCGGGAATCGCGGCCGCGCTCGCGGTCGCGCTGGCGATGACGGTGTACTTCCGCCTGAGCTACCGGAGCTGGCGCGACGTCGTCAGGCATGGCCTCGCCACTCTGGCCGCGCTCGCCCTGTTCGCCTTTGCCGCCTACGACATGCGCCACGCCGCGCTGGCCTATCTCGGCCTCAATCCCTCCAAGCCGGCGGTCGAGTTCGAGATCCGGATGCCGAGGGAAACACTCACGGCTGTGTCCGACAGCCAGATCGAGCTGCACACCGACCGCAACCAGACGCTGGCGCTGGTCGACGGCGTGCGCGAGCTCGGTGATGGCCGCTCCGTGCTGCGCGGCGCCGTGGCGCTCAACCACCGCACCGCCGACCGCGTGCTGGTCGTGAACCTGCCCGGCAAGGGCACCTTTGAATTCCGCCTCCGCCTGCCCGCCGAGCCGCACCGGTCCGAGCAGTTCGGACCCTGGCACCTCGCCGACCGCATCGCCTCGCCGGCCACCGGCAGCGTCGCTCCGCAGGACGCCTACACGATCCGCTATCGCGTGCTTTAAACTTTGTTTCATGGCGATGCATGCGCGCGCCGTCATCGTTCCGACGTGCGACAACGCGTATGCTGATGCCATGTCCGAATTTCGCCTCACGCAGATTTCCGACACCCATCTCGGCCGGCGCTTCCCCGGCCTGATCGCAAATTTCGATCGCGTCAGCGAGCATATCGACGCTGATAGACCCGACCTCGTCGTCAACACCGGCGACGTCTCCTTCGACGGGCCGACAAGTCGCGACGATGTCGAATTCGCCAAGAGCCGGCACGACGCCCTGCCCGTCGCCTGCCGCTACATTCCCGGCAATCACGACATCGGCGACAATCCGACCGCGATCGGGCCTGCGCCAAAGCCGCCGGTTGAGGAAAAGCACCGCCAACAATTCCGCGACATCATCGGCGAGGACCATTGGTCGTTCGAAGCGGCCGGCTGGCACTTCATCGGTCTGAACTCGCTGGTGATGAATTCCGGGCTCGCCTTCGAGGCCGAGCAGTTCGACTGGTTGTCCCGGGAAATGGCGCGCATCAACGGCAGGCCGATCGCGCTGTTCGTGCACAAGCCGATGTTTCTCAACCTGCCCGATGACCCCGAGACGCCGGAGACCTCGATCCGCTACGTGCCGCAGCCGGCACGGGCGCGCCTGATCGAGATGTTCTCGACCGTGGACCTGCGCCTCATCGCCAGCGGCCATGTGCACCAGCGGCGCGACTTCACCTACCGCCACACCCGCCATGTCTGGGCGCCGTCGGCCGGCTTCAGGATCAACGACGCGCGCCAGGACCGCATCGCGATCAAGGAAGTCGGGCTCGTCGAATACCGCTTCCGGCCGAACAGTTTTGAAGTTCGTCACGTCAGGGCCGCGGGCCAGGTCGATGTCGATATCGAGGAGCTGCTCGCCCAGATGGGCGGCGAGCACTAGCCCAATTCACGGGCACAACACCTTACCAAATTACCTCCCCGCATCGAATTCGCGCCAAGATTGGCTAGAATCCGCTAATGACAACGTTGTCATTCCGACCTATCGTTCCCGAGCGGTCGAGGGGCCGCTGAGGGAGCGACGATGCAGTTCTTGTCCCGGTGGGAGAGCCAACGTTTTTCAACGACCACGCGGGGCATCCCCCTGGTCGATGGCCTGCCGATCGAGGAGATCGCCCGCCAGAATTGGCAGCCCTCCCGCGGCGATCTCGCTCTGCCCGCCCTCACCCTCGATGAAGCCGCCTTCGCGGCCAACCGCGACCTCTTCCTGCGCTGGTGCAGGAGCGCCGGCGTTGCCGTTGCGCCCCACGCCAAGACGCCGATGTCGCCAGAGCTCGCCCAGTCGCTGCGTGAGGCCGGCGCCTGGGGCACGACGGTTGCCAACATCCAGCAGGCCGCCGTGCTGCTCGCGAGCGGCGAGCGGCGCCTGCTTCTGGCCAATGAGATCGGCGGGCTCGCGGCCGGCCGGCGGCTCGGCGCGTTGCTCGGCGCCTATCCCGACGTCGAATTTCACGCCTTCGCGGATTCACCGGCGGCGGTCGCAGCACTGGCTGAAGCGGCCCGGATTGCGGGCCGCAGCGAATTGTCCGTGCTGGTCGAGCTCGGTGCGGGCCGCGCGGGCGCGCGAGATCGCGCCACGGTCGAAGCGACGATTGCCGCGGTGCTCGCGGCCGACGGCCTCCTGCTCGGCGGCGTCGCCACTTACGAAGGCGCGGTCGCAACGCCCGATGCCGACGAGACGATGCGCGCGATCGCGGCGCTGATGGAGCGCACCATCGCGGCCTTCGCGCTGGTACGTCATGCTGCCCCGGGCCGGCCGCTGATCATCAGCTCCGGCGGCTCGGCCTATTTCGACGTCGTCGCCCGCGCGCTCACACCGAGCGCGCAGGCCGACGGCAACGCCAGCGTCCTCTTGCGCTCAGGCGCCCTGTTCTTTGCCGATCACGGCATTTACGCGCGCGCTTTCGCCGAGCTCGACCGTCGCGGCGGTCTCCTCATCGACGGCGCGCCGCACTCGGCGGCCGAGGGTTTCCGGCCTGCGTTGACACTTTGGGCCGAGGTGTTGTCGCGGCCGGAGGCAAGCCTCGCGATAGCGGGCTTCGGTATGCGCGATGCCTCCTTCGATCAGGGATTGCCGGTGCCGCTACGCGTCTTCCGCGACGGCGTCGAACAACAAGGGCTTGCCGAGACCTTGTCGGTCACCCGTCTCAATGACCAGCATGCGTTCCTGTCCGTCGCGCCCGATGGCACGCTTGCGGTCGGCGACGTCATCGCCTTCGGCATCTCGCATCCCTGCACCTGCCTCGACCGCTGGCGCGTGATCCTCGGCCTCGACGCCGACGGCGTCGTGACGCGCGCCCTCCCCACCCAGTTCGGCTGAGGCGGCGCGCCCGATGAATTTCCTGCCGCTGTGGCGCTATCAGAACCAGCTCATCGACGGGGCCATCGTCACGCTCGAACTGACGGTGATCGCGGCGCTGGCCGGGCTTTTGATCGGCGTTGCCGGCGCGGTCGCGCTGAACGGCCGCATCACGCCGTTGCGCTGGCTGGTGCGCGGCTACATCGAGCTGTTCCGCAACACGCCGTCGCTGATCCAGATCTTCATCGTCTTCTTCGTGCTGCCGAACTTCGGCTTGAAGCTGCCGGCGTTCGAAGCCGCCGCCGTCGCGCTGTCGCTCTATTTCGGGGCCTACTCGGTCGAGATCATCCGTGCCGGCCTCGACTCCGTGCCGAAGAACCAGATCGAGGCCGGCCAGTGCCTTGGCCTGTCGGGCTGGCAGGTGTTCCGTCACATCCTGCTGCCGCCGGCGCTGCGCAACGCCTATCCGGCCGTGACCAGCCAGTTCGTCCTGCTGCTGCTCGGCACCTCGCTCGCTTCGCAGGTCGCCGCCGACGAGCTGTTTCATGTCGCGGGCTTCATCGAGAGCCGCACCTATCGCAGCTTCGAGGTCTATGCGGTGATCTGCGTGGTCTATTTCGCCATGGCGATGTCGTTCAAGGCGCTGTTCGCCATCATCGGTCTGGCGGCCTTCCGCTGGCCGCGGCGGCGCTGAGGGACAAGGCGATGCGATCCTTCACCCTCATCGATTTCGTCTCGCTGTTCGCGGCGCTGCGCTGGACCGTTGCGCTCGTCGTGCTCGCGCTCGCCTTCGGTGCGCCGCTGGCGCTGGCGTTCGTCACGGGCCGCATCAGCCGCTTCGCCGGCCTGCGCTGGACGATGGCGGCGTGCATCCAGATCGTCCAAAGCGTGCCGCTGCTCGGGCTGCTGTTCTTCTTCTATTTCGGCATGCCGATGTTCCTGGGCATCCAGGTGCCGGCCCTCGTTGCCGTCACCGTCGCCTACACGCTCTACACCGCCGCCTTCCTCGGCGAGATCTGGCGCGGCGGGCTGGAAGCCGTGAAGCAGGCGCAATGGGAGGCAGGCGCCTGTCTCGGCCTCTCCGCCTGGCAGCAATTCCGCCACATCATCGCGCCGCAGGCGCTGCGGCTGTCGCTGCCACCGACCGTCGGCTTCCTGGTGCAGCTGATCAAGGGCACCTCGCTCGCCTCGATCCTCGGCTTCGTCGAGCTTGCCCGCGCCGGGCAAGTGGTGAGCGCGGCGACGTTCCAGCCGCTACTCACCTACGCGCTGGTCGCCGCGATCTATTTCGCGCTGTGCCTGCCGCTCACGCTCTGGTCCCGCTCTCTGGAGGCCCGCCTCGATGGCTCTCGTTGAAATCCGCGACGTGCACAAGACATTCGGCAAGGTCGAGGTGCTCAAGGGCGTCTCGCTCGACGTCGAGGAAGGCGAGATCGTCACGATCATCGGCCGCTCCGGCTCGGGCAAGTCGACCCTGCTCCGCTGCATCAATGCACTGGAGAGCGTCGATTCCGGCGAGATCCGCGTCGAGGGCGAGAAGGTCCACGCCAGGATGCCTGACCTGAAGGCATTCCGTCAGCGCGTCGGCATCGTGTTCCAGGCTTTCAACTTGTTTCCGCACCTGAAGGTCGAGCGCAACATCACGCTGGCTCCGCTCCTCACCGGCCGCACCGACAAGGCCCGGGCGCGGGCGCTTGCCGACGACGTGCTGACCAGGGTCGGTCTCGCCGACAAGATCGACGCCTGGCCGGAGCAGCTCTCCGGCGGCCAGCAGCAACGCGTCGCCATCGCGCGCTGCCTCGCGATGGCCCCTCACCTCATGCTGTTCGACGAGGTCACCTCCGCGCTCGACCCCGAACTCGTCGGCGAAGTCCTGAAGGTGATGGAGGCGATGGCGAAGCAGGGCATGACCATGATCTTGGTCACCCACGAGATGGGCTTTGCCCGCAACGTCGCCAACCGCATCGTCTTCATGCATCAGGGCCGCGTCTGGGAACAGGGACCGCCGGCAAAGCTGTTCGCCAATCCTGAAACCCCCGAGCTCGCCAGCTTCATCGCGTCCGCCAAATAACCATCCACCAATCCCCGATCAGGAGAGAGCCATGAGACCACTAAAATCCCTCTTTGCGATCGCAGCCACCGCGCTCGCCGTGCTCGCTGCCCCCACTCTCGCGCAAGCCGACAAGCTCCAGGACGTGCTCGGCGCGGGCAAGCTGCGCGTCGGCCTGCTGACCGATGCCGCGCCGTGGGGCTTCAAGGACGACAAGGGCGAGATCGCAGGTCTCGATGCCGACCTCGCCCGGCTGATCGCCGCCGACATGGGCGTCAAGCTCGAGCTCGTGCCGGTGACGGGCGCAGCGCGCATCCCGAGCCTGCTCTCCGACAAGATCGACATCCTGATCGCAGGCCTCGGCGCGACGCCCGAGCGCGCCCAGCAGGTGATGTTCTCGCAGCCCTATGCGGTGGTGAATCTCGGCGTCTATGGCGCCAAGGCAATTCCGGCCGCGACCGGCAAGAAGCCTGACAATCTCGACGGCCGCAGCGTTGCGGTCGCCAAGGGCTCGACGCTCGACGTCTGGCTCACCGACAACGCGCCGAAGGTGAAGCTGGTGCGTTTCGAGGATACGCCGGCCGCGCTCGCCGCGTTTCTCGCGGGACAGGCCGATACCTTCGCCGAGAACAGCGCCATCGCGCTGAAGGTGCAGGACCAGAACCCGACCAAGGAGGTCGAGCTGAAGTTCCTGATCCGCCAGTCGCCGGCTCATGTCGGCGTGCGCCAGGGCGAGCAGAACCTGCTCAACTGGATCAATACTGACATCTTCTTCAACAAGCTCAACGGCAAGCTCGGCGCGTTGCAACTAAAGTGGTTCAAGGAAGAGCAGACGCTGCCGACGCTGTAAGCTTGCGCACGGCTCCTGCATCATGCGGGGGCCAAGCTTCACGAGGAGAATTTCGAGATGATCAAACGTTACGTCGTCGGCTCGCGCATGAGCCAGGCCGTCGCCGCAGGCGGCATGGTGCACATCGCCGGCCAGGTCGCTGACGACCGCAAGGCCGGCATCGTGTCGCAGACCCAACAGGTGCTCGCCAAGATCGACGCGTTGCTGAAGGAGGCCGGCTCCGACCGGTCGAAGCTGATCGCCGTCAACGTCTTCCTGCCGCATATCACCGACTTCGACACCATGAACTCGGTCTACGATGCCTGGATCGATCCGGCCAACCCGCCGGCGCGCGCCTGCGTCGAAGCCCGCCTCGCCGATCCCGACCTGCGCGTCGAGATGACCGCGGTCGCCTTGCTGTAAAGGCACCGCCACCCTTTCAACCTTTGGCCGGCGCCGGCGACGGCGCGGCCGCGAGGCAAGCCATGCATACCGGACTTTTCCATGAGATCGATTTCGAGAAAGACCAGAAATGGTCGGGCCATCTCGGCATTCCCTTCTCGATCGATCGCTCCCCCTACTACCAGCTCAAGATCCCGATCTTCCGAATCAAGAACGGTGCCGGACCAAAACTGCTCTTGATGGCCGGCAATCACGGCGACGAATATGAGGGCGAGATCGCGCTGACACGGCTGTATCGCCGGCTCGATGCAAAGGACGTCAAAGGCGAGATCACCATCCTGCCCTTCGCCAATTGGCCAGCCGTGATGGCTGCGCGCCGCCGCTCGCCGCTCGACGAAGGCAACCTCAACCGCGCCTTCCCCGGCGATGCCGCGGGCACGCCGACGTTCCGGCTTGCGCACTTCCTCGAGCACGAGCTGTTTCCGCGGCACGAAGTCGTCTTCGACATCCATTCCGGCGGCACCTCGATGGCGCATGTGCCTTGCGCGCTGATCGAGCGGCAGGGCACGCCCGAGATGTTCGGCCACGCGCTGCGCCTGATGGAGGGGTTGGGGATGCCCTTCGCCTTCGTCGCGGAAAACGGCGCGACCGCTCCGACCTCGATGGCCGCGGCTGCACGCGCCGGCGCGATCGGGCTCTCCGGTGAATTCGGCGGCGGCGGCACCGTCACGCCGCAGACCATGGCGCTCACCGCGCGCGCGATCGACCGGCTGCTGCTCGCACTCGGCCTCGTCCAGGCGCCGGTGCTGGGCCCTCACGCGCCGGTCGAGCGCGCCACCGAATTGCTGGCGCTGCAAAGCCATGCGCAGGCGGTGTTCGCGACCCGCCGCGGCTGGTTCGAGCCCGCCGTCATGGTCGGCACGCGGGTTGCGGCCGGCGACATCGCCGGCTGGTACCATAATTTCGAGCGCCCGGAGCTGCCCGAAGAGGTGCTGCGCTTCCCCGCCGACGGCATCGTGATCTCGCAGCGCCTGCACACCGACAGCCAGAGCGGCGACTGCCTGGTCCAGGTCGGCCGCGCGCTGTCACGAGACGAGCTGCCGGCGCGCTGAGTTTTGGAGACGATACCGACTGCGATTACACTCGGGATTCGATGACCGATCCGGCAAAGCCGACCTATGACGACGTGGTGCGCATTCCAGCGCCGCCCGGCCGCGCCAGCGCGAGCGGGCGGCCGCCGCGCATCGAGGAGGTCGCGGAGCGTGCGGGCGTTGCGCCGATCACGGTGTCGCGGGTGCTGCGTCACCCCGAGAAGGTCAATCGCGAGACTCGCGAGCGTATCCTCGAAGTGATCGAGGCGACCGGTTACGCCTCCAACCCGCATGCGCGCGCGCTGCGCTCGGGGCGCTCGAATGTGGTGATGGCCTTCGTCTCCAACATTCTCAGCCAGCAGTTCGGCCTCGCGGTGCGCAGCTTCGCCGCCACGCTGGAGCCGGAAGGCTTCGAGGTGCTGGTCGGCCAGACCTCCTACTCCTATGCCAAGGAAGTCGCGATGATCCAGTCGCTGCGCGGCATCCGCCCCGCAGCAGTGATGTTCACCGGCGTGATCGAGCTCGAGGAGAATCGTGCCGCGCTGCTCGAACTCGGCATTCCCGTGATCGAGACCTGGGCGTTTCCGCGCGACCCCATCGACATGCTGGTCGGCCTGCCCAATGCCGATGCCGGCGCGATGGCGGCGCGCAGGCTGGCTGAAGCCGGACATCGCCGCGTCGCCTTCATCGGCCGCGGCAGCGGCCGTGGCGCACTGCGCTGCGACGGATTTCGGAACGCAGCGGCACAGCTGGGCCTCGAGATCGTCCACGAGATCGGTGTCGGTGAGATCACGGGACTGGCCGACGGCCGCGCCGCCTTCACCGCCCTGCTCGAACGCGGCGGCGACGTCGATGCGGTGTTCTGCGCCAACGATCTGCTTGCGACCGGCGCGCTGATCGAGGCCCGCGCCCGCGGCCTCTCGGTACCGCACAATCTGGCGCTGCTCGGCTTCGGCGACAACGATGTCGCCGATCAGATCACGCCCGGTCTCACCACCATCTCGTTCGATGCGGCGGCCGTGGGGCGGATCGCGGGCGAACTGCTACTGGCGCGGCTATCAGGCACGCCGCACGCCGAGCAGCGGCTCGCCGTCGAGCTGTTCCTGGTCGAGCGCGGTAGCGTCTGAGGTTGCGGATCAGGCGATGGTCTTGAGATCCTGCTGGATCGCAGCCAGCAGCGATTGCAGCGCATCACTGTTCACCGGCCTCGCCTCCGCCTTCGCAGGCTGGATCTTGTCAGGCTGCGCAGCTTTGCCCGGACGCTTCGGGAATGGCGGTGGTGGCGCCGGCATCGCGGCTGGCGTGAAATCGCCCTCCTCGTCGACATGGACAAACTTGCCATGGATGACGTCGTCGCGACGGCCCATGACGAACAGGGTCGCCCAATAGCCGGCAGCCAGAAGGATTACGCTGAAAATACCAATCTCTAACATCGCAGCACCTAAAATATGCGCGATGATTCAATGCCTTCGCTCAGCCGTCAATGAACCGACGGTCACACCTGCGGCTTTTGCGGGCAGGTGTGGCCGATCGGTCACTCTTTGTTAACCATCGATGTCCGGGGTGTGACGCCTTTGCAACTAGGCCTTGCAGCTAGAGCCCTGTTCCGGGGCTCTAGCGTCTAGTCTGGCGCGTTTTCCTCACGCGACCCCAAAACGCCTTACGCCTTATCTTGCCCGACCCGCACCAGCTGCTTGCCGAAATTGGCGCCCTTCAGGAGCCCCATGAAGGCACCGGGTGCGCTGTCCAGGCCCTCGGTGACGAACTCCTTGTACTTGACCTTGCCGTCACGGACCCAGGTGGACATGTCGCGCAGGAAGTCGCCATGGCGGTTGGCGAAGTCGGAGACGATGAAGCCGCGGAAGGTGAGCCGCTTGGTCAGCGTCGCGCGCATCATGCTGGCCGCCCATTTCGGCGGCTTGGCCTCGGTGTCGTTGTAGTGGGCGATGAGGCCGCAGACCGGCACGCGCGCGAACGGATTGAGCAGCGGGAACACCGCCTCGAAGACGGCGCCGCCGACATTCTCGAAATAGACGTCGATGCCTTTCGGGCAGGCAAACTTCAGCTTCGCGGCGAAATCGATTTCACGATGATCGAGACACTCGTCAAAGCCGAGCTCCTTCACCACGTAGTCGCACTTGTCCTTGCCGCCGGCGATGCCGACCGCGCGCGCGCCCTTGATCTTCGCGATCTGGCCGACGGCCGAGCCGACCGCACCGGAGGCACCGGCGACGACGACGGTCTCGCCTTCCCGCGGCTTGCCGATATCGAGCAGGCCCGTATAGGCGGTCATGCCGGGCATGCCGAGCACGCCGATGGAGGTCGAGATCGGACCGAGCTTCGGATCGACCTTGATCAAGCCCTTGCCGTTCGAGATCGCGTGCGACTGCCAGCCAGTACGGGCTCGCACGATGTCGCCCTTGGCGAAATCAGGACTGTTGGAGGCCGCGACCTCGCTGACCGCCTCGCCCTCCATCACGCCGCCGACCGGCACAGGTGCTGCGTAGGACGGACCGTCACTCATGCGCCCGCGCATATAGGGATCGAGCGAGAGCCAGATCGTGCGCAGCAGGACTTCACCCGCGCCGGGCGCCGGAATCGCGAATTCCTCCAGACGAAAATCGGATGGCTTGGGTTCACCGACGGGACGCGCGGCGAGAACGATGCGTTTGGCTTGGGACATGGCTTCCTCCTGACTACTTGTTGCAGTCATTTAGGAGGTACGTGGGAATGAAGCAAATCCCAACACTCGCTGTCATCGCCCGCGAATGCAGGCGATCCAGTATTCCAGAGGCGGCTGTGATTGAACCGAGAAGCCGCGGCGTACTGGATTCCCCGCTTCCGCGGGGAATGACACCGTCATCGAGGCGAGCGCGCCGAAACCGACGCGCAGCCGAATGCGGAGCGCCTAACCCGCGCCCGGATAGTTCGGGCTCTCGCGCGTGATCGTGACGTCGTGGACGTGGCTTTCGCGCAGGCCTGCGCCGGTGATGCGGACGAACTGGGCCTTCTCGTGCAGGTCCTTCATGTCCTTTGCGCCGACATAGCCCATCGCGGCGCGCAAGCCGCCGGCGAGCTGGTGCATGACGTTGCCGACCGGGCCCTTGTAGGGCACCTGGCCCTCGATGCCCTCAGGCACGAGCTTGAGCGTGTCCTTGATGTCCTGCTGGAAGTAGCGATCGGCCGAGCCGCGCGCCATCGCGCCGACCGAGCCCATGCCGCGATAGGCCTTGTAGGAACGGCCCTGCCACAAGAACACTTCGCCGGGGGTCTCGTCGGTGCCCGCGAGCAGCGAGCCGACCATGGCGATGTCGGCGCCGGCGGCGAGCGCTTTCGCAAGGTCGCCGGAGAACTTGATGCCGCCGTCGGCGATGACGGGAATGTCGGACTTCTTTGCAGCCTCGACCGCATCCATGATCGCGGTGAGCTGGGGAACGCCGACGCCGGCGACGATGCGCGTGGTGCAGATCGAGCCCGGGCCGATGCCGACCTTGATGCAGTCCGCGCCCGCATCGATCAGCGCCTGCGCGCCCTCGGTGGTGGCGACGTTGCCGGCAACGACCTGGACGGAGTTGGACAGGCGCTTGATGCGATTGACCGCATGCAGCACGTGGCGGGAATGGCCGTGCGCGGTGTCGACGACGACGAGATCGACGCCGGCATCGATCAGCCGTTCGGTGCGCTCGAAGCCGGTGTCGCCGACGGTGGTGGCGGCGGCGACGCGCAGGCGGCCCTGCGCGTCCTTGCAGGCGAGCGGATGGGCGACCGCCTTCTCCATGTCCTTCACGGTGATCAGGCCGACGCAGCGATATTGCTCGTCGACCACGAGCAGCTTCTCGATGCGATGCTGGTGCAGCATCCGCCGCGCCTCGTCCTGGCTGACATTCTCGCGGACCGTGACGAGGCCATCATGCGTCATCAGCTCGGAGACTTTTTGCCGGCGGTCGGTGGCAAACCGCACGTCGCGGTTGGTGAGGATGCCGACCAGCTTGCCGGGCGTATTCTTGCTCGCACCGGTGACGACGGGAATGCCGGAGATGCCGTGGTCGCTCATCAGCTTGAGCGCATCGTCGAGCGTGGCCTCGGGGCTGATGGTGAGCGGGTTCACCACCATGCCCGACTCGTAGCGCTTGACCTGCCGGACCTGGGCGGCCTGCCCCTCGGGATCGAAATTGCGGTGGATGACGCCGAGGCCGCCGGCCTGCGCCATGGCGATCGCCATGCGGGCTTCAGTGACCGTGTCCATGGCGGAGGCCATGATCGGGATGTTGAGCGGAATGGCGCGGGTGACGCGGGAGCGGATGTCGACCTCGCCCGGCATGACGTCCGACAGGCCCGGCTTCAACAGCACGTCGTCGAACGTAAAGGCTTCGCGAATGCCTTGAAGTTGCACCGTGGCCATCTGCCAACTCCTTCCTGCGGCCCTGCCGCAAATAGCTATGGATGAGCGCCGCCCTCAGCGTGCCTTGCGGCATCGCCGGAGAATCGGAGCCCATCGGTGGGGTTGACGCGGGTCGATAGCACGGCCACGCGACGAATCAAAGCAAATCGGACCGCCGGCCAGCCATGCACAGGCTTTTTAAGTAAATTCGGCGTGGATGGCCGGGTGGCGGCCCCCCTCGTCATTCCCCGGCGCGACGAAGTCGCGAGCCCGGAATCCATCCCGCAGCGGTCTCTGGGGCCCGATGGATTCCGGGCCCGCCAAGGGGCGCGCCCCGGAATGACGCGGGAGCGCGCGCACCCGCCGTCGAGGGTCACACCGTTGTTACGCAGGATTTAGGTGCTATGCGTTGATCCGCAATGGTCCCCGCCAAGCGGCGGTGATAAGCCGCAAGTCCACCTTTCCTTCTGATTTTCATTACCAATCCGTCATGGTCGACAAGCAACGCGTCATCCCGCTGATCGTGGCCACCGCTCTCTTCATGGAGAACATGGATTCGACGGTGATCGCCACCTCGCTGCCCGCGATCGCGGCCGACATCGGCACGAGCCCGCTGACGCTCAAGCTTGCCATCACCTCCTATCTGCTGTCGCTCGCGGTGTTCATCCCGGCGAGCGGCTGGACTGCGGACCGGTTCGGCGCGCGCATGGTGTTCGCGATCGCGGTCGGCGTGTTCATGGTCGGCTCGATCGGCTGCGCACTCTCGACCTCCGTCACCGATTTCGTATTCGCGCGCATCCTTCAGGGCATGGGCGGGGCGATGATGACGCCGGTCGGACGCCTGGTGCTGCTGCGCTCGGTCGACAAGAGCGCGCTGGTCAACGCCATGGCCTGGGTGACGGTCCCTGCCCTCATCGGTCCCGTGATCGGCCCGCCGCTCGGCGGCTTCATCACGACCTATGCGTCATGGCACTGGATCTTCCTGATCAACATTCCGATCGGGCTGCTCGGCATCTTCATGGCCTTGCGCTTCATCGATCCCATCAAGAGCGAGACGCGGGAACCGTTCGATCTCTACGGCATGGTGCTCGCGGGCGTCGGCCTCGCCGGCATCGCCTTCGGTCTTTCCGTCGCCGGGCTCAACCTTCTGCCCTGGAGCACGGTCGCGGCCCTGGTCGTGGGCGGAGCGATCTCGATGACGCTGTATGTCCTGCACGCGCGGCGGACGGGTTCGCCGGTGCTGGATTTTTCGCTGCTGAAGCTGCCGACGCTGCGCGCGGCCGTTTTCGGCGGCTTCATGTTCCGGCTCGGCATCGGCGCGCTACCGTTCCTGCTTCCGCTGCTGATGCAGATCGGCTTCGGGCTGTCGCCCTTCCATTCCGGCCTCGTCACCTTCGGCTCCTCGCTCGGCGCCATGGGCATGAAGACGCTGGCCGCGCGCATCATCCGCACCTTCGGCTTCCGCAACTTGATGACGGTGAACGCGGTCGTCAGCGCGTTCTTCCTCGGCGTCTGCGCGCTGTTCACGGTGACGACGCCGCTGCTCATCATCTTGGTGATCCTGGTGGTCGGCGGCTTCTTCCGCTCGCTGGAGTTCACCGCGATCAACACGGTGGCCTATGCCGACGTCGAGACCGCGCAGATGAGCCGCGCCACCACGCTGGTCAGCGTCAACCAGCAGCTCGCGGTCTCCGCCGGCGTCGCGGTCGGCGCGGCCTGCGTGGAAACGACGATGTGGTTCAACCATGTCAGCGAGATCGACGCCACCGTGTTCGCGCCGGCCTTCCTCGTGATCGCGCTGACCTCGGCGGCGTCGAGCTGGTTCTTCTGGCAGATGCCCGCCGATGCCGGCCACGAGATCTCCGGCCGCACGGCGGTGGAGATCGCCAGCCGCAAGGGGGCCGCAAAGAGCGCCGCGACCGCCGCCGTCAAGACGGCGACGGAGGATACGCAGGACGTGCGGGATCAAAGGCTGGGGTAAAGCGCGACGAAGTCAAATTCGGCGACGGGGCAACCCGCAAGATCGGACCGCCTCGGCAGCTACGGCCAAAAATCGTCTTCGTTGGACTGGCGGGGCACAAGCGGCCGCCGCGCGGCGCGTCGGCCCAGTTCACTCATGCCCGGGCGCGTTGACATAACTCAAAGAGCGAATGCCGGACATGAGCCTCGATGACACCTGCTCGGGCGTGGGTCGGGCTTGGCCCAGGAGCCGAGACGATGCATTCGCCCGCGTGCGCAGCCATGATCGTCAGCAAACGGTGATCGAAGACCAAGCCATGGCTTTATTGGGACCGGATACTCCGTTCGGGAGCATACTTGATCCGATGGAACGGATCTCGGAGACTTTGTTCGGGCTGATCATGGCCCTTACCTTCATCTGCTCGCTTGGTGTCGCGACCGGGACCAATATCAATATTCAAACAATGCTGATCGGCGCACTCGGCTGCAATCTCGCATGGGGCATCGTTGACGGCGGTCTTTATCTGCTGGCGCGCATCAATGACCGGGGAGACAAGGTTCTGACCCTCCGCGCGATACGGAAGGCGCCGGATCCCGAAGCAGCGCGCCGCGTCATTGCCGACGCGCTGCCGCCGGAATTGTCGGCCATGCTGCCCGTAGAGCAGTTGGAATCGATGCGGAAACGGCTGCAACAATTGCCTGAGCCGGCTCCCGGTCCAGGGCTGACGAAGCGCGACTGGATCGGCGCGCTCGGCCTTTGCCTGCTGAGCTTCCTGTCGACCTTCCCGGTGGTCATCCCGTTCCTGTTCCTGAGCGACGCCAGACTAGCGCTGCGCGTCTCCTACGCCGTCGCCATCGTGATGCTGTTCTGTTGCGGTTACGTGTTCGGGGTTCGTAGCGGGCTGCGGCCTTCGGTGGCGGGACTTGCGATGGTGGCTGTCGGTAGTACGCTGGTTGGCATCGCGGTCGCTCTGGGAGGATGATCGACTTGCGGCGACACGAAACATCGTTTCGGGGTGCAAGCGGCGCCTTATTTGCCGCGCTGGCCGGATTGTGGCTTGCACCCATGACCGGCGGTTTGGCGCTGGCCCAATCCTCGGCCGGGGCGCTCGGCCTCGGCAACCGCGGTTGGTCGGCGGCCGACACCACCCACGCAACGCCTGCCGACGAGTTCGAGTTCAGCGCTCGCGCGGGGCTTGCATCCGACTACATCTATCGCGGGACCACGCTGTCCGATCATGGCCCCGCGGCTGGCGCCGCCTTCGAGACGAGATGGGGCCCGCTCTACGCCGGCACAACGGTCGCCACCGTCAAGCTGCCGACCCAACCGGCCGCCGAACTCACCTTTGCCGCCGGCATGCGCCCGCAGATTGCCACGATCGATTTTGATCTTGGGGCGACCTATTTCGCCTATCCCGGTGAAAGACTTCCTGGCGAGACCAACGGCATCAATTATTGGGAGATCGTGGTCCGCGGCGATCGACGCATCGGCGATCAGATCCGCGTCGCCGGCGGTTACGCCTATTCTCCGAACGTCTCGAACACCGGCGCCTGGAGCCAATATGTGGCGGCCGGAGTCGGCTTCGACGTGCCGGAGCGGTTTCTGCTGAAGAACCTGACCGTGTCGTTCACCACCGCCGCCGGCTATTCCTGGTTTGGCAACCAGACCCCGCAACTCGGCGGCTTCCCGCTGCCTGCCTATCTCAACTGGCAGGCCGGCGTGACGTTCACGCACAAGGCGCTCAACCTCGATCTGCGCTACTATGACACCAATCTGTCGAAGGAAAACTGCTTCGTCTTTACAGGCGATCCAAATGCGCGGCCGGGCGGCCGTGTCAATCCGATCACCAACCCGGACGGCCTGGCCTCGAACTGGTGCGGCGCGACGTTCGTCGCCAAGGTCTGGTTTGCGTTCAACTAACTTAGGGAACCACCGTCGGCGGCAATATGCGGTAGAGCACGACACCCAGCCCGAGCGCGTCGCCCGTCAGGACGAGCTTTCCGCTATGGATCGTTCGCTGCAGCAATATCCTCTGCAGGTTGGGATCGGGGTGGGTCGGATCGGAATAGAACTTCGCCAGGTTGCTGGTATTCGCATCGATCAGGTAGCGCTCAATCGTCACGGTCGAGCCGTCGCTGAACGGCAGGTTGTCGACCTCAAGCGAAATCCCCTCCGGCGTCTCGGTCGAAATGTTGTTGCCGAAGACACGTGTCGGATCATAGTTGTAGACCATGATGTTCGCGGTCGAGTTAGCGCCATCCCAGGTCGCGAACGCGTTGAGGTGGGAGCCCGCCCCGCCGGTGAGCGCAGCCTGCACCCGCTGGCCTGACATCTTGTTGTACATCTTGAAGAGGTTCGCGACCGGCTTCGGGTAGTAGTCGGCCGGCTTGTCGCCGTGCGGCACCTTGTGCAGCAGGCTGGCCTGGCCGAGGAAAGGTGTGATGTTCGGATCCCCCTGGCCGTCGCCGATAATGAGGTACGACCCCATTGATATCTTCTTTTTCACGGCTTCGGACAGGAACGCCGCCGTCCACGCCGCCCCCTTGTGCGAATAATTGACGTCAGTCGCCTCATAGGCCGTAGGGCCCCATTCCGACAGGAACAGTTTAACGTCGGGCATGTTGGCATTGTTCTTCTTCAAGGCGTCCAGCTTGGCCTTGGCCTTGTCGACCAGATTGTCGAAGAACGCGAAACCGCCGGTGCCGTCTGTCGAGCCGTAATAGTGGAACGAAAAACGATCGAGCCGCGCGTTGAATTTTGCCAAGTAAGTGTCTGCCAGCGGATTGAAGGTCTGGTCGAGGAAGACTTCCTCCAGCGTCGGAAGATTCTCCGCCGGATAATAGTTGAAGCTCAGTCCGACCAGGGCCGGCCCGGCCATTTCCAGCGTCTTGCCGTTATAACTCTGGTTGGCGGCGAGTTCGTTTCTGATGTTCACGATCGCCTGCGAGAAGACCTTCTGAACCGGCAAGAGCTGCCTGGGCAGACGGCGCGCATCGAGCCCGTAGGGGTACGACAAGGTCGGATCTTCGGCCTTGGACATCACGTGGGTCTGCAGCGGGGTCCACTGGTTGAGGACATACTTGGCCGGATCCATCCACCACAGCCAACGGCCCCATGACCCCAATGGCTTGAGCCTGTAGGCGGATGGATTGGTGTCGCTCCAGTTCTCCGGGGCTGAATCGGCGATATCGGCCTCGTTGCTGACCTCGAAGATGACGGATGACGCCCCGCCGTCGAACGATTTCTTCGCGATATATCGCACGAGAGCGTTGGCGTATTTCTGGAAAAGTGCCGGAGCCGGCCCGTTCCGATTCCAACTCTCGCCAGGTCCGTATTGCACCAGGCGCGGCGGCATGAAGGCCGCGACCGCCACGTGAGGCGAGAGCCCGCGACCCAGGGCCCACTCAAGATGCCAGGCGAGAGGCTGGCAGTCGCCCGGATGGAAAACGCCGTCCTGCGTGTACCCGAACACATCGCCGGTCTGATCGACATCGCAATAGACATCGCTGAGCAGCAGGCGCGTCCGCTTCATGCCGGTATCGGTGATGATCTGGTTGAACTGGTCGAGAGCCTGCTCGGACGGGCTGTTCGCGCTCTGGTAGATCTTCTTGAGATCACCGAGATCGTCGTTGCCGCTGAGGCCGATATTGTAAGGCCTCTGGGTGCTGACCGTGATCGACGTCCCTGCACGCGACGTCGTCGCCGAAGCAAAGCCGAGCGACGCCAACGCCAGAAAGGAGACCGAGGCAAGGGACAGGCGATGCTTGCAAACGCGCAAGCGTTGTCGATGAAGGCACGGCATGGATTGATCTCACCCGCTGAAATTGCAGATGATGGATCTATCAGCTCAAGATGTTATCGATGTGAATGTCATGCTCATGTGAGCGTGACACGTCAGCCCGGGTCCGGCTGCCCGCCACGAAACCCCGTCGCCAGCACATAGCGCTCGGAGGAATCCTGTCTGCTGGCCGCGGGCTTCACATGCCGCACTGTCGCAAAATCGCGCTTGAGCTGGGCCAGCAGATCGGCGTCGGCGCCGCTCTGGAACGTCTTGGCCAGGAATGCCCCGCCCGGTTTCAGCACGTCGCAGGCGAACGCGGCCGCCGTTTCGATCAGGCCGACGATGCGGAGCTGGTCGGTCTTGCGGTGGCCGGTGGTGTTGGCGGCCATGTCGGACATCACGATGTCGGCGCCGCCCCCGAGCATCGCAGTGAGCTTCGCGGGTGCGTCGTTGTCCATGAAGTCGAGCTGCGCGAAGTCGACGCCGGCAATCTCGGGCATGTCCAACAGGTCGATCGCGACCACCTTGCCCTTGCCGTCGACCGAGCCGACGCGCTTGGCGGCGATCTGGCTCCAGCCGCCCGGCGCAGCGCCGAGATCGACCACCGCCATGCCGTGTTTCAGCAGGCGGTATTTGTCGTCGATCTCGAGCAGCTTGAACGCGGCACGCGAACGATAGCCGAGCGCCTTCGCCTTGACGACATAGGGATCGTTGAGCTGCCGCTCCAGCCACAGCTTCGACGACAATTTGCGCTTGCCGCCGGTCTTGACCTGGACGTGCAAGCGGCCGGTGGTGTCCTTGGCCATCTCACCAGCTCCTGAGTGCGCCGTCCTCGCGCATCATCTCGACCAGCATGCCTTCGCGCAGGCCCCGGTCGGCGACGCGCAGGCGCGGCAGCGGAAAGGCGCGCCTGATAGCATCGAGGATGGCGCAGCCGGCCAGCACGAGATCGGCGCGCTCGACGCTGATGCAGCTGTTGTTGGCGCGTTCCTCGTAGCTCATGCCGAGCAGCTTGCTGATGGTCGCGGTGATGTCGGAATCGTTCATCCAGATGCTGTCGATGCGGCGGCGGTCGTAGCGCGCGAGGTTGAGATGGATGCCGGCGAGCGTCGTCACCGTGCCCGAGGTGCCGAGCAGGTGCATGTCGGCGAGATCGCCGCCGTGCGCTTCGGCGAACGGTGCGACGTGGTTGGCGACCTCTTGCTCCATCGCGGCATAGATTTCCGGCGTGACGTCGCGGCCGCCGAACTGCTCGGCCAGCGTCACGACGCCCAGCGGGATCGACATCCAGGCTTTGATGCGCGGCTCCTGATTTTGCGGATCGCGTTCGATCCGCACCAGCTCGGTCGAGCCGCCGCCGATGTCGAACAGGATCGCGCCCCGGCCCCTGGGGTCGACCAGCGGCGCGCAGCCGAGCACGGCGAGCGAGGCCTCGGTCTCGCGGTCGATCACCTCGAGGTCGATGCCGGTCTCGGCCGCGACGCGGCTGCGGAAACCTTCCGCATTCGAGGCGGCCCGGCAGGCTTCGGTCGCGATCAGCCGCAGCCGCTTGGCTTTGCGCAAATTGATCTTGTCGCGGCAGATGCTGAGCGCGGCGACGGCGCGCTCGATCGCGGCCTCGCTGATGCAGCCGGTCGCCGAGACGCCCTCTCCGAGCCGGATGATGCGCGAGAAGGAATCGACCACGCGAAAGCCGTCGCTGGTCGGACAAGCGATCAGGAGCCTGCAATTGTTGGTGCCGAGGTCCAGCGCCGCATAGACGCCGGTTCCCGGCGCTTGCGCGACGACGGCCGGTTCGGGGGCCAACGCCACCGCCGCCATCGACCCATCCAGCCCACCGTGCGGCGCATGGCCGTCGCGGAGCCGCGTGTGGTCATTCATACAAATTGTCTTTCCGCGGCCCGATGGGGCCGATCTGGAATTGCTTTTTCGCCTGAAACATTAGCAGCGCGGCAAGCCTGCGCAACAACGCATCACATGGGACCATGCCCATTCGTGCGTTGTCGTGAACGGGACCGTGGGTTATTTTTGGAGGGTCCGGTCCTCCAGGCGCCCCCCAAAACGCGCGATTGCCGGCTTTTCAGGTCAATTCCATGCAAGAACACACCAAATCGTCCACGCTCGAAAACGCTATTGCACTGCAAAAATACGGCGTCGGGCAGCCGGTCCGCCGCAAGGAAGACGATACGCTGGTGCGCGGCAAGGGCCGCTACACCGACGATTTCAACCTGCCCGGCCAGGCCCATGCCGTGGTCGTCCGCTCCACCCATGCCCATGGGCTCATTCGCGGCATCGGCACCGACGCCGCCAGGGCGATGCCCGGCGTGCTGGGGGTGTGGACCGGCAAGGACCTCGATGCCGCCGGATACGGCCCCTTCACCTGCGGCCTGCCGCTGAAGAGCCGCGACGGCTCCCCCCTGCTCCAGACCAACCGGCAACCGCTGGCGACCGACAAGGTCCGTTTCGTCGGCGATCCCGTCGCCTTCGTGGTCGCCGACACGCTGGCGCAGGCGCGCGACGCCGCCGAAGCCGTCGAGCTCGATATCGAGCCGCTGCCGGCGGTGACCGATCCCGAGGAAGCCGCCAGGCCCGGTGCGCCGCTGCTCTATGACCACATCCCGAACAATGTCGCACTCGACTACCACTATGGCGACATGGACAAGGTGAACGCGGCCTTCGCCAGTGCCGCCCACGTCACCAAGGTCGACATCGAGAACACCCGCGTCGCCGTCGTCTCGATGGAGCCGCGCGTGGGGCTCGCCTCCTACGACAAGAAGACCGAGCGCTACACCATCCAGATGCCGACGCAGGGCGTTGCGGGCAACCGCGCCAACCTCGCCAAGAACCTGAAGGTGCCGAACGAGAAGGTGCGGGTCCTCACCGCCAATGTCGGCGGCTCCTTCGGCATGAAGAACGTCAATTACCCCGAATACATGTGCATCCTGTACGCGGCCAAGGAGCTTGGCCGCCCGGTGAAATGGTTGGACGAACGCTCCACCAGCTTCCTCTCCGACAGCCACGGCCGTGCGCAGAAAATCCATGCCGAGCTGGCGCTCGACGCCGAAGGGCACTTCCTCGCGGCAAAGCTTGAAGGCTATGGCAATCTCGGTGCCTACATCACCGGCGTCGCGCCGGGGCCGCTCTCGCTCAACACCGGAAAGAACTTTTCCAGCGTCTACCGCACGCCGCTGATGGCCGTCGACATCAAGACGGTGCTCACCAACACCACGCTGATGGGCGCCTATCGCGGCGCCGGCCGGCCCGAGGCGAACTACTACATGGAGCGGCTGATCGACCGAGCCGCCGACGAGATGGGCATCAACCGGCTGACCTTGCGCAAGCGCAACTTCATCAAGCCGAACCAGATGCCGTTCCCGGCCTCCTCCGGCGTCACCTATGACAGCGGCGACTTCCAGGCGGTGTTCAACAAGGCGCTCGAAATCTCCGACCACGAGAACTTCGCCAAGCGCAAGAAAGAGAGCAAGAAGATCGGCAAGCTGCGCGGCATCGCCGTCGGCTCCTATCTCGAGGTCACCGCGCCGCCGAGCCCCGAACTCGGCAAGATCGTGTTCGATCCCGATGGCTCGGTACAGCTCATCACCGGCACACTCGATTACGGCCAGGGCCACGCGTCCGCATTCGCGCAGGTGCTGTGCGCGCAATTAGGGGTGCCGTTCGACAGCGTGAAGCTGGAGCAAGGCGACAGCGACATCGTCCACACCGGCAACGGCACCGGCGGTTCGCGCTCCATCACGGCGAGCGGCATGGCCATCGTGGGCGCCGCCAAGCTCGTGATCGAGAAGGGCAAGCGCGCCGCGGCGCATATGCTGGAAGCCTCCGAGGCCGACATCGAGTTCGCCGACGGCAGCTTCACCATCGCCGGCACCGACCGCAGCATCGACATCATGGAGCTCGCCAGGAAGCTGCATGACGGCAAGGTGCCGGACGGCGTGCCTGACAGCCTCGACGTCGACCATACCAGCGAACCGGTGCCCTCGGCGTTCCCGAACGGCTGCCACGTCGCCGAGGTCGAGATCGACCCTGATACCGGCGTGGTGCAGATCGTGCGCTACAGCGCGGTCAACGATTTCGGCACGGTGATCAACCCGCTGCTGGTCGCGGGCCAGCTTCATGGCGGCGTCGTCCAGGGCATTGGCCAGGCGCTGATGGAGCACGTCCGCTACGACGAGAGCGGCCAGCCGATCACGGGCTCGCTGATGGACTACGCGCTGCCGCGCGCCGAGGACGTTCCGAACATGACGGTCGGCGATCATCCGGTGCCGGCCACGACCAATCCGCTCGGCAGCAAGGGTTGCGGCGAAGCCGGCTGCGCCGGCAGCCTGTCGACGGTGGTGAACGCGGTGCTCGACGCCCTCTCCGACTACGGCATCAAGCACATCGACATGCCGCTGACCCCGGAGCGGGTGTGGCGCGCCATCCAGGATGCGAAGGGCAACGCGGCGTAGGGGGAGTTCCGCGATCGTGACAACGCCGGGGGTTCGACCGGCATTCCGAAAGAGATCACTTGATCGCTGTTTCGGCGGCGATCAACTCCTTTCCCTCCGTGGTCGTGATCGTTAGCCGTATCTTTTCCCCGCTGCGGCCGTCGGCAATCGCTGCCGAAATGCGATTTCCGTTGTTCGGATCGGCGCTCACGACCCCGCTGAACAGAGCCGTGTCACCCTGTTTCAACGTGACAAGCAACGGGATGGCCGGTTCGACGCTGAAGAACTCGAGAACAGCGCGAGACGCCTCGGCCGAGAAATTGATCAGGATTTTCTCGTTCGCATGCGTCACGTTGCTCATGCCGACGGTCGGGCTGTAGGTTTCCGGAATCGACACCTCACTGCGTGCGGGAAAATCTGAGCTGTGGAAGAACTGGTCTGACACGCCCGCCCATAATTCGACATACGGCCGCCACTCGTTCGGATCCTTCCGGGCATCGGTTTCGCCGGTGAACGACGGAAACCCCCACGTCCACATTTTCAGGCCCCGCGTGAGGGTATTGTCCGCAATGCGAATAATTCCTTCTGCATTGTCATGGTTGATGACGCCCCAGAAATTCCCGCCCTGCATATCTGGTGCAGCATAGGCGATGCCCATCGTTGGCCAGTTCTTGAAGTAGCGCAGGTTTCCGAAGCGCCGCCTGCCCATATCCGCGCTCTCGTCGCCGTCGGCCAGATTGGCCGACCAGGCAGGCGTCGTGAAAGTTCGGATCGGCGCGATGATTTCGGCGCCGCCCGTTGCCTTGGGATTTTTCGGCTCCGATCCCGGAGCGAGCGTCGTGCACGTCCAGTATTCGTATTGGACAGCCTCGTCGTTCGGATTCTTCAGCACCACGCGCGCATCGAGTGCGGCACGATCGGCCTTCAGCGTGACATAGTAGCTCGCCTCGATGCCGGTCGCGCCCCTGAACTTGCTCGGCCGCGCGGAATAGTCGAAGTCATCCCGGAACGACATCACGACCGTGACTTCGTCGGCGCCCTGCTTCACCACCCGGAAAGCCCACGGCTTCAGCCACGTCTTGCCGTGCTCGGCATCCGGGAACGTTGAAAAGATTCCGCCGTACACCATCAGCCAGTCGTAGTAGAAATTTCCGGCCTTCATGCCGTAGGGCACTCCGACTTCAGTTCGATAGAGCTGCTCGTGGCCGGTCGGCTTGTAGACCATGGAAAGAATACGCCCTCCGAATTCGGGCACGAGCGTTACCCTCAGATATCGATTCTCAAGCACGTAGGACTTGAAACTGCGTTCGACGATCACGCTCTTGTCGAGCGACCCGCTGACAAAGCCATTCTCCGCATCGACGGCGAATTTGACGGTGCTCCACGTCGTCGTCTGCTCGCTGAGCGACACACTATCGGACACCGGTCCGGCGGCATGCACGACGCAAAGCGCCTGGAGTGACAAAAGGAGTGCTATTCCAAAACAAACGAGGGCGCGCAAGGAGACCTCAACTGGCTTTCAGGCCGCCGCCTGCTCGCGCGGCTGGTAGATCGCAGTATGCTGGCAGTGCGCCAGCGGCGTCGTGCCGTTGGCGACGACCAGCGCGTCGAGCTCGACGAAGCGGTGGCCCTTCTTCTCGTAATTCGCGATGACTTTTGCCCGCGCGGTGATCTCGTCGCCGGCGCGCGCGGCCGACAGCAGCTGCATGCGGCTGCCGACATGGATCCACGGGCCCAAAATCGTGTTGTCGACGAGGACGCGATTCATCACGCGCTGGATCAAGCCGGGATGGCCGAGCCCCTCGCGCGCAAAAATCGGATCGGTTTCCCTGACGTCGGCGAGATAATCGGTCGCGTCCTGCCCGGCCCAGCGGCGCGGCATCGTGCCGAGCCACTTGCCGGTCTCGAAAGTCGCTGGGCTGACCGGCTTGCGTTCGGCTACGACCGGCACCGCCACATAGTCGTTCAGCGACACCACAGGCGCGGCCACCGGCAGGGAGGCCGTGCCCGTGGCACAGAGTTCGGTGCGGCTGAACACCTCGATCGTGAGCAGGCCGTTGTGCTCGGTCGCATCGACATCGGCGGTCTCGCCGTCATAGACCGGCTTGATGAAGCGGGCCTCGACCAGCCCGCGCGACAGGAAATCGCGACCCCAGCGCGCCACCGGCACGTGCATCATGTAGGCGAAGACATCGACGCCGGGGACCAGCCCGCCGGAAAAGCCGAAGCGGCGCGCCACCGTGTCGTCATGCATCTTGTTTTCGGACTGTTTGGCGGTGTTGTAGGCCTCGACGCGGTAGGTTTCGAGCCGGTTCGGCATGGCGGGCCTTTCCCTGAATTCTTGTTGTTTCAGGGTTGATCGTAGGCCCCCGGGAACACCGGTCAATCCCCTCGCCTTTGCGGCCCGAATGGGGTACCACGCGGCGAATGACTGATACCCCCACCCGCATCTATGTCGACGCCGACGCCTGCCCGGTGAAGGACGAGATCTACCGCGTCGCGCTCCGGCACGGAGTGCCCGTGAGCGTGGTCGCCGGCAACTTCATCCGCGTTCCGCAAGACCCGATGATCGAGCGGATCGCGGCCGGCGCCGGCATGGATGCCGCCGACGACCGGATCGCGGAGCGGGCCAAGCCGGGCGACGTCGTCGTGACATCGGACATTCCGCTGGCGAGCCGTTGCGTGAAAGCGGGCGCCGACGTGATCGCACCGAACGGCAAGCCGTTCACGGAAGAGTCGATCGGAATGACGCTGGCGGTGCGCAATCTGATGACGGATCTGCGTTCGGCCGGCGAGGTCACCGGCGGCCCACGCTCGTTCGCGCCGCGCGACCGCTCCGCGTTCCTCTCCGCGCTCGACCAGACGCTGCGCCGGATCCAGCGCCGCCGTGCCGACCAGGCCGCGACGAGCCAGAATTTGAATCAAGGCTAGTCATGGCGCCGCCCCTGATCCAACTCAAAGACATCAAGCTCACCTTTGGCGGCACGCCGCTGCTGAGCGGCGTCGAGCTCAACGTCGCGCCGAGCGAGCGCGTCTGCTTGATCGGCCGCAACGGCTCCGGCAAGTCGACGCTGCTGAAGATCGCAGCCGGCCTCGTCGAGCCCGACGGCGGCACGCGCTTCGTGCAGCCGGGCGCCACCGTTCGCTATCTGCCGCAGGAGCCTGACTTCGGCGACCACAAGACCACGCTCGCCTATGTCGAGGCGGGCCTCGCGCCCGGCGACGACCCGTACCAGGCACGCTACCTCGTGGAGCAGCTCGGGCTTACCGGCAACGAGAACCCGGCCAACGTCTCCGGCGGCGAGGCCCGCCGTGCCGCGCTGGCACGCGTGCTGGCGCCCTCGCCCGACATATTGCTGCTGGACGAGCCGACCAACCATCTGGACCTCTCCACCATCGAATGGCTGGAAAAGGAGCTCGACAGCCGCCGCGGCGCGCTGGTGATCATCAGCCATGACCGCCGTTTCCTCACCAATCTCTCGCGCTCGACCGCATGGCTCGACCGCGGCAAGATCAAGCAGATCGATCGTGGCTTCGCCTCGTTCGAGAGCTGGCGCGACGAGGTGCTCGCCGAGGAAGAGCGCGACCAACACAAGCTCGACCGCAAGATCGTCGACGAGGAGCACTGGCTGCGCCACGGCGTCTCCGGCCGCCGCAAGCGCAACGTCAAGCGGCTCGGCAATCTGCATGCACTGCGCGACCAGCGCCGCAACTATCGCGGCACGGCCGGCACCGCCAGTCTCGCTGCGTCCGAAGCGGAGCAATCCGGCAAGCTGGTGATCGAGGCCAAGGGCATCACCAAGGCCTTCGGCGACCGCGTGATCGTCGACAATTTTTCCACCCGCATCCAGCGCGGCGACCGGCTCGGCATCGTCGGACCGAACGGCGCCGGCAAGACCACGCTGGTCAACCTGCTGACCGGCGGCGCGGAGCCTGATTCCGGCATCTTGCGGCTCGGCGCCAATCTTGAGACGGCCACGCTCGATCAGCACCGCGAAAGCCTCGATCCCAAGTCGACGCTGGCCGAGGCGCTAACCGGCGGCCGCGGCGACCAGATCATGGTCGGCGGCAAACCGAAGCATGTGGTCGGCTACATGAAGGACTTCCTGTTCGCCCAGGAGCAGCGCGGCACGCCTGTCGAGGTGCTCTCGGGCGGTGAGCGCGGCAGGCTGATGCTGGCGCGCGCGCTGGCAAAGCCCTCGAACCTGCTGGTGCTGGACGAACCGACCAACGATCTCGACCTCGAGACGCTCGACGTGCTCGAGGACATGCTCGGCGACTACGAGGGCACCGTGATCCTGATCAGCCACGACCGCGACTTCCTCGACCGCGTCGTCACGTCCGTGATCGCACCCGAAGGCAACGGCAAGTGGACCGAATATGCCGGCGGCTACAGCGACATGCTGGCGCAGCGCGGTGCCGATCTCAAGCGCGAGACGACGAAGGCGCAAGCCCCCGCGGAGAAGAAAGAGGAGCGGCTGGCTGCTCCGCCCGCCACGGCAAAACGTCGGTTGAGCTTCAACGAGAAGCACGCGCTGGAAACGCTGCCGAAGAAGATCGAGACCCTGCACGCCGACATTGCCAAGCTGCAGCGCTTCCTTGATGATCCCAATCTCTACACCAAAGACCGCAAGAAATTCGACGACACCTCCGCCTCCATCGCCAAGGCGCACGACGAATTGTCCGCCGCCGAAGAGCGCTGGCTCGAACTGGAAATGCTCCGCGAAGAGATTGAACAGGCTTAACTCATGACCACTCCCCTCGCCGCCAAAATCGCCCGTGAATATGGCACGCCCTGCGCCGTCATCGACATGGACCGGGTCGAGCGCAACATCGCACGGATCCAGAAGGCCTGCGACGATGCGGGTGTCGCCAACCGGCCGCACATCAAGACGCACAAGAACCCGACGATCGCCAAGCTGCAGGTTGCGGCCGGCGCGAAGGGCATCACCTGCCAGAAGCTCGGCGAGGCCGAGATCATGGCCAATGCCGGCATCGACGACATCCTGATCAGCTACAATCTGCTCGGCGAAGAGAAGATGGCGCGCCTCGGCGCGCTGCAGGCGAAGGCGAACATGACGGTCGCTGCCGATAACTCGACGGTCGTCGCCGGCCTGCCCAAGGCAGCCGCAGCCTCGGGTCGTCCGCTCTCGGTCGTGGTCGAATGCGATACGGGGCGCAAGCGCGCGGGCGTCGAGACCCCGGCTGAGGCGATTGCGCTGGCCCGCGAGATCGCCGGGTCCAAGGGGCTCGAATTCGCCGGCTTCATGCTGTACCCGACCGAGACCGGTTGGGCCGACGCGCAGAAATTCTTCGACGAGGCGCTGGCCGGCGTGCGCGCGCACGGATTGGACGCCAAGATCGTCTCGACCGGCGGCACGCCGAACCTGAAGAATCTCGGCAAGCTCAAGGGCGGCACCGAGCATCGCTTCGGCACCTACATCTACAATGACCGCATGCAGGTCGCCGCCGGCTCCGCCACCTGGGACGATTGCGCGCTGCACATCTATTCGACGGTCGTCAGCCGCGCCGCGCCCGAGCGCGGCATTCTGGACGCCGGCTCCAAGACGCTGACGACGGACACCGGCGGCCTCGACGGCCACGGCCTGATCCTGGAGCACCCCGAGGCCAAAATTGCGCGCTTCGCGGAAGAACACGGCTTCCTCGACCTCTCACGCAGCAACACGCGCCCCAATGTCGGCGACGTCGTGCGGATCGTGCCCAATCACGTCTGCGTCGTCGTCAACATGATGGACGAGGTCGTGATGGTGCGCGGCGAGGAGATCATCGGCACGCTGCCGGTGGCGGCGCGCGGGAAGCTGCGCTAGGCGCGAATTAGAGCTTGCAGCTCCCGATCCAGTCCGTCGCGGAACAGGTTGATCGGGCGAGTCAGTCGCCCGGCCGGCGGGCGATGTACCAGCCATGCGCGCACGGCGGGATTGAACTCCCGCGCAGCGACCGGCTTGAGCTTGTCGCGAAATGCGCTGCGCTTCAGCCCGATCGGCGTGACCAGGCCGACGCCCAGACCGCGTGACACCAGCGACAGCCGAAGCTCGCTGTCCAGCGCCTCCACAGCGACGGTGAACGGTAAATGCTCTGCATCGAAGCGACGCTTGAGTGTGTCGCGAAATCCGCAACCGTCCTGGTTGATCACCCACGAGAGCTGCGACAGGCGCTCCAGGTCGACGGTGCGCGGAATCTTCATGTCGCGCGCGACGACGAACACCACCGGCTGCGACCCGAGATCGTCGGCGACGAGATCGGCAGGCGGCGTTGCCCCGTCAGGCAGGCAGATCGCGGCGGCATCCAGCTCGTTGCGGCTGACCCGCTCGACTTGGTTGGGCGACCAGCCCGAGACGACGCGCACGCTCAGTGCCGGAAATTCGGCACGCACCGCGTCGAGCGGCGCGCTGAGTCCGGACTCGGAGAGAAACGGCGTGAGGCCGAGCCTGAACTCGCCGCGTACAACGCCGTCATTGGCGACGCCTGACTTGAGGTCGTCCAGCATCCGAAGAAGGCGCCGGCCCTGCTCATAGGCCTCACGACCTGCGGCCGTGGGCTTCAACGGTTTCGACAGGCGGTCCAACAACTGCGCGCCCAGCATCTCCTCGAGATTTTGGATGCGCCGGGTTACGCCAGGCTGCGTGAGATTGAGGCGCGTCGAGGCGGCAACGATTGATCCGGTCTCGACCACAGCGACGAAGGCGACAAGGTCATGGGTATTCATAACGAACTCGCATATTCTTTATAGGCTTAATTGAATTGTAGCATATTAGTCACCCCGCTTAAAGGGGACCCCGTACCCTGCCCGCGAGGTCCCATGACCATCTCCGAAACCACCAAGCTCGCATCCCCGAAGCAACTTGCCGAGCGATCCCTGATCTGGCTCGGCGCCATCACCACCGGCGTCGTCGTCACCAATTTGTTCGCGCCGCAGATCCTCGTTGGACTGATCGGCCGGTCGCTGGTCATGACCGCCTGGCAGGCTGGCCTCGTCAGCACGCTAACGCTGCTCGGCTATGCGCTCGGCCTGTTGTTGCTGGTGCCGCTGGTCGATCTCATCGAGAACCGGCGCCTGATCCTGCGCACGCTCGGCTGCGCGATCTTCGCGGCGCTGGCAACGGCGCTGGCGCCGACGCCGTCGCTGCTATTGCTCGCCACGTTCATTCTCGGCGCCTCCTGCGCCGCGATCCAGATGATGGTTCCGCTCGTGGCTTCGATGGTGGCGCCCGAGCGTCGCGGCCAGGCCATCGGTGAGGTCATGAGCGGATTGATGATCGGCATCCTGCTGTCGCGGCCGGCAGCGAGCCTGATCGCAGATCTCTGGAGCTGGCGTGCCTATTATCTCGCCTCAGCCATCCTAATGACGTTCCTCGCGGGTGCGCTCGGCCGTTATCTGCCGACGCTGCGACCGGCAGCCCGCGTCGGCTACGGCGAATTGCTCCGTTCGTTCCCAAAGCTGCTGCGGGAAGAACCTGTGCTGCGCGTGCGGGCCTGGACCGCATCGCTGGTTATGGCCTCCTTCACCGCCTTCTGGTCGGCGGTCGCGCTGCGCCTGCCGGAGGCTCCATTCGGCCTCGACTCCAAGGGCATCGCGGCCTTCGCGCTGATCGGCGTCGCAGGCGCCGCGGCGACACCGCTCGCTGGCCGCTGGGGCGATAAGGGCTGGGCGCGCCCGCTGTTTCTTGTGGCGCATCTGCTCATCATCGGCTCGCTCGCGCTCTGCGCCGTGGCCGGTGCGATGGAGTCCCGCATGGCGGCTCTGCTGGTATTGAGTCTCGGCACGATCCTGCTCGACGTCGGCATCACCGCCGACCAGACGCTCGGCCGCCGCGCCGTCAATCTGCTGCACCCCGAGGCGCGCGGCCGCATCAACGGCCTGTTCGTTGCGCTGTTCTTCATCGGCGGCGGCGTCGGCTCCGCAGCGGCCTCGCTGGCCTGGAGTTTTGGCGGCTGGACCGCTGTCTGCGTGGTCGCGGCGAGCTTTGGTGTGCTAGGTCTTCTCACCGATCTTCTGACCAGGACCGGCACGTCGTGATCAGGACGACGCGAGCCATCGCAACACGCCCCTTCCGGCCGCCGCCCCCGTCGCAAACGACGCCTGCAACAGATAGCCGCCGGTCGGCGCCTCCCAGTCCAGCATCTCGCCGGCGGCGAACACGCCGGGCAGCTCGCGCAGCATCAGGCGTTCGTCGAGCTCGTCGAAGGTCACCCCGCCCGCGGTCGAGATGGCGCGCTCGATCGGGGCAACGCCGGTGAGCTGAACCGGAATAGCGTTGATCAGCTTCGCAAGCTCCGCCGGCGAGAACGTCGCCAGCGGCCGGCCGGATGCGATGGCGGCCTCCTGCATCAGGCCGATGCCGACCGGCGACAGCTGCGCCGCCTTGCGCAGGAAGTTCGCCAGCGATTGCTTGCCGCGCGTGCCCGACAGGCGCGTGGTCAGCGCGGCGACGTCGAGCTCGGGCCGCAATGCGATCGTCAGCGTCGCCTGCCCGAGACCCAGCACCGCCTCGCGCAGCTCGGCCGACAACGTGTAGATGGCGCCACCTTCGATGCCGCTGCGCGTGATCATGGCTTCGCCGCGGACTGTATGCGCCCCGATCGTCAGCGCCACGCCCTTGAGCGGCTGGCCCTCAAAGCGGTCGTGGAACACGTCGGACCATGCGACGGTGAAGCCGGAATTAGCCGGCCGCAGCTTCGAGATCGCAACGCCTTTGGACGCAAGGATATCGGCCCAGCCGCCGTCGGAGCCCAGCCGCGGCCAGCTTGCGCCGCCGAGCGCCAGCACAGTGGCTTTGGCTTCGATCGGCCTTTGCCCATCGTTGGTGCGAAATAGCAACCGCCCCTCACCGTCCCAGCCGATCCAGCGATGACGAAAGGCAAAGCGTACCCCCGCGGCATCGAGCCGCCGCAGCCAGGCGCGCAACAACGGCGAGGCCTTGAATGCCTTCGGAAACACACGGCCGCTAGTGCCGACAAAGGTCGGCTCGCCCAGTGCTTCGCTCCAGCCCCGTAGCGCCTCAGGGGAAAACGCCTCGATTGCCGCTCGCAGCCTTGGTGCTGCCTCGCGGTAGCGTGCCATGAACTCCGGCAGCGGCTCGCTGTGGGTGAGATTGAGCCCGCCCCGACCGGCCATCAGGAATTTGCGGCCCGCGGACGGCATGGCGTCGTAGACACTGACGCGGGCGCCGCCCTGCGCCAGCACCTCCGCCGCCATCAGCCCGGCGGGACCGGCGCCGATGACGACGATGTCAGTCAGAGCTTGATCCCCGCCCGTGCCGCGGCCTGCGCCACGTATTTCTGCGTCTGCTCGAACGCGCCCTGCAGCGCCTTGGCCTTCGACATGTCGCTGATCTCGGCGAAATGCGCGGCGACCGCATCCGGCGTCCAGTCGGATTCCGGCAGGTTGATGCCTTCGCTCTCCACAATCTTGATCACGGCGAAGGAGCCGGCACCGGCGCCCATGATGGTGCGGGTCGGTGCGTCCTCGCTCAGCATGTATTCGACAGCGGGCGTGATCGCGTTCGGCTTCATCAGTTGCAGCGCCTGTGGCGGCAGCAGCTCTTCCGTCATGCGGGTCGCCGCGGTCGGCGAGATGATGTTGACGCGGATGTCGGTCTTGCGGCCTTCCTCGGCCAGCACGTTCATCAGGCCGACCATGCCGGACTTGGCCGCGCCGTAATTGGCCTGGCCGAAATTGCCGTAGAGGCCGGAGGACGAGGTCGTCAGCACGATGCGGCCGTAATTGCGGTCGCGCATGCCGGCCCAGGCCGCCTTGCAGCAATAGAAGGTGCCGACGAGATGCACGTCGAGCACCTTCTGGAAATCGGCGGCCTCCATCTTGCCGAACGACTTGTCGCGCAGGATGCCGGCATTGGCGCACATCAGGTCGACGCTGCCCCACTCCTTGGTGGCGCGCTCGACCATCGCCGTGACTTGCTCGAAATTCGAGACGTCGGCGCCGTCGGCCATCGCGGTGCCGCCGGCTTTACGGATCTCCTCGACGACGGCTTCGGCCGGCGACAACGAGCCGCCGCTCCCGTCACGCGCGCCGCCGAAATCGTTGACGACGACCTTCGCGCCGCGGCTGGCCAGCCCCAGCGCATGCGCGCGTCCGAGGCCATTACCCGCGCCGGTGACGATGGCGACACGTCCGTCGAACCTGATTGCCATGTGCAGTTCCTGCCTCTTCTTCCTTCTCCCCTTGTGGGAGAAGGTGGCGCGAAGCGCCGGATGAGGGGTCTCTCTCGACAGATGCGCTCGCGGAGAGAGACCCCTCACCCGCCTCGCGTTCCGCGAGGCACCCTCTCCCACAAGGGGAGAGGGTCAGACCCGCGAAAATTTGTCAGCTTTTGAGCAGTGATGGATGGCGGGGTCAAGCCCGGCCATGGCGGCTTGGGCCTACGCGAAATAGATCAACCCGAGCCAGTCGGCGACCAGCGCCGGCCTGTCCTCGCCTTCGATCTCCACCGTGACGTTGGTGCGGGACTGCAACTCGTTGGGCTTGCGCAGCTTGGCTTCCGCTAGCACGAAACGGCCGCGGACGCGCTTGCCCGAGCGCACCGGCGAGATGAAGCGCAGCTTGTCGAAGCCGTAATTGACGCCCATCGTGGTGCCGGCGATGACCGGCATCACCTCGTAGGACATGATCGACAGCAGCGACATCGTCAGGAAGCCGTGGGCGATGGTGGTGCCGAAGGCGGTCTCCTTCTTCGCGCGCTCCGGATCGACATGGATGAACTGGTGATCCTCGATCACGTCGGCATAGGTGTCGATGCGTGGCTGATCGACCAGATGCCACGACGACACGCCGATCTCCTTGCCGACCATGGCCTGATAGGCTTCGAGGGAAATCGGCGGCTTCTTCCAGACTTCGTTCACTTAGGTCTCACTCCGTGTTTTCGGCAGCTCCGGAAAATCCTCTTCCCGGAATTCGCGACCGCGCAGGGGATCGTTGCGGTCGTCGTCGCGTTCCAGCCGTCTGAGCTGCACGCGGCGGATCTTGCCCGAGATCGTCTTCGGCAGCTCGGTGACGATTTCAAGGCGGCGGATGCGCTTGAACGGCGCAAGGCGCGTGTGCAGATGCCTGAAGATCGAGAGCGCGGTCTCGGGCGAGCGCTCCGCACCTGATGTCAGCAGCACAAAGGCCTTGGGGATCGCGAGCCGGATCGGGTCCGGGCTCGGTACCACCGCGGCTTCCGCGACGAGCTCATGCTCGAGCAGCACGCTCTCGAGCTCGAACGGGCTGATGCGATAATCGGAGGATTTGAACACGTCGTCGGAACGGCCAACGAAGGTGAGATAGCCATCCTCGTCTGCGAACACGACGTCACCGCTGCGGTAGAGTGCGCCTTCCGCGCCCGAGAGCTTGCCGTCGTCGCCCTGATAGCCCTGCATCAGGCCGGCCGGACGGTCAGCCCCGAGCACCAGCGCCACCTCGCCCTCCTTCGCCGGATGGCCGTCGGCGTCACTGACCTGCACGCGATAGCCCGGCAGCGGCCGGCCCATCGAGCCGACCTTGATCTTTTGGCCCGGCGAGTTGCCGGCCAGCGCGGTGGTCTCGGTCTGGCCGTAGCCGTCGCGGATGGTGAGGCCCCAGGCGGCCTGCACCTGGTCGATCACTTCCGGATTGAGCGGCTCGCCCGCGCCGCAGACCTCGCGCAAGCTCACCTTGAACGCCGCAAGGTTCTCCTGGATGAACAGCCGCCACACCGTCGGCGGCGCGCACAGCGTGGTGACGCCGCAGCGGCCGATGGTGGCAAGCAGACCCTTGGCATCGAAGCGCGGCTGGTTGACCACGAACACGGTCGCACCCGCATTCCACGGCGCGAAGAAGCAGCTCCAGGCGTGCTTGGCCCAGCCGGGCGATGAGATGTTGAGGTGGACGTCGCCCGGCTTCAGCCCGATCCAGTACATGGTCGAGAGATGGCCGACGGGATAACTGCGCTGGCTGTGCAGCACCAGCTTTGGTTTCGCCGTGGTGCCCGAGGTGAAATAGAGCAGCATCGGGTCGTCGGCATTGGTCGGACCGTCAGCCGTAAAGCTCTGCGAAGCCTTCGCTGCCTCGTCATAGGCAAGCCAGCCATCGGAGGCCGCACCGACGACGATGCGGACGATATTCTCAGCACCGAGACTTGCGAATTTCGTGACCTGGTCTTGCGCCGCGACCACCGCCTTCGCCTTGCCGCGATCGAGCCGGTCGCGCAGTTCGTCCGCGGTGAGCAGCGTGGTGGCGGGAATCACGACGACGCCGAGCTTCATCGCCGCCAGCATCGTCTCCCACAACGGCACCACATTGCCGAGCAGCAGCAGCAGGTGGTCGCCGCGCTTCAGACCCTGCGCGCGCAGGAAGTTGGCGACCTGGTTGGAGCGCTGCGAGAGCGCCGCGAAAGACAGCTTGGTTTGCTTGTCCTGTGCGGCATCGACGATCCAGAGCGCGGGCCGGTCCTTGGCGTCCGCATCCTTCGCGAGCTCGTCGAACCAGTCGAGCGCCCAATTGAAGGGAACCGGATCGGGCCAGCGGAAGTCTTTGACCGCTGTCTCGTAATCCGTGCGGTGTTTAAGCAGAAACGCGCGCGCGTCCTGAAATGTCGTCATTAGGCTTTCCCGGCTAGCCCCCTAACGTGCTTGATAATTCCGGAAAAATCCACCCCGCCCTGCCCGGCGGCATCGAAGGACTGATAGATCTCCTGCGCATGCTTGCCGAGCGGCGTGGCCGCTCCCGCGGCCTTGGCGGCGTCCTGCGCCAGCGTCAGATCCTTCACCATCAGCGCCGAGGCAAAGCCCGGCTTGTAATCGTTGTTGGCGGGCGAGGTCGGCACCGGCCCCGGCACCGGGCAATAGGTCGTCAGCGACCAGCACTGGCCCGACGAGGTCGAAGCGACGTCGAACAGCGCCTGATGCGAGAGCCCGAGCTTCTCACCGAGCGCAAAGGCCTCGCTCACCGCGATCATGGAAATGCCGAGGATCATGTTGTTGCAGATCTTTGCCGCCTGCCCGGCGCCGGCACCGCCGCAATGCACGATCTTCTTGCCCATCTTCTCCAGCACGGGCTTTGCCGCCGCAAACGCGCTCTCCTCGCCGCCGCACATGAAGGTGAGCGTCGCGCCCTTGGCACCACCCGTACCGCCGGACACCGGCGCATCGACCGAGAGCACGCCATGCTTGGCCGCCAGCGCATGCGCCTGACGCGCGCTCTCGACGTCGATGGTGGAGCTGTCGATGATCAGGGCGCCCTTGGCCATGGCGGGAACAACCTCGCTCCAGACGCCGAGCACGTGCTTGCCAGCCGGCAGCATGGTGACGACGACATCGGCGCCCTTCACCGCACCCGACGCGCTCTCAGCGATGGCGGCGCCATCGGCCTTGGCCTGGTTGCGCGAGGCCTCCGCGAGATCGAACGCCACCACCTTGTGGCCGGCCTTGACCAGATTGGCCGCCATCGGGCCGCCCATGTTGCCGAGACCGATGAATGCGATCGTGGCCATATCGATATCCTCCGCTAGACGTTTCGTTGATTAGTTGAACTTCAGTTCGTCGGCGCCGATCTCGGCGAAATACGGCGCAATCATCGCCGGCGTCACGTCCTCGATGCGCGGCGGCGACCAGGTCGGATTGCGGTCCTTGTCGATCACGGCCGCGCGCACGCCTTCGCGGAAATCGTCGCTGCGGAAGACCTCCAGCGCAGCGCGATATTCGCGCACCAGGCACTCTTCCAGGCTCGATGCGGTGCGCGCGAGCCGCAGCAGCTTCAACGTCACCACCATGCCGCGCGGCGATTTTTCGTTGAGCGTCTTCAGCGTCGACTGCGCGAACTCCGACCCGTCGCGCTTGAGCGCAGCGACGATGTCCTCCATGCGGTCGAAGCCGAACAACGCGTCGATAACAGGCTCTTTCGCGGCGACCGGCCCCGCGGTCTCCCCGGTCGCAAAACCGTTGATGAGCTTGCTCACGTCGGCTGCGGTCGCCCCGGAACGAGTCCTTGTCAGAGCCTCGCGCAGTTCCGGCAATTTCACCGCCGGCACGACAGCATCGGCGAACTTCGCATGGATTGCATCGGGCCCGTTCATGGTCTGGCCGGTCAGGCCGAAATACGTGCCGATCTCGCCCGGCGAGCGCGACAACAGAAAGGTGCCGCCGACATCGGGGAAGAAGCCGAGCCCGACCTCGGGCATCGCGAGCCTGGTGCGGTCGGTGACGACGCGGTGGCTGGCATGGGCGGAGAGCCCGACGCCACCGCCCATCACGATGCCGTCCATGAACGCGACATACGGTTTCGGAAACTTCTTGATCCGGGCGTTGAGGATGTACTCCTCACGCCACAGGATCTTGCCGAGGTCACCATTGACCTTCGAGCTTTCCCAGAGCGTGCGGATGTCGCCGCCGGCACAGAGGCCGCGCTCGCCGGCCCCCTCCAGCAGGATCACGGCGACGGCCGGATCAGTCTCGAAGCGGTCAAGCGCGGTCTCGATGTCCCGAAACATCTCCAGCGTCACGGCATTGATGGCCTTGGGGCGGTTGAGCCGGATCACCCCGGCTGCGCCCTCGACGCGGGCGACCAGATCGCCCTCCTCCACTGAACTCATCGCGCGCCCTCGATCAATTTGCGCGCCACGATGAGCCGCATGATTTCATTGGTGCCTTCGAGGATCTGGTGCACGCGCAGATCGCGCACGATCTTCTCGATACCGTATTCGCTGAGATAGCCGTAGCCGCCATGGAGCTGGAGCGCCTGGTTGGCGACCTCGAAGCCGACGTCGGTGCCGAAGCGCTTTGCCATGGCGCAGAGCATGGTGGCATCGGGGTCCTTGCGGTCGAGCGCCGCCGCTGCGCGCCACAGGAAGGTGCGCGCGGCCTCGAGCTCGATCGCCATGTCGGCGAGACGGAATTGCAATGCCTGGAATTCGTCGAGACGTTTTCCAAAAGCCTTGCGCTCCTTCATGTAGGTGCGCGCCTTGTCGAGCGCGGTCTGCGCGCCGCCGAGCGAGCATGCGGTGATGTTGAGGCGGCCGCCGTCGAGGCCGGCCATCGCGATCTTGAAGCCGATGCCCTCCTCGCCGAGGCGGTTGGCGACCGGCACGCGCGCGTTCTCGAACATCACGGCGCGGGTCGGCTGCGCATTCCAGCCCATTTTGCGCTCATTGGCGCCGTAGGAGACGCCGGGCGTGTTGCCGTCGATCACGAGGGTCGAGACGCCGCCGGCACCGTCACCGCCGGTTCGGACCATGGCGACAAGAAGATCCGTGCCGCCGGCGCCGGAGATGAACTGCTTCTGGCCGTTGAGGACGTAATGATCGCCGTCACGCACGGCACGGGTGCGCAGCGCTGCCGCATCGGAGCCGGCGCCCGGCTCGGTCAGGCAGTAGCTCGCGATCAGCTCCATCGAGCAGAGTTTCGGCAACCATTTGTGGCGCTGGGTGTCGCTGCCGAAGGCATCGATCATCCAGGACGCCATGTTGTGGATGGAGATGAAGGCCGAGGTGGTCGGACAGCCCGTTGCCAGCGCCTCGAAGATCAGCGCCGCGTCGAACCGCGTCATGGCGGAACCGCCGACATCCTCGCGGATGTAGATGCCGCCCATGCCGAGGGTCGCCGCCTCACGCATCACGTCGACGGGGAAATGCTTTTCCTCGTCCCAGCGCAGCGCGTGCGGCGCGATCTTCTCGGCCGCAAACGCCAACGCCATGTCGCGAACCGCGACCTGATCCTCGTTCAGAGCGAACTGCATCCCCGGCCTCGCTCTTGAGAGGGTTACTTCATCAGCGGGATCGAGAACTCCGCACCTTCCTTGACGCCGGACGGCCAGCGCGAGGTCACCGTCTTGGTCTTGGTGTAGAAGCGCACCGAGTCCGGGCCGTGCTGGTTGAGATCGCCGAAGCCCGACTTCTTCCAGCCGCCGAAGGTGTAGTAGGCGATCGGCACCGGGATCGGCACGTTGACGCCGACCATGCCGACATTGACCTTGGCCGCGAAGTCGCGCGCGGCGTCGCCGTCGCGGGTGAAGATGGCGACGCCGTTGCCGTAGTCATGATCCGACGGCAACGCCAGCGCTTCCTTGTAGTCGTGCGCGCGCACGACCGAGAGCACGGGCCCAAAGATTTCTTCCTTGTAGATCCGCATGTCCTTGGTGACGTTGTCGAACAGCGAACCGCCGAGATAGAAGCCCTTCTCGTAGCCCTGCATCTTGAAGCCGCGGCCGTCGACGGCGAGCGTCGCGCCTTCCTTGATGCCGATGTCGATGTAGCTCTTGACCTTCTCGACCGCCTCGCGCGTCACCAGCGGACCGTAGTCCGCCGACGGATCGATCGAGGTACCGATCTTGAGCGACTCGACGCGCGGGATCAGCTTTTCCATCAGCCGGTCGGCGGTGGACTTGCCGACGGGGACCGCGACCGACACGGCCATGCAACGCTCGCCGGCCGAGCCGTAGCCTGCACCGATCAGCGCGTCGACCGCCTGGTCCATGTCAGCGTCGGGCATGATGATGGCGTGGTTCTTGGCCCCGCCGAAACACTGGCAGCGCTTGCCGGTCTGGGCTGCGCGCTCATAGATGTATTGCGCGATCGGCGTGGAGCCGACGAAGCCGATGGCCTTGATATCGGGATCGTCGAGGATGGCGTCGACAGCTTCCTTGTCGCCGTTGACGACGTTGAGGATGCCAGCCGGCAGGCCCGCCTCGATCATCAGCTCGGCGAGCATCATCGGCACGCCGGGGTCGCGCTCGGACGGCTTCAGGATGAAGGCGTTGCCGCAGGCGATGGCAGGGGCAAACTTCCACATCGGGATCATCGCCGGGAAGTTGAACGGCGTAATGCCCGCAACGACGCCGAGCGGCTGGCGCATGGAATAGATGTCGATCCCGGGGCCGGCGCCTTCGGTATATTCGCCCTTCATCAGATGCGGGATGCCGCAGGCGAACTCCGCGACTTCGAGGCCGCGCTGAATGTCGCCCTTGGCATCCGGCACGGTCTTGCCATGCTCACGCGCGAGCAGCTCGGCGAGCTTGTCGTAGTCGCGCTGCACCAGCTCGACGAATTTCATCATGACGCGGGCCCGGCGCTGCGGGTTGGTCGCGGCCCATTCCGGCTGGGCGGCACGGGCGTTCTCGACCGCGGCGCGGACCTCGGCCTTGGACGCCAGCGCCACCTTGGCCTGGACGTCGCCGGTCATCGGCTCGAAAACGTCGGCAGTGCGGCCCGAGGTGCCCTTGACCTCCTTGCCACCGATGAAATGTCCGATTGAACGCATGGAATGATCTCCTGAGGTCGAGCGTGAACGCTTTGACAAATCCTATCGACCTGCATTTTATAGGATTCAAGTCTGAGATAATGCACCATAGATGTGCGAAAATGCTGGATCAAGGTAGCATCGACTGGGACGACTTCCGCTTCGTGCTGGCCATCGTGCGGGGCGGCTCGGTTTCGGCTGCGGCTAAACAGCTCGGGGTCGACCACGCCACCGTGATCCGCCGCGTCGACCGGCTGGAGAGACACCTCTCGGCAAAGCTGTTTGACCGGCGCAAGACCGGCTATCTCCTCACCGAGGCCGGCCAGCGCGTCGCCGACAGCGCGGAAGCCATGGAATCGACCATCGTCGCCAACCAGGAGCAGGTCGGCGGCTCGGTGGCACGGCTGACCGGAACGGTGCGGATCGGCGCGCCCGACGGCTTCGGCACCGCCTTCCTGGCGCCGCGGCTGGCGCCATTCGCCGACCGCTATCCCGACCTCGATCTGCAACTTGTGGCCACCGCGCGGCTGTTCAGTCTCTCCAAGCGCGAAGCGGATATCGCGATCAGCCTGACCATGCCGAAGGAAGGCCGCATCGTCGGCCGCAAGCTCCTGGACTACCGGCTCGGGCTTTATGCGGCGCCGGCCTATCTCGACCGTTTCCCGAAGATCACCTCGCGGCAGGATCTGCCGCAGCATCGCTTCGTCGGCTACATCGAGGAGCTGCTGTTCACGCCCGAACTCGACTACCTCCCGCAGGTATCGCCGCGGATTTCGGCGCGCTTCCGTAGCGCCAATCTGATCGCGCAGCTCAATTCCACACTCGCGGGCTTCGGCATCGCCGTGCTGCCACACTTCATGGCGAGCGACTACCCGCAGCTGGTGGCGGTTCTGCCGGAGGAGATATCGATCACGCGGACGTTCTGGATGCTGATGCACGCGGACGGCAAGGATCTGGCGCGGATCCGCGCGGTGGCCGACTACATCGGCGAGATCGTGGAGCGCGAGCGGGCGTTGTTTGCGGGGGTAACGACGGTCTCCTAGGGTGGGCAAAGCGAAAGCGTGCCCACCATATCTGTTGCAGGCGTGGACAGATGGTGGGCACGGCGCAAGAGCGCCTTTGCCCACCCTACCGCATCTCAGCTCTGCTTCGCCTTCTTCGCCGCCGTCACCTTCGGCTCGCGCTTCGCGCCATCGAGCGCGCTGTCCTTGCCGGCCTTCAGCACCTCGTCCGACAGTTCGCTGGATCCTGCGATGCGCGCCAGCAGCATGGTGCCGGCCATCGTAGCCAATGTCGCGATGGCCTGCTTGCGCGCGGCCTTGCGCGGCAGGTTGGGGATGAAATCGGTCATCATCTCGACCATCTCGTCGAGCTTTCCGGCAAAGGCCTTGCGCGTCTTCGGGCTCTCGCGGGCGATCTCGGCGCCGAGCGCGGGAATCGAGCAGCCGTGGCCGGGATTGTCCCGATGCAGCGCCGAAAGATAGGTCTCGACGATCTGGGTCAGTTGCTTTTCGGGCGCGACCTGATCGGACTGCTTGCGCCAGTGCTCCATCGAGCGGTCCATGGCGTAGGCAAAGGCCTCGATCACCAGCGCCTCGCGCGAGTCGAAATGCGCGTAGAAGCCGCCATGGGTCAGGCCCGCCTCCTTCATGAGGTCGGCGACGCCGATGCCGTGAGCGCCCTTTTCGCGCAGCCGCACGGAGGCCTTCTTCACGATTCGGTCGTGGGTTTCCTGCTTGTGTTCCCGGGAATAGCGCATGCGGGTCTCATTGAATGTCGGAGATCATCTCATAACACAGAAATGGACCAGGCGGTGCATTAATTCATGTTAAGTTGTCGCGCCGATCATGGAAAAGGTTGCAGTTGCATGGACTGCGAGCGCACCCTTGCCGTCGCGGACAAAGCCCTCGGTGTAGCTGGTCTGGCGTCCCAGCTTGATGATCTTGCCTTCGGCCGAGATCAGCCCGGAACGGACCGACAGCGGGCGCAGGAACGTCATTTTCAGGTCGAGCGTCACTGACGACTGCCCGGCCTCCAGCCGCGTCGAGATCGCGCAGCCCATGGCGGTATCAATCAGCGCCGCGGCGGTCGCGCCGTGCAGGAGGCCAATGGTATTTTCGAGATCCTCGCGCGGCTCAAGTTCCATCACGATCCGGCCCGGCTCGACCACGGCCATGGTGAAACCGATCAATTTTGCGAAGGGCGGCGGCGGCAACCGGCCGTCGCGGATTCCCAGCATCGCGTCCATGCCTGAAAGCCCCATCGCTACTTTTGCAACCGGCGCAGGCACCTGCCAGTCCACCACGCGCTCACGCCGCTGCGCGGGCGAAAACAGGTCGAGTTGATCGTTACAGGTCATGGCGGCCTCTTTGTATGATGTATGTCATACTATGTCACGAACTTCGCCATGGCAACTCCGTCCCCCACCCGCTTGACAAGCAGGGCGTTTCGGCACCGAAGTGATCCCGACCCGCGCGCCTCGCGCATGTCCACGAAACTCCGAGATGCTCCGATGGAAATGCTCAACAATCACTGCGGCGTGACGCGCGATGCGCGCGGCGTCGTCCATGTCGCGATCTGCAACGCCGGCCCGCTCAACATTCTGGGCTCGCCCGTCACCGATGCCGTGCGCGAAGGCCTGCAGACCCTCGCGACTGACCGCAGCATCCGCGTCGTGGTGCTGCGCGGCCAGAGCGAGAAGAGCATGATCGGCGGAGCCGACATCAAGGAGATGGCCAAGCTCGACCAGAAGTCGGCCGAAGCCTTCATCAGCCGCCTGGGCGATCTCTGCGAGGCCGTGCGCCAATTCCCGGCCCCCGTGATCGCGCGGATGCCGGGCTGGTGCCTCGGCGGTGGCCTCGAAGTCGCCGCCGCCTGCGATTTCAGAATCGCTGCACACGATGCGCATTTCGGCATGCCGGAGGTCCGCGTCGGCATCCCCTCGGTGATCCACGCCGCCCTGCTTCCGCGCCTGATCGGCTGGGCCCGCGCCCGCTGGCTGGTGATGACGGCGGAGAACATCGACGCGCCGACGGCGCTGGCCTGGGGACTGGTGGACAAGGTCGCGCCGGAGGGTGGATTGGATGCCGAGGTCGAACACGTCGTGAAGGCGCTGCTCGAATGCGGCCCCGAGGCGCTGCGCTCGCAAAAGGCGCTGCTGCGGCAATGGGAGGAACTGCCGCTGACGGAGTCGGTAAATCTCAGCGTCAAGGTGTTCGGCGAGTCGTTCCTGTCGGACGAGCCGACGCGGCTGATGCAGGCTTTCGTAAACAGGAAGCGGTAGGCTGCCTCCACACTGACGGTGTCATGCCCCGGCTTGACCGGGGCATCCAGTACGCCGCGGCTCATCGGTTCGATCACCACCGCCTCTGGAATACTAGATCGCCCGATCAAGTCGGGCGATGACAGTGCCGTGCGGAGCGACCGCCACGCCAAAGTCCGCGACAGTCACGTCACCCCCTCCAATCGAACGACCAAATCTCATCCGAACCACGACAATTTCTCATGCCGGCTGCGGTTGCATTTTTTGCGCCGCATCATATGATGATCATAATCTTTTCCGTCATCGCTGGGAGTTTCATCATGGCCGAAGCCGCCGATCCCGTCGTCATCGTCTCCGCCGCCCGCACCCCGCTCGGCCGCTTCATGGGCGAGCTGTTGCCGCTGGCGGCACACAAGCTCGGATCGCATGTGATCAACGCCGCGCTGGAGCGCGCCAAGCTTGCGCCCGAGAAGGTGGATGAAGTTTTCATGGGCTGCGTGCTGCCGGCCGGACAAGGCCAGGCGCCGGCGCGACAGGCGGCACGTAGCGCCGGTCTGCCCGACGCCACGGGCGCGACCACGGTCAACAAGGTCTGCGGCTCCGGCATGAAGGCGACCATGCTGGCGCACGACATCATCCGCGCTGGCTCGGCCGAGATCGTCGTCTCTGGCGGCATGGAGAGCATGAGCAACGCGCCCTATCTGCTCGCCAAGGCCCGCGGTGGCTACCGCGCCGGGCACGACCGCATCATCGACCACATGATGATGGACGGGCTGGAGGATGCCTACGAGACCGGCCGTTCCATGGGCGATTTCGGCGAGGCCACCGCGGAAGCCTATCAGTTCACCCGCAAGGACCAGGATGCCTATGCGATGGAGACGCTGAGCCGTGCGCGCAAGGCGGTCGAGAGCGGCGCGTTCAAGGCCGAGATCGCGCCGATCACGCTGACCGAGAAAGCAGGCCCTCGCATCGTCGCCAATGACGAGCATCCGCTGAAGGTCGATCCTGCGAAAATCCCCGGATTGAAGCCGGCGTTCCGCGCCAACGGCACCATCACGCCGGCCGCCTCCTCCGCCAATGCCGACGGCGCCGCGGCGCTGGTGCTGACGAAGCGCTCGCTGGCTGATCGCAACGGCCTGCCGGCAATCGCCGAGATCAAGGGCCACGCCACCCACAGCCAGGAGCCGCAATGGTTCACGACGGCTCCGATCCCGGCGATCCGCAAGCTGCTCGACAAGGTCGGCTGGAGCGCCGGCGATGTCGACCTGTTCGAGATCAACGAGGCCTTCGCCGTGGTGGCGATGGCGGCGCAGCGCGACCTCGGCATCCCGCGCGAGAAGCTGAACATCAACGGCGGCGCCTGCGCGCTTGGCCATCCCATCGGTGCCACCGGCGCGCGGCTGATTGTGACGCTGCTGCACGCGCTCGAGGCGCAAAACCTCAAGCGCGGCGTTGCGGCACTCTGCATTGGCGGCGGTGAAGCCACGGCCATCGCCGTGGAGCGTCTGACGCACTGACCTAGATACGTCCGAAAATGAGGGAACTCTGTCATTTTCGACAGACGCGTCCCGTGCCATTCTACAAGCTCGTGCAGGTGTCTCAAAGCCTGCCCATCAAACATTGAGGCCCAATGATCTCGAACTGGCTCGCGGCGACACTCGGCCGCCGCAATATCCACTACGGCTGGGTGATGGTCGGCGTGACCTTCCTCACCGCGCTGATCAGCGCCGGCACGGTCGGCGCGCCCGGCGTGTTCATCGTCCCGCTTCAGCAGGAGTTCGGCTGGAGCACGGCGCAGATTTCCTCCGCGCTGTCGATCCGCTTCATCCTGTTCGGGCTGATGGCGCCGTTCGCGGCCGCCCTGCTCAACCGCTACGGCCTGCGCAACGTCACGCTGGCCGCCCAGCTCATCGTCGTTTCCGCGCTTGTGGCTTCGCTCGGCATGACGCAAGTCTGGCAGCTCGTGTTGCTGTGGGGCGTCGTGATCGGCATCGGCACCGGCATGACCGCGCTGGTGCTGGGCGCCACCATAGCGACGCGCTGGTTCGCCGCGCGGCGCGGCCTCGTCGTCGGCATCATGACCGCGAGCGTCGCCACCGGCCAGCTCGTATTCCTGCCGCTGCTCGCAAGCCTGACCGAACGTTACGGCTGGCGGCTCGCGCTCGGCTTCGTCTGCATCGCGCTCGGCGTCTCCGCCGTGGCGGTTCTCCTTGCGATGCGCGACCGGCCGAGCGATGTGGGCCTGCGCCCATTCGGCGACGAAGGCACCGAGCCCCTGCCGGCCCCTCCGGTCAGCCATGGTTCGATCACCGGCGTGGCACTCGGCACGCTGCGCGACGCCTCGAAGTCGCGCGCGTTCTGGATCCTGTTTGCGACCTTCTTCGTCTGCGGCGCGTCGACCAACGGCCTCGTCCAGGTGCACCTGATCCCGATGTGCCTCGATTTCGGGATTCCGCAGGTGCAGGCCGCAGGCCTGCTCGCCGCGATGGGCATCTTCGATTTCTTCGGCACGATCATGTCGGGCTGGCTGTCGGACCGCTACGACAACCGCTACCTCCTGTTCTGGTACTACGGCCTGCGCGGGCTCTCGCTGATCTTCCTGCCGTTCAGCGACTTCTCGTTCTACGGGCTGTCGATCTTCGCGATGTTCTACGGCCTCGACTGGATCGCCACGGTGCCGCCGACCGTGCGGCTCACCGCGCAGAAGTTCGGGCCCGAGCGCGCCAATCTGGTGTTCGGCTGGATCTTTGCCGGCCATCAGCTCGGCGCAGGCACTGCGGCGTTCGGTGCCGGCTTCTCGCGGACGGTCTATGAGAGCTACCTGCCCGCGTTCTTCATCGCCGGCGCGCTCTGCGTGTTCGCCTCGCTGATCGTTCTGGCGCTGTCGCGGCAACCGAAGGCCGAGCCGAAGCCGGCGATGGCCTAGTACCTGATCGTGGTGGTGACGCCGAACACTGCGGCGTCACCGATCCGCGAAACGCCGGTCGGATCGTTCGGATTGGGGATGCCGCCGGAGGGCCGGAACACGTATTGGAAGTAAGGCGCGATCAGCCAGCCCGGCTTGATATGCGCCTCGTAGATCATCTCGATCAGCGTCTCGTTGCTGCGCACCGGACTCTGGATGCCGGTGAAAGCCTGCGTATCAATGTCAAGATTGCGCGCGGTGTTCGAAATCCGCATATAGGCCATCGCCACGCCGAAGCGATCGAGCGGACGGCCTGGCGTGAAGCCCACGAAACCGATGCCGCCGTCCACATAAAGGTCGATCAGATTGCGGTCCGGCGGGCTGTAGGCAATGCGGCCGAACGCGGTGACGCCCGGAAGCGAGGCTGACGTGGTGTTGTCCTTCACCTCCGGCGGGCGATAGAGCACCTGCTCGATGACAGCGAAGATTCCGTAATTGCCGCGAAGTCTTGCAGGCACACCGCTTCCGCCGGGATCGGCGATCGAGAGCCCCTCGGCCGTAAAACGCTGGCTGTCGAACGAGCCGTAATGCTTCCAGGCGCCCGGCGTGAAATTGCCGGCGAGCGGCCGGCCGCCGATATCGATGTCGTAGTTGAAGCGGACCTGCCCGATCACCCACGGCGGATCGTTGACCCGGAACGCCAGGCCATGATGGTCGCGCAGCTGCGGATCCTGATCGCCCGGACCCGACGGATCGCCGTTGAACACCGCACCGAACGCGGTGATGTTGTCCGTCAGCGCCGCCTTGATGCGGATACCGGGCACAGCGATCGGCGGTGCCGGGCCGCCGGCCGGAAGGTTGCTCGCCTTGATCGCGGGCCAGCCGAAGGTGCCGTTGATGAAGAGGTCGTCGGTCTGGCTGTCGAAGAACTCGACGTCGGCGGCCTGCTGGCCGGCCCTGATGTTCAGGCGGTCGCCAAAGAAGCTCTGCTCGAAATAGGCGTTGTAGAGCCGCTGGTCCGGCAATGCCTCGATCTCGCTGATGGTGGCGAGGTTCATCACGTAGTTGCGGCTCAGCCCCTGGCCGTAGATCACGAACGCATTGGCGTAGAAGCGGCCGCCGGCCCAGCCGACGAGCTTGTCGAGATCGGCATCGACCGAGAGATCGAGGCGCCCGAAATGGATGGCGCCGCGCTTCACGCCGCCGGAGACGTTGGCGATGTTGGCGGCGATATAGGTGGCGCCGAAGTTCAGGCCCTTGTTGGCAAGCCCGTCATGCCATTCGTTGAACCATTTCGGCGCCAGCCATTCGGCCGCGCTTTCGTCCTTGGCGCCGGCGAGCGCGCCGGTGCTCGCCACCGTCGAGGCCAGCACGATCGCGGCCGCATTTCGCAGCGGAAATCTGTGGGACGTCCCGATCACGGCTGATACCGGCTGCGTACGCTACCTGAAGATACCCGTGCGCCGCATGAACAGATAGGCCGCGCCGACCGACGAGGCCATCAGGAGCGCCGCCCAGAGAAATCCGCTCTCGACGTCGGTGAGCGGCAGGCCCTTGGTGTTCATGCCGAAGATGCCGGTGATCAGGGTCGGCGGCAGCAGCAGCGAGGTCACGATGGAGAGCGTGTGGAGGTGGTGGTTGCTCTCCTCCTCGTTCTTGAAGCGCAGCTCCTCCTCGAGCAGGCGGCTGCGTTCGCGGAGCTCGACGATGTCGTGATCGAGCCCGTCCAGCCGCTGCGCCAGCTTGCCGGCGTGAATGCGCAAGGCCGGCGCGAGATGATCGGTGTTCTTCTGATCGAGGCGGTGGAACAGCACGCGCAGGCCGGTGAGCTGGCGATGCAACCTGACGCAGGTCCGGCGCAGCCGGCCGAGATTGCGGCGCATCTCCGGCTTGGCGTCGTCGGCCAAAATCCGTTCCTCGATGTCGTCGATCTCCTGGCCGAGCTTGTCCGCCATCCGGTCCAGCGTATCGGCGACCTCGTCGACGATCTTTTCCAGGAGATGGGCGACGTTGTCGACGCGGTAGCCGCCTTCGAGCACGCGGCGCGTCGCATCGGCCGAGCACAGCGCCTGATGCCGGCCGCTGACGAGAAGATGCTCGGTCATGGCGAAACGCAGGAACGCGGTCTCCTCCGTCGCGCTGTCGATGTCGCGCACGAGATCGGAGAAGACGCCGTAGACGCAATGGTCGATGACGTGAAGCTGCTGGAAAGTGTCGTTGGACAGCAGGAGGTCACGCGCGAGCGGCGGCAGCTGTGACGCCGCGATCCAGGGCCGTGCGCGCGTATCGGTCAGGTTGAAATGCAGCCAGAGCCGGCCGTCATGGCTGAACTCGATCGGCTGGTCGATCGGCAGCGCCTCGGCACTGCCGTCGCCGTGCAGCCGGAACGCCCAGACCAGGCCGGGAATGACGGGCACGGTGTCCGATATCGTGCTGACAAGCTTCGCCGGCTCAGCCATGGCCAACCCCAACCGTCAACAAATGCCCCGCTTCCGGAAGATGGCTGACGGCATCTTCCGGACTTCTCGCGGGTACTCAATTACGGCTTTGTTACAGTTTGATGATGGTGCCGCCCTACTCTGCAGCGAGCCCCGTCGCGGCCATCGCCTCGGCCTCCTTGACGTAGTCGTGCACGACGCGGCCGAACGGCAGCGTGAGATCGGCGATGTAGTGGTGCGCGCCCAGGCAGCGGCGGACCGGGAAATCCGCGACCGGCGCGTTGACATGCGGCACCAGATGCAGCCGGCCGGGCCCCATCCAGGAGCCCTTCGGCACGATGTCGATGAGGTTGATCGCGACGAGTTGGCAAACTTCGAGACGGCCGTCGACGCCCGGGATCATCTTCAGATTGATCTGCGTCTTCGACAGCGTCGCACGGGTGCGATCGCCGTTGCCGGCCATGCTCTCGTGCTTGTAGCCCATCGTGCCCATGGCGACGAGCTGACCGGCATATTCCAGCGTGCCAGTCAGCGTGTCCTTGACGATCTCGAGTTTCGGATGGGCATATTTCTTGGGAAAGCCCCAGATCTCGCGGCCCGCCGCGATCGGCGGATCATCATCCAGATACATCTGCGAGACGAAATTGACCTCCTCGCCGTTGAGGCGCGCGGGGATGACGAGGCCGGATTCGGTGTAGCTGCCGAAGCCGGAGGAGTCCGGCATCTTGATCCATTCGTAGTGCACGATCGGCTGGTCGATCGGCTCCAGCGGCTCAGGCAGGCCGGCGCGGATCAGCTCCGGATCGGTCTCGTAGGTGATGACGAGGAATTCGCGGTTGACGAAGCGATAGGGCCCGGCCGGATAGCTCGGCCCCGCCGCCGGCATGGACGGAAGTCTCAGCACGTCTTCCCTGCGCATCCTGATCTCCTGTGTGTGGTGCCCGCCCGGCGGCGTCAGGCCTGGACCGCAAATTGCTAGCCGCCGTCATTGACTGCGATGTGAAGGATTTCCGTCAGGCGCACGACCTCCCGCCATTTCCGCTGCGGTCGGCCTGCATGCAGACGACGCATCGGCGCTGAAATTGTCATCACGCCGTCACTGCCGGACGCAATCGTTTGGTCCACGCTAGGAGGCACCCATGGACGCCCGCACGTCGCAACCGGCTCATCAGACGCATCAGCCTCCCGCACGGGGCTGGCGCCCCGAACGCTGCGACCGCGTCGCGCTGGTGCTGCAAGGTGGCGGCGCGCTCGGCGCCTACCAGGCCGGCGTCTACCAGGCGCTGCACGAAGCCGGCATCGAGCCCGACTGGGTCTGCGGTGTCTCGATCGGTGCAATCAACTCCGCCATCATCGCCGGCAACAAGCCGGAGAAGCGGCTGGAGGCGCTGCGCATCTTCTGGGAGCGCATCACCAATCGCAAGATCTGGCATTACACGCCCGACGGCGACATCTTCCGCCAGTGGCGCAATCTCACCAGTGCGTGGATGACGTCGGCGATGGGCCAGCCCGGCTTCTTCACCCCGCACCAGGTCAATCCCTGGTTCAGCCCGGTCGGCGCGCGCACCGCCACCAGCTATTACGACACGATGCCGCTGAAGGAGAGCCTGCTGGAGCTCGTCGACTTCGACCTCATCAACGAGAAGAAGGTCCGTTTCGCGGTCGGCGCGGTCAACGTGCTCTCGGGCAACTTCATCTATTTCGACAACTCCCATGACGAGATCGAGCCGGAGCACATCATGGCCTCCGGCGCCCTGCCCCCGGCGCTGCCGATGGTGCGGATCGGCACCGATCATTTCTGGGACGGCGGCATCGTCTCCAACACGCCGCTCCAGCATCTGCTCGACCAGGAGGATGCGCTCAACTCGCTGGTGTTCCAGGTCGACCTGTTCAGCGCACGGGGCGTGCTGCCGCGCTCGATCCAGGACGTGATGGCCCGCCACAAGGACATCATGTATTCCTCGCGCACGCGCCACAACACCGACGTCTACCGCCGCACGCACAACCTCAAGGTTCTGCTCTACAAGGCCCTGGCGAAAGTCCCGGACGAGCAACTCTCCGACGAGGATCGTAGCCTCAAGGCAAGCCTGCGCAACATGCCGGAGATCGCGATCCTGCACCTGATCTATCAGCAGAAGGCCTATGAGGGCGACGCCAAGGACCACGAATTCTCGGGCACCTCGATGCGCGAGCACTGGACAAGCGGCTACGAGGACACCAAGCGCACCCTGAAGCGCCGCGACTGGATCAAGATGCCCGAGGAAGGCATGGGCCTCGTGGTGCACGACGTGCACCGGGAGACGGAGAGCGCGTAACGGGCGCTCTTCAGACGGACCGCTCCAAACAAAAACTGCGAAAACAACCCCATGCACAGTAGCCGGCGCGTGGCGGATCAATGACTTACGTTTTACCGAAGTCAACTTGACTCGTCGGGCAAAACAGGAGCATGATGGCATCATTGCAAAATCGCACGATGCATCCGCTCCAGGCCGATCGCGCCACATGGTCAGACGGCGCCGCATCCCCTAAATTGCGCGCGGAATGACGTTGGGAGGCTGGCTTGCGCGCCGTCAGCGAAGCCGCTTACTTCTTCGACAGCGACAGATTATTCCCTCCGCAGGAGCCTTCGGGGCGAGCTTGCGGAGCGAAGCGGCGTGCTCCGCCCGATCTGCTCCAGCCGTTGCTTGAAACGCCAGAACGGTCGTCGCGGCAGGTTGCCGTTCGCGTCGGCCGGATTGTTATGAAGTTCTAACCGCAAGACGATCAAGCAAATCGCAGGAGACACCATGTCCAAAGGAAAAGTGCTCGTTGTCGGCTCCAATGCCACCCGTATCGAAATCCAGGGCGGCGGCACCGGACCGACCGGCCAATACCTCAATGAAACCGTCGTGCCGGCGATGGCCGTGATCGATGCCGGCTACGAGGTGGTGCTGGCGACGCCGAACGGCAAGCAACCGTACATCGATCCGGCCTCCGATCATGCGGCCCATTTCGGCGGCGACGAGAAGGCCTACCGGCGGGGACGCGACTTCTTCGACAAGGACCCGGCGATGACCAACGTCCATACGTTGCGCGCGATCGTGGACGGAGGACTGGATCAATATGCCGCCGTTTTTGTCCCCGGCGGGCAGGGCCCGGTCGTCGACCTCATGCAGGATCCCGAGCTCGGCAAGATTCTGCGATATTTCCACGAACGGAAGAAGATCACGGCGCTGCTCTGCCACGGACCGATCGCAACTCTGGCCACCCTGCCCGACGCCAAGGCCTATCGCGCCGCCCTGATCGCCGGCGACAAGGCCAAGGTCGCGGAGCTGGGCAAGGGCTGGCAATATGCGGGATACAAGATGACGGTGTTCACCGCCTCGGAAGAGATACCGATCGAGGAGCAGTTCCTGCACGGCAAGATCTACTTCACCATGCCGGACGCGCTGGGAGCTGCGGGTGCCGAGGTCAGCCGAAGCGCCGTCGACTTCGAGCCTTACGTCGTCGAGGACCGCGAGCTGATCACCGGCCAGAATCCGCGGTCCGACCATCCCATCGCGGCAAAGCTGATCGCAGCGCTCGACCGCGCCACTGTGGCGGCGTAAGCGTCTACTCCAATGTCATCCGGCCCTGTGCGCAATTGCGCACAGGGGCCGGGAGGAAATCGGGACGGAAGCGTGCCTCAGCGGCATCCGGCTTCTTTCGGACCGCGTTCCGTGAAACTAACAGGTCTTCTGCTGCAAGTGCTGCACGCAGGTGCAGGTCTTCGCCGCCGGATATTTCACGTCGTAATAGGGAAAACTCGACGTGGCGGGGGTGTTCGTCGAGCAGCGGGGGAACAGGTAATAGCTGTCGGACAGCTTCACCGTGCCGGCGATCGTGAAGCCGAGGTTGGGCGCGTAGTCGTAGGACACCTCGCTCAGAATGAGCGAGATGTTGGCATTGCTGGTGCCGCCCGGCGCGGTAAAGGACGACAAGGTCATCTGCTGACCGGCGGCCCTCGCACCCGACGTACTGGTCGACTTGCTCCATTGCACCGTCGCGTTGCCATTGCTGTCGGTCGAGACCTCGGAGACCGTGATCGTCATCAGCGAGGTGCTGCCGTTCTTGATGGGATAGGGAGCCATGATGGAGCTCGCCGCAGCGAGAATGCCGTCCATCTGGGTCGACGTGACGGCCGTGTTCTGCGAGATCATGTCGGCAACGCTGTGCGCAGTCGCGCTGACCTTGACGTTCATGGCGAGCCCGTTCCCGAGCTCGACGCCGCCGACATAGAGCACCAGCATGAACGGTGTCACGATGGCGAACTCCGTCGCTGCAACAGCGCGTACATCGGTCAACATCTGCCGAGCGCGAGACGACAGGGCGGAGATCATCAGGTAGCTCCTGGCTCGTTCTGGAACGCGGCGGACGACATGAGCAGCCGGTTGCCATTGCTAAGGTTCGAGAGATTGAAGCCGAGCGGCCCGAGCACGACCGGCCAGACATACATGACGCGGAGAACGACGATATCGCCGGAATCGCCCGGATTGTATTGCCAGCTGTTGGTCACATTGCCCGAGCCGTCGAAGGTCAGCGTGGGCGTCGCCGTGTTCGCGGAAGACCAGGACGTTGCGACCTGCATGTCGACCATCAGGCCGCTGCAATTGAACAGGATTACGATCTGATCGCAGACCTTCTGCTTGAAAACCGCCTGGTTCATCTGCGCCGACTGAACCTGCCCCGTCATGACGAGACGCGCCGACTGGCGCACCACGGTTTCAAGCATCTGCTGGGCAAAGAAAACCAGAAACGTCTGGATGAGCGCGATGATGAGGGCGAGAAACGGCGCGGCAACGAGCGCGAATTCGACGGCCGTGGCTCCGCGGCTATCGCCGGCGAAGGCGGCCCAGCGGTTGCGGCATCTTTTCGTTGTCGTGACCTGTCGGGTCATGGCGCCTTCCCTACTGCACGAGGCTGGCCGTGCTGGATGCAACCTTGATGAACAGGTTGGTCAGCGCCGCGGAAATGTCGCCACCTGTCTGCACGCTCGCATACAGACCGGGCGATGCGCACGATTGCAGCCGTGTCGCGATCGTGCCGGTCGACGAGGATGGATTGTTGAACTGCGAGATGCGGCTCGTGTACCAGCTGTCGCTCAGCTGCAGATACTCGGTGTAGAGGACCGCGATGCGAATGCCGCGGTTCTTGATCGTCGTGCAGACCGTCGTGTCGAGCGGTTGCTGGCACCGCAAGGTCGTCGAGTTGGCTGTCGGAAGCGCATAGGTGGCATTGGGGTCGCAGGAGCCCCCCGTCTTCGGGATGAGCTTGTCCTCGACGCCGTCGGTGACGAGGAAGACCACCTCCTGCGGCGTATCGCCCTGTTGGTTGGTGCCGGTGCCCGGCGCAGGCATCACGGTGTTGACGCCCGTGAGCCCGCCCGAGATGTCCGTGCCGTAGTCGGTGGTGTAGGTGCAGTTGCCCTTGCTATCGACAATGGGGCAGTTCTGGTGGTCGACCGTCAGGAGCTGAATGTTGTTGATCTTCGTGGCGGCGGTGTCCGGCGTGGTCAGCACCTGAATCGTGTTGAGGGCGTAGTCGAAGGTGTAGATGGCGGCCTTGTAGGTCGTGTTGTTGAGCGCCGACATGCACTGCATGACGCCGCCCGTCACACCCGCCTGCGGGCACGTCCAGGGTCCCTTCAGCAATTGCGTAACGGCGTTGGTCACGAGATCGATGCGCAGCGTGATGTTGTTTGCGCGTGCGACGGTGAGATTGTCCTTGTTCGTCGAGCTGGCAGTTGCGTTGTTGGGACGCGCCTCATGGCAGGCGAACGAGCAATTCTTCGCGTAGCTGGGCTGGTTCTTCGTGGCCGCGATCATGTTGGTGATGTCGGCCTGCGTCGCGGCAAGCGCCATCGACGGCGAGTCGTCCAGCAGCAGGTAGAAATTCATGTTGGGCGCACTCGACGCCTTCGCCGTTGAGGAGCCAGAGACGTCCCAGGTCTGCCTGCCGAGAACGCTGGGGAAATTATTGACGGACTGCGCGGTGTAGGAAACCGTGATGCTTCGTGCGAGGCCGGAATCCGTGACGGTGATGGTCGGCGTCGGCGTCGCCGTCAGACCGGGAAGATTCGCCTTCGCTGCAAAGACGGCTGCGGCGGTCGCCTGGACGACCGTCTTGTCGGTCTGGGTCAGCATCGCCGGCCGCACGGCTGCGATCGCGGCCGCGTCGGCGGCTGCGTTCAATTGCTCCCGCTTGCGGACGGCCTGCGTGTAATCGAGCGTCATGCCCAGGAGAAAGACGATCGGCACCATCGTGAGGGCGAAGATAACGGCGATGTTGGCCTTCCGGTCTCTTGCGAAACGGAGCACTACCCGGCGGAGCATGACCTTCATCCTGATTGCCGTCGTGGCGGCAGAGAGCAATTCCTAAAGTCTTTTGATCGGGGCAACCGGTGGGATTACCGCTGCCGGTCAGCCCGCCAATCGCAGGCTGGAATATGGATATGGCCTTCTTAATCAACACTTACGGGCAATCCACAAACAGGGAGTGCAACGGAGTGAGATGTTCCATATCGAGAAGACATCATTAACGTCGGTTAAACGCGATCGCAGAGATTGAGGGGTAAGCGGCCTCAGGTGCGGTCGATACGGCCTCAACGCCGGCGCTGGCGGGTGCGTCCGGTGGGCTGCGCAGCATCAGCGCGCAGCAGGCACGTCGGTCTGGTTAAGGACGGCTATGGCACAGAGGCCAAGGCATCATGCCGTCATTGGGCATCTGCGCCATCGTCGTCTTCAACTTGCAGAATGGTGTCGGATAGCAGAGCGGCGGCCTTTTGAAGCGGCGCTATGAACCGGTCCAGTTCGGCGAAGCTCACGCGGGCCACCGGTACAGAGACGCCGAGGCAAGCGATCAATTCCCGATCCGGTGACAGAATGGGGACGGCGCACCCCACCACCCCCTTGACGTACTCTTCGTTTGTCTTGGCCCAGCCGCGTTGTCGCGTCTCCTCGAGAACCTTCATCAGCGCGTGGACATCGACGATCGTCGTTTCGGTGAATTTGGTCAGGGGTAGCGCGCGGCACAGCTTCGCCCGGATCCGCTCGGGCAGTCTGCTCATATAGATCTTTCCGGTCGACGTGCAGTGTAACGGCGCCGCTTCCCCCGGATTGAACTGAAGACCTTGCGGCTCCGAAACGCGAACGCTGTCGACATAGGCAACGACGTTGTCGCGTACGACGCCGATCTCACACTGTTCGCCGATTTCTCCCGCGACCGCCCGAAGCACCGCATGCCGCCGCGCAGTACGAAACGCAGCGCCGATGACGGTGGCCGACAGTGTGACGAGCTGGTTGCCCACAACGTACCGCTTGGTACCCAACGCCTTCTGAAGCAGTCCGCGGTCTTCGAGGTTTCCGATCAACCTGTGTGCCGTTGGAAGCGGCAGCGAAAGAGCCTTTGCGATCTCCGCGGCCGAGACGGCTTTGCGCTGGTCGGCAACATGCCGAACGATCGCGAAAGCCCGATCCAACGGTCCTTCCTTCCCAATTCGCTTCGTCATTTCCCACCCGGCCAAAACTGGAAGTGAAATCAAGATCAACGCCGAGTATTATCATTTTTCGGAATAAAACCTATTGAAATTCGACATAATCGATTGTCGAAATCCTGAAAGCTCATATTCTTGGCGTCACCGGCGATTGACCAGAAATTGTGCAGTGCGGTCTCGCCGTTCCGAAAATCGCGCTCCGCCGCTTGGCCGGGAGCCAAGTTCTGCCGGCGCGCTCAACAGGAGATGTGCATGTCTCGTCATTACGACGTGGACGCCGTGAGGAAGGAATTCCCCGCCGTCGAACGGATGGTCTATCTGGATTCCGGGTTTCAAACGCCGCTCGCGCGTCCCGTGAAGGCCGCGATCGAGCTTTTCCTTCGCGAGGGCTTCGAGACAGCCGGTCCGAAGAGCATCTGGCTCGATCGGGTCGAGCAGACCCGTGCCAAGGTCGCCCGCTTTCTCGGCGTGACGGCGGATGAGATTGCCTTCACGAAAAACACGTCGGAAAGCATGAACATTGCGGCAAACGCACTGCCGCTACAGGCCGGCGACAACGTCCTGATGATCCACGGCGATCACCCGAACAACGCCTACGCGTTCCTCAATCTGCAACGGAAGGGCGTCGAGGTCCGCTTCATCCCGATGACGGAAATCGTCGACGCCGACAGCTTTGCTCCCTTCATTGACGAAAGGACGCGTGCGATCTCGATGTCGCATGTGACTTTTCACGCCGGTCACCGCTTTGACATCGAGAGCGTCGGCGCGATGTGCGTCAGGAACAAGCTCCACTTCGTGGTGGACGTGATGCAGGCCATCGGAGTCGTGCCTGTTAACGCCAAGGCGATCGGCGCAAGCTTCATCGGCTCCGGCAGCCACAAGGGATTACTGGTTCCGCAAGGGCTCGGGCTGCTCTATTGGGACAAGACGCTCAAGGAGCTCGAGCCGGCCTACCTGGCGGCTGCGAGCCTCGCCGAGATCCCGAGCGATCTCATCGCGCGTGCCGACGGGATGGCGCCCTCGCCGGCCGCCAGGCGCTTCGAGCTGGGCAACTTCAACCTGCCCGCAGTCCACGCCCTCGGTGCTTCGCTCGACATGATCGAGCAGATCGGGGTGCAGAACATCCAGAACCACTGCTTCGATCTCGGCGATCACCTGATTGCACGCCTGGACGAGCTGGACGTCCGCCTCGTTGGTCCGCGCGAGCGCAAGCATCGCGCGCCGCACATCTACGTCATCGCCCTGCCCGCGGCAGACTGGCTCGGCCATTTCGAGGAGAACGGCGTGCGCGTGTCGCCCGAACGAGATGGCATTCGCGTCTCGCTCGGCATGTTCAACACCGCCACCGACATCGATCGCCTGATCGACGTCATCCGCCGGCGAGGGCTCGGACGCCCGTCCGTCGCAGCTTGAGTCTGACAAACGATGGGAAGGCAAAAACCATGAAGAAGCTCGTTCAGCTCTTGGGACTTCTCCCGGCGCTCCTGGCTGTCAACGCAAGCCCGGCCGCGGCAGCCGACAGCCCGACGCTCGACAAGATCAAATCCAGCGGATCGATCACGATCGGCTACCGTGAGGCTTCGATACCGTTCTCGTACCTCGGGCCGGATCAGAAGCCCATTGGCTTCTCGCTCGATCTCTGCGCGGCGATCGTCGATCGCATCAAGGATGAGCTGAAGTTGCCCGGTCTGAAGGTCAACTACACGCCGGTGAACTCCTCGAACCGGATTCCCCTGATCCAGAGCGGGACTGTCGACATCGAATGCGGCGGCACCGCCAACGACAAGAAGCGGCAGGAACAGGTCTCGTTCTCGGTCGCAACGTTCGTCAGCCAGCCGCGCTGGCTCGTCAAGGCCGCCAGTGGCGTGAAGACCGCCGGCGACCTGAAGGGCAAGACGGTTGTCGCCACGCAAGGCTCCAACGCAGTCGGTTTCGCGCAGAGCGTCAACGCCAAGGAGCAGCTCGGCCTCAACATCGTCCAGGCCAAGGACCATGCGGAGTCCTTCCTGATGCTAAATACCGGCCGTGCCGTCGCCTTCATGGAGGACGATATCCTTCTCGCCGGGCTCAAGGCTGCGGCGCCGAATCCGGACGCGCTCCTGTTCCTTTCCGAGGGTTACGCGAAGATCTACTATGGACTGATGTTCACGAAGGGCGATGCCGGCTTCAAGAGGCTCGTCGACGACGTTCTCTCCAAGCAGATGGCATCCGGCCAGTTCGAGAAGACCTACGCGAAATGGTTTACCAGGCCGATCCCGCCCAAGGGTGAGAACCTCGCATTCCCGCTCACCGACGAGTTGATGGAGCGGATCGCACATCCCAGCGATGCCGTCGACTGATTGACGGAGCTGATCGTCCCGGAAAGTCATCCTCGTCCGCACCTGCAACCCGGAGGCTCGCGATGTTCGGAGTGCTTTTTGAACAGGCGGCAGACGGCCAGCGCTATATCGACTGGCTTCTGTCGGGTCTCGGTTGGACCCTGGCTCTGGCCTTCTTCGGCTGGTGGATCGCCTTCGGTATCGGCGTGTTCGTCGGCGTGGGCCGCACAGTCCAGAATCGTTTCGTCTCGATTCCGGCCCGGCTCTACGTCGAGATATTCCGAAACATCCCTGTCCTGGTGCAGATGTTCCTCTGGTACTTCGTTTTCCCGGAGGTGGTGCCGACCGCGCTCGGAAATGCCATCAAGCAGATGCCGCCGCCTTGGGCATCGTTCTTCCCGGCTCTCCTTTGCCTCGGACTCTACACGGCGTCTCGGATAGCCGAGCAGGTCCGGGCCGGCATCGAAGCGCTTCCTAAGGGGCAGATCGAGGCCGCCAACGCTCTCGGCCTCAGTGGCTACCTCACCTATCGGTACATCGTCGTGCCGCAGGCTCTGCGCCTGATCGTGCCGAGCCTCACCAGCGAGGTGATGGGAATATACAAGAACACCTCCGTCGCACTCACGATCGGCTTGATGGAGCTGACCGCACAGGCGCGCCAGATCAGCGAGGCAACGTTCCAGACATTCTCGGCATTCGGCGCGGCGACGATCATCTATCTTTGCCTGGCGCTGGTTGCATATCAGATCATGACGCTCATCGACAAAGCCTTCAGGATCCCGGGTAGCGCCCCGGTGAAGCTCACTGCTGAACAGGATCTCGCCGCCGACATGCAGCAAGGCAGCGCTCTGCCTGGCGCCATGGAGACCGTGAAATGAACACCCTCGATTTCTCGATCGTCGCGCAGTCGTGGCCTTATCTCTGGTCGGGCCTGCTCTTCTCGCTTTCGCTCACGGCGGCCGCATTCGCCATCGGCATGGTCCTCGGAACCTGTCTTGCGCTGGTACAGCACTTCGAGGTCCCGGTGTTCGCCCAGATCGTCCGCGGCTACGTCGCGATCATCCGGTCGATCCCGCTGATCCTGGTTCTCTTCTGGTTCTTCTTCCTGGTGCCGATCGTGCTTGGGCACCTGAGCGGCAACGGCCGCCCGATCCCGATCGGGGCGACCTACACGGCGTTCATCACCTTTGGCTTGTTTGAAGCCGCCTACTACTCCGAGATCATCCGCGTTGGACTGCGGGCCGTGAACAAGGGGCAGTTCGAGGCCTGCCAGGCGCTCGCGCTGTCGACCTACGACACCTACCGCCATGTCGTTCTGCCGCAAGTCCTTCGCGTGGCGAGCCCGATCATCCTGAGCCAGACGATCATCCTGTTTCAGGACACGTCTCTCGTTTACGTGCTGTCGTTGACGGATCTTCTGGGCGCGGCTTCCAAGCTCGCACAGCTCAATGGACGTCTCGTCGAGATGTACCTCGTCGTCGCGGTGGCCTACCTCGTGATCAGCTCGGTGGCCTCCCAGTGCGTCGCCACCCTTCGCAAGCGATATGGCCTTGCCACGGCACGGTGATCATCGAGATAACAAACGGCCTCGTATTCGGGAGACGAACATGCCTCAAGCGACTGTCAGCAATGCTACGCAGCCCAATGCAATCGTCCTCGTCGAAAACGTGATGAAACGATTCGGCGCATTCAATGCGCTGAACGACGTCAATCTCAGGGTCGGCAAGGGCGAGAAGATCGTCCTGTGCGGCCCTTCGGGCTCCGGCAAGTCGACGCTCATCCGGTGCATCAACCATATCGAGAAACACGACGGCGGCAGGATCGTCGTCGACGGTGTCGAATTGAGCAACCGCATGGCCGACATCAACAGCGTGCGCTGCGAGGTCGGGATGGTCTTTCAGAGCTTCAACCTCTTTCCGCACCTCACGGTTGCCGAGAACTGCATGCTGGCTCCGATGAAGGTTCGCGGCATCTCGCAGGCGGAAGCGCGCGATCGCGCACTCGGCTTGCTGCGGAAGGTCCGCATTCAGGATCAGGCGGACAAGTATCCCGCACAATTGTCGGGTGGCCAGCAGCAACGCGTCGCCATCGCGCGGGCGCTGTGCATGCAGCCCAAGATCATGCTGTTCGACGAACCGACGTCCGCTCTCGACCCCGAGATGGTCAAGGAAGTGCTGGACACCATGGTCGAGCTGGCGCGAGATGGAATGACGATGGTCTGCGTGACGCACGAGATGGGATTCGCCCGCGAGGTCGCCGATCGGGTCGTCTTCATGGATCGCGGAAGCATCGTGGAGGAAGCGGATCCGGAGACATTCTTCCGGGCTCCGCGCACGGAACGGGCGAAGGGCTTCCTGAACCAGATCATCCACTAGGATCCCGCTCGGCCGAGACCAGGCGCCGTCGGTAACGGCAGCTGCTCGACGCGTTCGTCCACGGTCCCCCGCTTCGAGACATATTGCCATTAGACTCCCCGCCGCAAACGTGGAGAATACCCCCGCACGTCACGTGCGCAGTGCACACCAAGATGCGCCAGGGGAAACAAAATGCCGGCTGCCTTCCCGTCCTCCCTACCCACCATCCCGACCGCTCCTTTGACCGCCCGGATGCGCGATGCGCTGCGCGCGATCGTCGGCGAGAAGGGCCTGATCGAGGACGAGCACGGCAAGCAGCCGTTCGTCACGGATTGGCGCGGATTGCTGGTTGGCGGCGCGGGCGCCGTCGTTCGTCCTGGCAGCACCGAGGAAGTCTCGAAAGTCGTCCGGCTTTGCCACGAGCACGGCGTCGCGATCGTGCCGCAGGGTGGCAACACCGGCCTGATGGGCGGTGCCACGCCCTGGCCGGCGCACACCGGCATCGTGCTGTCGCTCGGCCGCATGAACCGCGTGCTGGACGTCGATGCCGTCGGTTACGCGATGACGGTCGAGGCCGGCTGCGTTCTCCAGACGCTTCAGGAGACCGCAAGCCGTCACGACAGGTTCCTGCCGCTCAGCCTTGGCGCCCAGGGCTCATGCATGATCGGCGGCAACCTGTCGACCAACGCCGGCGGCGTGCAGGTGCTCCGCTATGGCAATGCCCGCAATCTCGTCTTGGGGCTCGAAGTCGTGCTGGCCAACGGGGACATCTGGGACGGACTGCGTGCGCTCAAGAAGGACAACACGGGCTACGACCTCAAGCACCTTTTCATGGGCGCCGAGGGAACGCTGGGCATCATCACGAAGGCCGTCCTCAAGCTGTGGCCGGCGCCGAAGGACGTCTGCACGGCGTGGCTGGCGATCCGCGATCCGCGCGCGGCGCTGGAGATCCTGTCCGAAGCCCATGCTGCGTCAGGGGACAATGTCGGCTCCTGCGAGCTGATGAGCCGCAGCGCCATCGACATGGTGCTGCGCCATATTCCCGGCACCCAGGATCCTCTCAAGGCGGACACGCCATGGTACCTCCTGCTTGAATGGTCGTCCTCGCGGGCCCGACAGGACGGGACCGAGGGCATGACCGAGAAGCTGGAGCAGTTTCTCGCTTATCAGCTCGAGGCCGGCCGCGTGCTCGACGCGGCATTGGCGCAGACGGTCGGTCAATCGCGCAACATGTGGCGCATCCGGGAAAGCGTCGCCGAGGCCTCCCGTGCCGAGGGGCCGGGACTGAGCTACGACGTGTCGGTGGCCATCTCCAGGATTCCCGGGTTCATCGACCAGGGGCTCAAGGCCGTGTTCGACATTCTTCCGACCATTCGCCCCTATCCTTTGGGACACATCGGCGACGGCAATCTGCATTTCTCGTTCATGGGCCCCAAAGGCATGGATCAGCAGACGCTGACCCAATATTCGTCCGCCATCACGCGGGCCGTGAACGATCTCATCACCTCCATGGGCGGCTCGATCTCGGCGGAGCACGGCATCGGCATCGACAAGCTCGACGAGCTCAGTCACTACCGCTCGAAGACCGAGCTCGACATCATGCGCACCATCAAGCGCGCGCTCGATCCGCAAAACATCATGAATCCAGGCAAGGTGCTGCGGCTGTGATCGACGCCGGATAGCCTCGTCTACAACGATGCCTGCCTTCGCGCGACCTCCACGCGGGCGCCGTAGTCGGACTGGCCAACGGAGAAGTGAAAAAGACTGAGAGCGTCCCCGGTCAGGACCGCGTCGCCGGACGTGAGATGATTGAGGCCAACCCAGCCATCGCGCATCCAGACCACTCCGGGCTTGACGTCGTCGGTGACGCAGGCCTTTGCCGCGAACTCGCCCCGCTGATTGTAAATCCTGATCGCATCCCCGTTGCTGAGCTGACGCGCCTCTGCATCCACCGGCGATATCCAGAGTTGCGGGGCGACATTGTGCTTTGCCAATGCCGGGAGAGCCTGGCCCTCGTCATAGAACGAATGAAAATGTGTCAGCGTCCTTCCGAAGCTCAGCGACAACGGATAGGGCGAAGCCTGGTCGCCGCCGTACACCGGAAGTGGCGGAAGCCCGAGCCTTGCCGCCTGCGGCGAGCAGAATTCGATCTTCCCGGACGGTGAATCGAATTTCCGATCCGCATAGGCGACCGCGGGCACGTTAAGAGGCAAAAAGCCACCGGCAGCGCGCAGCGACGCAACAGTCGCATGGCCGGTTGTCGTGTCATTCAAGATGACATCGATCACCTCTTCGATCGACGCCCACGGAAAGAGGTCAGCAAGCCCGAGGGAGTCTGCCAAAGAACTCAGGATTTCATAGATCGGGCGCGTCTCTCCCTCCCGCTCCAGTGCACGCTCCATCAGATAGAGGTGCGTGTTCGTCACCTTAAATCCCAATTCCTCGAGCCAGGCGGTTCCAGGCAGCAGCACATCGGCGAAACGCCGCGCCGTTTCATTCATGAACAGATCGACGCAAACGACCAGACCCGTCTTGTCGAGACCATGGGAGATTTCACCGGCGTCCGCGAAGGACGACAGCATGTTGGTCCCCAGCAGGAGCAAAACCTTGAGCTGCCCGTCGGACAAGGCCTTTGCGATGTCGGGCATTTGATTGGCAACATAATTGCCCGGCGCGCGTGCCACACCCGTATTCAGATTGCACATGGCCGCACTGTGGGCGCCATGACGTGGGCCGAGACCGCCGCCTGCAACCCCAAAATTGCCGGTCAACGCCGGCAGACAGCTGATCGCACGCGCCGCGTGCCAGCCGTTGGCACTCTTGTGCATGGAGCTGCCGCCGAGAAGGATCATGGCTGGTCGCGTGGACGCGTACGCTCTGGCGAACGACGCAATCTGGCCTTCCTCAAGACCGGTCTCGGCTGCTGCCCAGGCCGGCGTGAAGGGCAGAACGTGAGACGACAATTCCGCGAAGCCGACGGTATGCGCTTCGATAAACTCAGAGTCGTAGAGCTTTTCAGTGACGATGACGTGCATGACGGCCAAAGCGAACACAGCGTCCGATCCAGGGCGGATCAGGAAAACTTCATCCGATTGAGCCGCCGCTTCCGTTCTCCTTACATCGATCGTGATGACTTTTGCCCCGCGACGCCGAGCGGCGACGATATGACGGGCGGTATTGGGCTGACTCGAAATGTTCGCGCCCCAAAGCACGATCATGTTCGAGTTCTCAGCCATATCCTCCTTGGTATTGACCTTGAGCGCGCCCGTCAGCCCCACTCCAAAACCGCCAAGCCCCCAACAGACCATTGCAGGATGCCAGTTCTGGCATCCATACATATGCGCGAAACGCTGCATCAACTGCACCGTCACGGCACTGCCCACGGTGAAGCCGCCATGCCCCGCCCATAGACCCACCGCCTCGGGTCCAGCCGACCGCATCCGCTTCGCCATGAAATCCAGCGCCTCGTCCCAGCTTACGCGGCGCCAGATGTCGGTGCGGCGATCGTCGCGAATCTGGGGGTAGAGCAGTCGCTTCGGATTGCCGAAGATCTCGCTGGTCGCGCCCCCGCGAACGCAAAGAAACCCGGCACTGTCCGGATTATCCTTGTCTCCGCTCAGCGTCTTGAGCCGACCGCTCTCGACCTCAACCTGCATTCCGCAAAACGTCGGGTGGCAGTTCATCGGACACATGGTGCGGACGATCTTCGCATCGACAGCCGACATGAGCGAGCCCTCCCGGTCTCATTCCCGAGATGATCTTATCAGAGACGGGATAGGTCGGCAGCCCCAATGAGTTCCCCGTTCGCGCCGCTACGGCCGTATCGTCATGTTCTCCGGCGGACGCCGGTGACACACGACCAAGTCCGCTACGGCGCCTCCATCGCACTAACCCACGGCTTCATTCGCCGTTGTTATTCGATATGCCAGCGCTATTGTGCGCGGGCGGCGCAGCCGCAGCATTCATCCAATAATTCAGATTATGGGAGAATCGCATGAAATTCATTACAACCTGGAGTGTACCTCAAGGCACCTTCAATGCGGCCGTCAGCCGTTTTCTGGAAACCGGCGGAGCGCCACCCGAAGGCGTCAAGATGCTGGGCCGGTGGCATGGCATGAACGGACAGGGATTTGCGATCTCTGAATCGAGCGAACCAAAGGCGATGTATCGCTGGCTCGCACAGTGGGCTGACCTGCTCCCATTGACCGTCACACCCTGTCTGGAGGATGGCGACGCGGGCGAAGTGATGGCCTCGCTGCCCAAGCGCTAATCGTCAATCCTCATGTCGCTGCCGCTGAAGACCGGCGGCAGTGACATCCCCGGCAGGTCTAAAATGTCGATCTGTCCGGCCGAAGGCGTGGCCGTTTCCGTGGCGGCTTACAACGAATGTGTTTGCGGGTATTTCGATAGGGCCGTCAGTGACGGCCGCGATTCCTTTAGCGCTCAGGTGGCGGGCGTGGAATCACCCATTGCTCGAGGCGATCGATTGATGCCTCCCGTTCATGCTGGCCCAGCCAAACCGTAAAGAGAACCAGCGCGGCGGCGAGAGCCCCGATGCCGAAATACAGGTTCCTCATGCGCGTTTGAATGCACAGCGCCGGAAATGGTTCCACGCATCACGACTTGCACCGCGCCGCTCCACGAGGAGCGAAGCGACGAAGCAATCCAGACGGCCTCCGCGGGTAAAGTCTGGATTGCTTCGCGGAGCCCGTCATCGGGACTTCGCTTCGCGCGCCCCCGGTTGCTCGCCATGACCGCAACCTACGGCCTGATCGTCATGTTCTCCGGCGGCCCCGCCTTCCGCAGCGGCTCGGCCAGCCTCGCGAACTCGCACAGCAGCGACCTTGTCTTCCTGGGATCGATGATCTCCTCGACCCAGAATTTTTCGGCCGAGCGGAACGGCGAGCGCAGCTTGTTCAGCCGTTCCTGGATCTCGTTGAGCTTGCCCGCCTTGTCCTCGGCCGCATCGATGTCGGCGCGGTAGGCGGCTTCGATGCCGCCTTCGAGCGGCAGCGAGCCCCAATAGGCCGAGGGCCAGGCGTAGCGGATCGAGAAGCGGTCGGCCGGCTGATGCACCACGCCGGCGACGCCGAAGGCGTTGCGGAGGATCACGGTGCACCAGGGCACGGTGGTCTGGTTGACCGCGGCCATGGCGCGGACGCCGTGGCGGATGGTGGCCGCCTTCTCAGCATCGAGGCCGATCATGAAGCCCGGGCAGTCCATGAGATAGACGATCGGCAGGTGGAAGGTTTCCGCGAAGTCGACCCAGCGCACCACTTTCTGGCACGCATCCGCGGTCCACGAGCCGCCGTAGTGAAAGCTGTCGCTCGCAAGCACCATCACCGCCCTGCCCTCGAGCCGGGCGAGACCGACGATGATTGGCTTGCCGAAATTCTTGGCGACCTCGAAGAACGAGCCCTTGTCGACGACCGATTCGACGATCGGCCGCATCTTGTAGACCTGCTTGCGGTTGCGCGGCACCGCGTTCATCAGGGCTTCTTCGGTGCGCTCCGGATTGTCGGTGCAGGGCAAGGTCGGCGGCAGCTCATAGACCGATGACGGCAGATAAGAGAGGAAACGTCGCGCGCAGGCGAACGCCTCTTCTTCCGTATCGACGGCGTGATCGACCGCGCCGGCGCGAGTCTGGATGTCGGCGCCGCCGAGCTCCTCCTTCGAGAGGTCCTGCCCGAGCGCCTTCACCACCGGCGGCCCCGCGACGAACATCGCGGACTTCCGGGTCATGATGGAATAGTGGCTGGCGGCAAGGCGCGCCGCGCCAAGGCCCGCGACCGAGCCGAGACCGAGCGCGACGACCGGCACGCGCGACAAATTCTCCGTCGTGAAGCGATACCAGCGCGTGCCGCCGATGCCGCCCGGCAGATTGGCCGCGCCCTTGGTCTCGATGGTCTTGACCGAGCCGCCGCCGCCGGAGCCCTCGATGATGCGGACGATGGGCAGACGGAAATCATGCGCCATCTCCTCCGCCATCAACGGCTTGGCCGAGATCGACGCATCGGCCGAGCCGCCGCGGACGGTGAAATCGTCGCCGACCACGACGACCGTGCGGCCTTCGACGCGCGCGCGGCCGAACACGCAGTTCGCCGGCGTCAATTTCTGCAGCTCGCCACTGGAATCGTACTCACCGATGCCGGAGACGGCACCGATCTCGTGAAAGCTACCGCTGTCGATCAGTCTGTCGATACGCTCCCGAACAGTCAGTCGGCCCTGGTCATGCTGACGCTTGACCTTGTCAACGCCGCCCATCTCCCGCGCGAAGGCTTCGCGCCGGGCGAGCTCGTCGAGTTCCGGCTTCCAGTTCATTCACTCCCTCCGAATTGATCGGCTTGTTATTGTTATGCACGGCCATTGCGACCGGTTTGCGCGAGAGGCGGTTGTTGAAGACATCACCTTCGGCGCCCTCCATCAGGCTTCCGAGCGAGCGGCCGAGCGCGACCATCAACGGCGCGACTTCGGCATGCAGACGTTGCTCGTCATACATCGACGACAACAGCCCGATCGTGATGACGACGAAGGTCTGGTATTGCGGCGACCAGATCGGCACCGCGAGGCCGTTGATGTGCGGGCTCCACAGGCCGCAGGCCGTGACATAACCGCGCTCGAGCAACGACTGCCGGTTGGCCTCGATGCGGGGCCGCAGGATTTTCGCAGCCTCGGGCGCTTCCCGTTCCATGTCCGTAATGAAGGCATCGCCGACTTCAGGCGCTAGCGCCGCCGTGTAGGCCGCGCCCGCGGCCGTCGAGGCCATCGAGATGCGGCTGCCGGTGCCCTCATGCAGACCGAGCGCAGTCGCCGAGCGCGCGAACTGGAGATAGACCAGATGGAAGCGATCGGGGACGACGAAGCCGACAGTGCCTGGCAATTGCTCGGCGACTTCCTGGAGCCGCTGCCGGATCATGCTGCGCAGCTGCGCGCCCTTCATCATCGAGGCGCTCATCGCCACCGCGCTCGGGCCGATGCGATATTTCTGGTCGCGCGGCAGGTACACGAGTTGCCCCATCCGCGTCAGCGTGTGCGTGAGCCGCGACACCGTCGAGCGCGGCAGGCCGCAGCGATTTGAAATCTCGAGATTGCCGAGTCGGGCCTCATGGCCCTCGAAGCATCGCAACACGTCGAACGCGCGCGACACCACCTGGATGACATCACCCTCGCCGGCATCGCCAGCGAGCGCACCTTGCCTGCTTAACCGCTCCGATCGTCGTCCCATGTTCCCTACCGTTCGTTCCGCTCTGCGGAATTAAATTCCACTTGCAGACGACGCTACCTCAGGCATTTTGCGACGACAACAAAAAGGCGATGGCATGCCAGAAATTAAGATCGTCACGGAGGTCGCGGGTCGCATCTGCGCAACTCCCGTGCAAGTTGGAGGAACCGTTGCGGATGGCGATGACGTTGTAGTCGTCGAAGCCATGAAGATGGAGATACCTGTGCCCTCGCCCGCGAGCGGCACGATCAAATCGCTGCTCGTCAAGCTCGACGACGTCGTCGCCGAAGGACAGGCGATCGCGATCGTCGCGAACTGACTGCATTATCCGTGGCTTCCGCGACAATCTGTCTGCCTCATCGCCGCGTTCGCGGTACGGCGTTGCCATCGCCTGATCGCGATGACATGATCCGTTTCAAACAAAAAACTGTTTCAAACAAAGAATTAAACTCTTCGCGGCAAACGCGAGGATCATTGGAGGGAAACATGCTTCGTGGGCTGACCATGCTCGCGCCTGCCTTGGTTGCGGGCATTGCTTTTGCGTCTACAAGCTATGCAATCGCCGAAGACGTCAAGCTGCCGGCGACATTGACGTTCACCGCCTATGACACCGGCACCGCCGGCTTCAACATCGCGGTCGGCGTCGGCAAGATGATGAAGGACAAATACGGCACCGATGTGCGCGTGCTGCCTGCAGGCAACGACGTCGCGCGGCTTGCACCATTGCGCGCCAAGCGCGCGGCGTCATCCGCGATGGGATCTGGCACCTATTTCGCGCAGGAAGGCGTGTTCGAGTTCGGCTCGAAGGAATGGGGCCCGCAGCCGCTCCAGATCATGCTCTCGAGCGTCGATTGCAATTGCGGTTCGCTTGGGGTCGCAGCCGATAGCGGCGTGAAAGATCTGAAAGACCTGAAAGGCAAGCGCGTCGGCTTCGTCGTGGGCTCGCCCGCGCTGAACCAGAACTCGCTCGCGGTGCTCGCCTTTGCAGGCCTGACGCAGAAGGACGTCAAGGTCGTCGAGTTCGCGAGCTACGGCGCGATGTGGAAAGGCCTGATCAACAACGACACCGACGCCGCCTTCGGCACCACCATCACCGGCCCCGCCAAGGAAGCCGAGACCTCGCCGCGCGGTCTGGTCTGGCCGCCACTGCCCGCCAAGGACAAGGAAGGCTGGGCGCGGATGCAGAAGGTCGGCTCGTTCTTCTTCCCGCAGACCGCAACCTGCGGTGCCGGCATCACCCCGGACAAGCCGATCGAGCTCGGCAACTACCCCTATCCGATCTTCGTCGCCTATGCCTCGCAACCGGCCGACCAGATCTATGCGATGACCAAGGCGATGACCGTCAACTACGACGCCTACAAGGACTCCGCGCCCGGCGCCGGCGGGCTCGCCGCCGACCGGCAGACCAAGAACTGGGTGGTGCCGGTGCATCCCGGCGCGGTGAAGGCCTTGAAAGAAGCCGGGCAATGGTCTGACGCGCAGGACGCCCACAACAACAAGCTGTTCAAGCGACAGGAAGTGCTCGGTGCGGCGTGGGCGGATTACGGCAAGTCCAATCCTCCATCGGACGAAAAGGCCTTCCTCGACGGCTGGATGAAGGCGCGCGCCACGGCGCTGGCCAAGGCCGACATGCCGAACGGGTTTGACTGATCGTCAAGCTGCCTGCCGCAGAACTGTTTGAGGAGAGCGCCGATGTCAGAGACTGCGGCAGCGCCGGCGACGAAGGTTGAGTTCGCAGATCCGCATCTCGGCGCCGCCGCCGACCTGCAGGAAGCCGAGGTCACGCGCGTCCGTACGCTGAAGGGCGCGTGGCGCTGGGTGCTGATGGCGGCCACCGCGGCCACCATCCTGTTGTGTGTGAACCAGCAATTCTCGCTGCGCTTCTTCATCGACTACACCCAGCTCAACACCGAATATTTCTACCTGCTGATAGCGCTGATGCTCCCATTCACCTTCCTGATCTTTCCAGGATCGGAGAAGGCGCCGCTCGACCGCATCCCCTGGTATGACCTCCTGTTGTTCGCCGCGACCTTCGGTTCGGCGATCTGGCTGATGCTCAACATCCGCAAGGCCGCGCAATTCGGCTGGGAGTTCGATGGCGCGCCTGGCAACGTCATCGCCGCCGGGCTCGTGATGTGGTTCGTGCTGATGGAGGCGCTGCGGCGCACCGGCGGCTGGAGCCTGCTGCTCAGCGTGCTGCCCTTCACGCTCTATCCGTTGTTTGCGGACTCTTCCTGGCTCGGGCCGTTCCGCGGCACGCAGTCGACGCTGCAGCAGACCACGTCCTATCACATGCTCTCCGGTGAGAGCCTGCTCGGCATTCCCATCCAGGCCTTTGCCGACACCGTGATCGGCTTCCTCGTCTTTGGCACCGCGCTGATGATGACGGGCGCGGGCAAATTCTTCATCAACATCGCCTTCGCGATGTGCGGCACCTTCCGCGGCGGCGCGGCAAAAGTCTGTGTGTTCGCATCCGGCCTGCTCGGCACCGTCGGCGGCAGCATCGTCTCCAATGTTCTGACAGCGGGAACGATGACGATCCCCGCGATGAAGAAGACGGGGTTCACGCCGTCCTATTCCGGCGCGATCGAGGCCTGCGCCTCGACCGGCGCCGTGCTTGCCCCGCCCGTGCTGGGCGCGACCGCCTTCGTCATGGCGCAGTTCATGAACACGGGCTATGCCGACGTCGCGCTCGCCGCCACCATCCCCTCGATCCTCTATTATGTCGGCCTGTTCGCGCAGGTCGACGCCTATGCCGCCCGCCACAAGCTGAAGGGTCTGCCGCGCGCCGAGCTGCCGCGCTTCTGGGACGCTTTCAAAGAGGGCTGGTACTATCTCTTCGTGATCGTCGTGCTCGTGGTGATGCTGCTCTACTTCAAGCGCGAGAGCCACGCGCCGTTCTATGCCTCCGTGCTGCTCGTGATCCTGCATCAATGGTCCGGGCCGGCGCGCTGGAGGCTCGGCAACACGCTGGTGCTCGCCGGTTCGATCGCGGCAACGGCTGCGATGTTCTGGTTCGGCGTGCTCAATGCCGCGCTGTGGGGCATGTGCCTGCTGGCCGCGCTGAACGAATTCTTCCCCGGCAAGAACTGGGGCGGCGCGCGCTGGCTGCATTTCCTCGAACTCAACGGCAAGACCTTCGTCGAGCTGATCGCGATCCTCGCCGGCTGTGGCCTCTTGATCGGCGCCTTCTCGCTCACCGGCGTGATCTCGAGCCTCGCCAACGACCTGCTCAGCATCGCCGGGGGCGATGCCTTCCTGCTGCTGATCATGTGCGCCATCACCAGCCTGATCCTCGGGCTCGGGCTGACCACGACCTCCTGCTACATCTTCCTGGCCATTCTGGTGGCGCCGGCGCTGGAGAAGCTCGGGCTGAACAAGATGGCCGTGCACATGTTCATCTTCTACTGGGGCATGCTGTCCTCGATCACGCCGCCGGTGGCGATCGCCTCCTTCGCGGCGGCCGGCATCGCCGGCGCGCCCGCGATGAAGACGGGCTGGGAGAGCATGTGGGTCGGCAGCATCATCTATTTCATCCCGTTTTTCTTCGTGCTCAATCCGGCGCTGCTGCTTCAGGGCAGCAACCCGTATCTGGAGGCATTCGGGCTGACCGGACTTGCCTGCTTCGGCATCGTCTTCATCTGCGGCGGCATCCAGGGCTACCAGGCTTTTGTCGGCGACCTTCGCGGCGCCGGCCTGATGGAGTGGCCTTTGCGGGTGCTGCTGGTGATCGGCGGCTTCGTCGTGGCCACCCCGGGCGGCGGGATCATGCCGCTGTCGCAGATGCAGGTCACGCTGCTGGGCCTCGCGATCCTCGTGCCCACGGTTTTGATCGCCCTGCTGCTGGTCCGGCGGCAGGCTGTGGTGCCGGACGGGTTGCGCGTGCCCTGATTGCGTTGCACAAAGACAGGCGATGACAACGCTTTCGCCTCTCGCCTCCGCCTGGACCCGCTCGAAGCCGCCCTTGCTGCGGTTTCTGGGCAATTGTCTCAACGAATTCTCGGCCGAGACCTCCGGCGCCGTTGCCGACTACATCCCCGAGCTTAGCAAGGCCGACCCTGCCCATTTTGGCATCAGCCTCGCGACCCTGGACGGCCATGTCTACGAGGTCGGCGACAGCCGGGTGCCCTTCACCATCCAGTCGATGTCGAAGCCCTTCGTGTTCGCGCTGGCGCTGGACCTCCTGGGCGCCGGCCGCGTCGAGAGCGCGATCGGCGTCGAGCCCTCGGGCGATCCCTTCAACTCGATCCGGCTCAATTCCGAGAACCATCCGTTCAACCCGATGGTCAATGCCGGCGCGATCGCCTGCACCGGGCTGATCTATGACAGCAAGGGCACGGAAGCCTTCGAGCAGATCCGGCTTGCGCTCAGCCGTTTTGCGGGGCGCGATCTCGCGGTGGACGAGGCCGTTTACAGCTCGGAGAGCCAGACCGGCGACCGCAACCGCGCCATCGGCTACCTCCTCAAGACCAATGCGGTGATCTCGGACAATGTCGCGGGCGTGCTCGACGTCTATTTCCGGCAATGCGCGGTGCTGGTCACGGCGCGCGACATCGCGGTGATGGCGGCGACGCTCGCCAATCGCGGCGTCAATCCCGTAACCGGAGAGCAGGTGCTGACACCCTACGCCATCTCGCGCACGCTGTCGGTGATGACGTCGTCGGGCATGTACGACTACGCCGGCGAGTGGATCTACCGGATCGGCATCCCCGCCAAGAGCGGCGTCGGCGGCGGCATCCTCGCGGCCCTTCCCGCCCGGCTCGGGCTCGGCTGCTATTCGCCCAAGCTCGACAAGCACGGTAACAGCGTGCGCGGCATCAAGGTCTGCGAGGCGCTGTCCTCGCATTACGACCTGCACATGCTCAACCGCAGGGACGACGCCCGCAACGCCGTCATCGCCGACTACGACATCGGCAAGAGCCCGTCGCGGCGCGTGCGCCGGCCGCAGGAGCGCAAGATTCTGGCCGGGCATGAGCAGGAGGTGCGGGTTATCGAGCTGGTCGGCACGCTGTCGCTGTCGGCGGTGGACTATGTCTCGCGCCGGCTGGCCGGACAGCCCCGGCCGCAAATCGTGATCTTCGATCTCCACCGCGTCACCTCCACCACGCGCGCCGGGGCGCGGCTCGTGGCCGAGGCGTTCGAGGAGCTGGCAGCGCTGAACGTGACCGTCGTACTGTCAGGGGTCAGGCGTGCGTCGAAGGAATGGGACAGCCTGCGGGAATGGACGGCGGAGCTGAAGAACGTCCGCGACTTCTATCTGCTCGACACCGCGATCGAATGGGCGGAAGACCAGATCGTCTACCGCTACGGCGGCTCGATCGATTTCCACGAGACCACCGAGCTCGCCGAGCAGCCGCTGCTATCAGGCATGAGCGAGGAAGAGCTGACCGACCTCGCCTCGATCTGCACGATCCGGACCTTTCCATCCGGGGCAAAGATCATCACGACAGGCGACCCCGCCGATTTCCTGTTCTTCCTGCGCAGCGGCGCCGTACATGTCACCCTGCCCGACGGCGTGCGGCTGGCGACGCTGACCGCCGGTATGGCCTTCGGCGAGATGGCGCTGCTGGAGCCGACGCGTTCGGCCGATGTTTTCGCGGACATGGCGGCGACCGCATTCGAGGTGCCGCTGAAGGATTTCGAGCGCTTCCGCAAGCAGCACCCGCGCGCCTCCGAGCGCATCATGCGCAATCTGGCGCAGCTGCTGGCCGACCGCCTGATCGTCGCCAATGCCAAGGTCGACATTCTGACGTCGACGTGAGCGCGCTGATCCGGGTCAGCGGCTCGCGGCTTCGCTCAGTCGCCGCTTGATCTTGGCCGCGCTCGCCTTGAGCAATTCGGACGGCTGCTGGCCGGTCGCGGCGCACAGGCAGGCCCAGTAATAGATGACATCGCCGAGCTCATCGACGAGGCCCGCCTTGTCGAGCCAGTCATCGCGCAGCAGCTTCTTGATGTGGTCGGCCACCTCGCCGGATTCGCCGGCGAGGCCGAGCCCGAGATAGGACAGCCGCTCGTTGGACGGATGCTCATCGACTTTCGCAATGCTCGCGGCCCAGACCGCGTATTCATCGATCGTCATCGGCAGACCTCGCCACAGTTTTTGGATTAGCCCACCACTTCCGTGACGGGCTGGAGATCGATTTCAAAAGTCTCCAGAAATTTCGACGTCATGATGTAGAAGCCGACCGAAAGCTGGAGTTCGACCAGCGCGGCCGGTGTCAGCTTCGATGCGATCGCCTTGAACGTCGCATCCGTCGGCTTCTTCAGCTTCACGATCTCGTCGGTGAAGGCGAGCGCGGCGCGCTGCACCTCATTGAAGCAGGTCGCGGCCTGCCAATTCTCCAGCGCTTCGTTCTGCTCGTCGGTGACGCCGACATTCTTGCCGATGCGCTTGTGCGCGACGATCTCATACGGCGCCTCGCACAAAATGCCGGTGCGGGTGATCGCTAGCTCACGCACGATGGGATCGAGCTCGCCCTTGTGGCGGATGGCTCCGCCGAGCCGGCAATACTGCTCAAAATAGCTCGGCGAGTGCGCCATCATGCGGAAGATGTTGGCGTTGCGGTTCTTGTCGAGAATTTCGCGGGTGCGGTCGGACGCCTTGAACGGGTCGCTGTAGTTGATACGGGCCATGATTTACCTGAAGATTTCCTTGACGATTTCCTTGGGCCTTTGATGCTTTTTGTCGTTAGCGGCGAGAGTCCCACGAAACTGTATTCTGGCGTGACCGCAACAGCAACATCATCGAGTCAAAATGCCGCCGCATTGCTGATCGACCTTGGGACAGTCGATATTCGCCGTGTGGGGACAAATCACGGTGAATACTCGCAAGGGGTGTTCCGAGTAAAAAACAATTGACCGTCGGGTGCGCTAGCCGCGCAACGATGAGTCACGCCCAAGTCTAGGGAGAAAAAGGCATGAAGGAAGCCACCAAGGGGGCGGCCTCGGGAGCGCTCGCGCATATGCTGGCGGTGACGGCGATGCTCGTCATCGCCAGCATATTGTTCTACGGGCGTTAGCAAGAGTTGCGTAGAGTGTTTTCGTCATTCCGGGGTGGCTCTCGCACAAGCCAGGCTCAGAATCCCGTTCCAGGCTCGGTCCCTCGGACCGCCCCCGAATGACGGATCCTACTATTTCCTTTTGCTGAAAAACGGCACGAGCTTGCCGGCAAACGTCGGGAAGCTCGCAGTGACCTCATCGCCGATAGCTAGATTCGTCTCGCCGTGCGCCATCATGCGAAATCCCTCTGCGCAATCGACCAGCAGGATGTTGTAGGGCAAGTGCGCCCGGGTCTCGGGCGTGGCGGCGCGGCAGACCAGCGAAGTCGCATAGACGCTGCCCTTGCCGCAGGCGCGCGCATCGCGCGGATCGGGCGCGCCGCAGGCCGCGCAGAAGGCGCGATGGAAATACTGCGCATGGCCGCATGCGCCGCAGGTCTGAAAGGTGATGGCCTGCTCACCCTTGGTCCAGTCCGCGATTCGTTCGCTCATCGCACGCGCTCCAGAAACATGCTCACGTGGGACGACAGCACGCCGCCGTCGCCGTGCAGCAGCGCGATCGATGCGTCGCGCACCTGGCGGCTAGCCGCCCGCCCCGTCATCTGCAAATGCGCCTCGACCAGATGCGCCATCGCGCCGCCGACGCCGCAATGGCCATAGCTGAGCAGGCCGCCATGGGTGTTGAGCGGCATCGCGCCGTCGCGGCTGAAATGGCCTGATCGCACGCGCGCAGCCGCCTCGCCGCGGCCGGCGAGGCCGAGGTCTTCCAGCAGCATGGCGAGCGTGATCGTAAAGCTGTCGTAGATCGCGGCGTAGCGCACGTCGGAGATCGCAAGGCCGGTGGCCTCCTTGGCGCGGGCGATGGAGATTTCAGCACCGAGCTCGCTGAGCGCGGGCGCGGCCGTCACGTGCTGATGGGTATGCGCCTGGGCGCAGCCGCGGATGCGCACGCCGGCCTCGCCGGTCCGCTCACGGCTGATGACGAAAGCCGCGCCGCCGTCCGACACCGGGCAGCAGTCCAGCAGCTTGAGCGGCATTGCCACCGGCTTCGAGGCGATGACATCGGCGACCGTGATGGGATCGTGGAATTGCGCGCCGGGATGGGTGCAGGCGTGCGCGCGCATCAGCACCGCGAATTCGGCGAGATCCTCTTCCGTCACGCCGTATTCGTGCATGTAGCGGGTGGCGACCAGGCCGTAATAGGCGGGAATGGTCGGGCCGAGCGGCACCTCGTAGTCGGGATGCCCGACCTGCGCCAAAGCCTGGATCGAAGCGTCGAGGCTTTGGCCAGTGAGGCGGTTCTCGCCAGCAACGACGAGGACGTTGCGCGCGACGCCCGCCTCGACGAGGTGATGGGCCAGCATGGTCATAGCAAGGCCCGTCGCGCCGCCGACCTGCACGGCGTGCGCGTAAGACGGACGGATGCCAAAATGCTCGGCGAAGACGGTGGCCAGCATGATGTGGGGCGAGACGGTCGAGTAGCCGCAGAGGATGCCGTCGATGTCGGCGCGCTTGAAACCGGCATCGTCGAGTGCGGCTTGCGCCGCCTTGCTCATCAGGTCGAGCGAGGACGAGCCTTCGTGCTTGCCGAAAGGTGTGAGGCCGACGCCGGTGATGAAGCTCATGATGCCCCTCCCTGCTCCGGCGGCGAACGCGTGACGCCATCGCGGACCATCGCGTCGATCTCGTCCGCGGAATAGCCGATCTCACGCAGGATCTCCGCGCCATGCTCGTTGAGCCGCGGCGCTAGCCTTGCCGGCTCGGCCTCGGTCTCCGACCAACTGGCCGTCACCTTCATGCTGCGGATCGGGCCTTCGGTCGGATGGTTCACGACCGGGAAGAAGCCGGTGGCTTCCAGATGCTCGTCGTGCAGGATCGACGCGAGGTCGTGCATCGGCATCACGGGCACATCGGCCTTGGTCAGCAGGTCGATCCACTCGGCCGTGGTGCGGGTCTCGAAGATGCGCGCGAGCTCGGCATAGACGACGTCGATATTGGCGGCACGGCCGGCGAAGGTCGCGAATTTGGGGTCGGCGCGCAGATCGTCGCGGCTCGTTGCCTTGAAGAAGTTCTCCCACTGCTTGTCGTTGTAGACGATGACGCTGAGATAGCCGTCCGAGGTCTTGTAGGGCCGGCGGTCGCGCGAGAGGTGGCGGGCATAGCCGCCCTTGTCGAGCGGCGGCTCGTAGGTGAGCCCGCCCATGTGGTCGCCCATGACGAAGCCGGCCATGGTCTCGAACATCGGGATGTCGACGCGCTGGCCGCGGCCGGTGCGATCCCGATGCACGAGGCTGGCGCAGATCGCGCCGACCGCAGTGAGACCGACGATGCGGTCGACCAGCGCGTTGGGCACATAGCGCGGCACGCCATCACCCGTCTGCGCCATCAAGGCGGGGAGCGCGGTCGCGCCCTGGATCAAATCGTCATAGGCGGGTTTTGCCGCGTAGGGCCCGTCCTGGCCGAAGCCGAACACGCCGGCGTAGACGAGACGCGGGTTGATTGCGGAGACGACGTCGTAGCCGAGGTGAAGCCGCGCCATCGCCTGCGGGCGGACATTGTAGACGAGAACGTCGGCGTCCTTCAGCAGCCGCAGGACGGCCTCTCGGCCGGCGGGCTTCTTCAGATCGAGACAGATCGAGCGCTTGCTGCGGTTGGTGTTGAGGAACACCGGGCCCATGCCGGCATGGCGCATCGGACCGATCAGGCGGGTGACGTCGCCGTCGAGCGATTCCACCTTGATCACGTCGGCACCGTAATCGCCGAGCATCTGGGTCGCATAGGGACCCATCAGCACGGTGGTCATATCCACGACCTTGATGCCCTTCAGCGGCCCCATCCGTTCGCTCCCGATTGCGCGGGCTCAACCTGGCCCTGCGATTTCGGTCCAGCTAAGGGCAGCGACGCCGCACGCGCAAGGGCGGCCGGGGTATGGCCGCATGCGCGGTGCCGCGGCCGCTATTTCTTCTGGCGGGATTCGCGGATCTTGATGAGGCGGTCGAGCTCATCGTTCTGCTGGTTGATCCGGTCGGCGATGCGCGACTCGTTCTGCTCGCCGGAGGCGGCAGCGGCCTGCTCGATGAGCTGCCGGATATTGTCCTCGAGGATCGCGATGCGATCGTTGAGTGCGTCTATCGACAGCGAGTCTTCGTAATCATTGCCCATGATGCATTCCCTGCCAATCAATGAAGAGCCGCAGGATGGGCAAAGCGTAGCGTGCCCACCATGATCTAGCGCAACAAAAAGGTGGGCACGGCGCAAACGCGCCTTTGCCCACCCTACGAGAACTTACTTCAACGGCTCCAGCACGGAGACGTAGTTGGCAACCGCCGCGCCGCCCATGTTGAAGATGCCGCCGAGCTTGGCGTTCTTGAGCTGCATGCCCTCGGGCGCCTGGCCGGCAAGCTGCATCGCGGTCATCACGTGCATGGAGACGCCGGTGGCACCGATCGGGTGGCCCTTGGCCTTCAGGCCGCCGGACGGATTGACCGGCAGCTTGCCGTCCTTGAGCGTCCAGCCTTCCTTGATGGCACGGGCGCCCTGCCCCTTCGGCGTCAGGCCCATCGCTTCGTACTCGATCAGCTCGGCGACGGTGAAGCAGTCATGGGTCTCGACGAAGGAGAGATCGGTGAGCGCAACGCCCGCCTTCTCCAGCGCGCGCTGCCAGGCGACCGTGCAGCCCTCGAACTGGAGGATGTCGCGCTTGGACATCGGCAGGAAGTCCTGGGCGTGCGCGGTGGCGCGGAAGCCGATCGACTTGCTCATGCCCTTGGCGGTCTCGGCGTCGGCCAGCACCAGCGCCGCGGCGCCGTCGGAGACCAGCGAGCAGTCGGTGCGCTTCAGGGGACCCGCGACATAGGGGTTCTTCTCGCTCTCGGCGCGGCAGAACTCGAAGCCAAAATCCTTGCGCATCTGGGCGAAGGGGTTGGCGACGCCGTTCTTGTGGTTCTTGGCCGCGATCAGCGCCAGCGCATCGGACTGGTCACCGTATTTCTGGAAATAGGAGCTGGCGATCTTGCCGAACACGCCGGCGAAGCCGCCGACGGTGTCCCCGTCCTCCGGCAGATAGGACGCCTTGAGCAGGTTCTTGCCGATCTCCGGACCCGGGGTGCGGGTCATCTGCTCGACGCCGACGACGAGCACGATCCTGGCCGCGCCTGCGTCGATCGCACGCAGGCCCTGATGGACCGCGGCGGAGCCGGTGGCGCAGGCGTTCTCGACGCGGGTCGTGGGCTTGAAGCGCAGCTTCGGGTCGGCCTGGAGCACCAGCGAGGCGGTAAAATCCTGCGGCGAGAAGCCGGCGTTGAAATGGCCGAGCACGATCTCGTCGACGTCGGACGCGGAAATGCCGGCATCGGCCATCGCCTCGTTGGCCACGCGGGTGACGAGGCTTTCGACGGTCTCGGTGTCGAACTTGCCGAACGGCGTATGCGCCCATCCGACGATGCTGGCGGTCATGGTCATCTCCCTGGGGTCTCTTACTGACCTATGTCTTAGCCCACCAACTGCAAGACTTCACGTGGCTTTCAGGGCCTTGAGGGTGCGCTGGCAGATGGCAGTTATGCCGGCCCAGTTCCCGGCCTTGATCTCCGCCGTCGGGCATAGCCAGGAACCGCCGACCGCGACCACGTTGGGCTCGGCAAGCCAGGTTGCTGCATTGGCCTCGCCCACACCGCCGGTCGGGCAAAACCGCACGTTCGGGAACGGGCCGCCCAGCGCGCGCAGGCCCTTGATGCCGCCGGCCTGCTCGGCCGGGAAGAATTTTGCGACGTCGAGGCCGTACGACAGCGCCAGCATCAGCTCGGAGGCGGTGGCGATGCCTGGGGCGAACGGCAAGGAGCTGTCCGCGGCGACCTTCAGGAGATCGGGGGTCAGACCCGGGCTGATGCCGAACGCGACGCCCAACTTCTCGACACGGACGAAATCGGCCGGCTTGAGGATCGTGCCGATGCCGACGACCGCCTCGGGCACCTCGGCCATCATCGCCCTCGCCGCCTCGATCGCAACGGGGGTGCGCATGGTCACCTCCAGCGTGCGGACGCCGCCAGCCACCAGCGCTTTCGCCAGCGGCACGGCATCCTGGATACGCTCGATGGTGAGGACAGGAATGACGGTCGCGGCCTTGAACAGCGCGACGAGGTGGTTCTGTTGGGCAGTCGTGGTCATCTTGGCTTTCGTTTCACTTGGTCGCTTGACGCGTGGTCGCTGGCCGGTGCCGCTTCTTCGGCGGCATGGCATAGCCCGGAATGATGGCGCCGGCATAGCAGATCACGAGGCTGGCGAGGCGGTGCCCGGCCTGGGCCGCCTCGACCGGATCGGAGCCGCCGAGCCGGGCCGCGATATAGGCCGCGGCAAAGCTGTCGCCGGCCGCGGTGGTGTCAACGACCGGCTTGGTCATCGGTTCGGCGCGGACTTCGCTGGTGCCGCCGGGAAAGCGCAACAGGCTGACGGGCTCGGCGAGACGGAACACCAGCTCGGGCGTGGGAATGCGCGCCATCAACTGCTCGTGGCTTTCGCCGGGATAGAGCGCGAGCAGATCCTCGGTCGAGGTCAGCACGATGTCGGCGGTCGCAAACGCCGTGGCAAAGACCTCGCGGGCGACGTCGCGGTCCGGCCATCCCCGCGCGCGGAAATTGGTGTCGAACACGAAGCGGGTGCCGAGCAGGCGCGCCCGCTTGATCGCCGCGAACAGGCGCTCGCGCCCGGCCGCCCCGTAGATCGAGAGCGTGATCGCGGAGAGATAGATGATGTCGTAGCTCATCAGCGAGTTGAGCAGCTCATCCGTCTCCGGCAGGCTCATCAATTGGCGCGCTGCCGCACTGTCGCGCCAGTGGAAGAACTGCCGCTCGCCCTTCGCATCCGTCTGGATCATGTAGAGGCCGGGCAGCTTGCCCGGCAGCCGGGAGACGCGGCGGGTCCCGACGCCCTCCGCATTCCAGGCCGCGATCATCTCGTCGCTCAGGGCATCGTCGCCGAGCGCGGTGAGATAGTCGACCTTGACCTCGAGCCGCGCCAGATACACCGCCGTGTTGAGGGTGTCGCCACCGAAGCCGCGCGAATACAGGCCGCCGCCCTGGCCATGCCCGCTGGACTGTCCAGCGGACTGTCCACCCTGGGCCTGCCGGAGCTCGACCATGCATTCACCGATGCAAGCAACGCTCGCCATCGTCATATCCACGCTGTTCATCGGTTCGATCAGGCGACGAAGTTGCCGCCGAGCTCGTCTTCGATGTGAATGCGGATGATGTCGTCAAAAGTCTTTTCTTCGGTGGTGAAGCCGAGCTCGCGCGCCCGCTTCGCCTCGAAATTGCGCGGCCAGCCGCCGACGATGCCGACGATGAACGGATCCAGCTCGTGCTTGATGCGCGCGGCGACCTTGTCGCCGGCCACCCGCTTGAGCGCAGCGATCTGTTCGCCGACCGTAGCCGAGAAGCCGGGCATGGTCAGGTTGCGGCGCGGACCGACCTTGGCGAGGTCCATGGTGCCGGCGTGGAGCAGGAAGCCGACGGCGGAACGCGGCGTGGCGTGCCAGTGGCGGACGTCCTCGGAGACCGGGAGGATCGCTTCCTTGCCGGCCAGCGGCTCGCGCAGGATGTTGGAGAAGAAGCCCGATGCCGCCTTATTGGGCAGGCCGGGCCGGATGCAGATGGTTGGCAAGCGGATGCCGATGCCGTCGAGGAAGCCGCGGCGCGAATAGTCGGCGAGCAGCAATTCACCGATCGCCTTCTGGGTGCCGTAGCTGAGCAGCGGGGTGTGGAAGAACTCGTCGCCGATCGCGTCCGGGAACGGCGCGCCGAACACCGCGATTGACGAGGTGAAGACCACGCGCGGCTTGTAGCCGCCGCCGACGAGCCTGACGGCATCGAGCAGCATCCGCGTGCCGTCGAGATTGATGCGGTAGCCCTTGTCGAAATCGAGCTCGGCTTCGCCGGAGACGATCGCGGCGAGATGGAAGATCACGTCGGGGCGGCCGGCGATCAGCTTTTCGGCTGCGCCCGGCACGGCGAAATCGCCTGACACGGTCTCGACCGGGAAACCGGCCTTTTCCGGCTTTTTGGGCTCGACCACGTCGTGCATGGTCAGCTTGGTGATGTCGCTCTTGCCGAGCCGGCCGTCGCGCAACAGCCGTTCACACAATTTACGGCCGACCATGCCGGCGGCGCCCAGAACCAGAATGTGCAAGAGCCTACTCCTTCTTATTGGCCGGAGCGCGCCGCTCCTGACACGTTCTCCTGGCACGCTCTCAAGGCAGGCCCCGCGATCATTCCTTCACGGCGCCGGTCATCGCCGACACATAGTACTCCACGAAGAAGGAATAAAGGATAACTACGGGGACCGAGCCGATCAGGGCCGCCGCCATCAGCGCGCCCCAATGGTAGACGTCGCCGCTGACGAGCTCGGTGATGGCGCCGACGGGAATCGTCTTGTTCTCCGACGAGGAGATGAAGGTCAGCGCGTAGATGAACTCGTTCCAGGACAACGTGAAGGCGAAGATGCCGGCCGAGATCACCCCCGGGAGCGACAGCGGCAGCGTGATCTTGACCAGGATCTGGAGCCGCGTCGCACCGTCGATCAGCGCGCATTCCTCGAGCTCGTAGGGAATGGTGCGGAAATAGCCCATCAGGAGCCAGGTGCAGAACGGGATCAGGAAGGTCGGATAGGTCAGGATCAGCGCCAGATTGCCATCGAACAGGCCGAGCTGGAACACGATCGCCGCCAGCGGAATGAACAGGATCGAGGGCGGCACGAGATAGCCGAGGAAGATCGCTAGCCCCACATAGCGCGAGCCCTTGTAGCGGAGACGTTCGATCGCGTAGGCGGCGCAGACGCTGGCGAACAGCGAGATGAAGGTGGAGGACACCGAGACGATCACGGTGTTCCACATCCAGAGCGGATAGTCGGTTTCGACCAACAGCTTCTTGATGTGCTCGATGGTCGGATTCACGATCCAGAACGGATTGTACTTCTCGTAATCGTACATCTCCGCGTCCGGCTTGAACGTCGCGACCGCCATCCAATAGAACGGGAACAGCAGGAAGAAGATGATCAGGCCGAGCGGAAAGTAGACCCGCAAGAACTTCCGCGGGAAGCTCTCGAGATAGTCCATTCCGACGCTTTGGTCGTCTGCGGTGCTCATGGTCAGTCCCTCCCGCCCTGCTGCCAGCGGGAGCGCTGAAGCCCGAAGAAGCTGAGCAGGATCGCTGCGACCAGGAACGGGATCATCGCGTTCGAGATCGCTGCGCCCTCCCCGAGATTGCCGCCGGTGATGGCGCGCTGGAACGACAGCGTCGCCATCAGATGCGTGGCATTGATCGGCCCGCCCCGCGTGATGGTGTAGATCAGCTGGAAGTCGGTGAACGTCATCAGCACCGAGAATGTCATCACGACCGCGATGATCGGCGACAGCATCGGCAGCGTGATGTGGCGGAAGCGCTGCATGTTGGTGGCGCCATCGAGATTGGCCGCCTCGTAGAGCGAGGGCGAAATCGTCTGCAATCCCGCCAGCAGCGTGATCGCCACGAAGGGCACGCCACGCCAGATGTTGGCGGCGACGACCGACAAGCGCGCATTCCAGGGATCGCCGAGGAAGTCGATGTAGCGCGTGATCAGGCCGGCCTTGATCAGTACCCAGGAGATGATCGAGAACTGGCTGTCATAGATCCACCAGAACGCGATCGCGGACAGCACCGTCGGTACCACGAAGGGCAGCAGCACGATGGCGCGGATCATCGACTTGAACGGCAGCCGCTCGTTGAGCAGCAGCGCGAGGTAAAGGCCGATGGCGAATTTCACGATGCTCGCGGTGAACGTATAGAAGATGGTGTTGAAGACCGAGAGCCAGAACACCGAATCCTTGGAGAGCGAGACGAAGTTCGCAAAGCCGATATAGCGCCCGGCCCCGCCGATCTTGGTGTCAGTCATGCCGAGCCAGAAGCCCAGCGCCAGCGGATAAGCCAGAAACAGGATGAGGATCGCGATCGCCGGCACCATGAACATCGCGCCGAGCCAATTCCGGCTCTCGAATGCTCTGGTCCAGAGGCTGGCGCGCTTGACCTGCGCGACAGCGGACTCGGCCATGACTGCCATGTCGGATTCCCCTCGGGAGAAAAGTCACGGCGTCCGGCGAACCGGACGCCGCGCGGATTGGCGTTGATCAGACCTGGTAGTAGCGCTTGGCGCGCTCGGCGGCGCGCGCCGCCGCCTGCTTCGGCGTCGCCGAGCCGGAGGCTGCTTCCGCGAACATGTCGACGACGACGAAGTCGCCCATCACCGCGGCGGAGGCATAGCCGAGATCGCCGGCAAAGCCGTTGTCGCGGCAGCGCTTCAGGCAGTCGCGATACGGGGTGATCTTCGGATCCGACGTCCACACCGGGTTGTCGTTGTAGGCCGGCAGCGGCGGCGACACGTAGCCGTTGGAAGCGACCTCCCAGGCGTCGTAGTTCTCCTTGTCCATCATGAACTTGATGAATTCCTTGACCGCCTTGGGATACTTCGAGTGCTTGTAGCCGTAGTAGACCAGCACGTTCTGCTGCTCGGTCGACACGCCCACGGGGCCGATCGGCATCGGCGCGTGGTTCATGTCCTTGGCGATCTCCTGCTGCTTCGCATCGGTGGAGTTCTTGCCGACGGTCCAGATCGAGATGCCGTTCAGCGTCAGGCTGAGTTCGCCGTTCAGGAACGCCTTGTTGTTGTTCGAGTCATTCCACGACAGCACGCCCGGGATGAAGGTCTCGTAGAGCTGCTTGACGTATTCGAGCGCGGCGACCGTCTCCGGGGAGTCGATCACGACCTCGTTCTTGTCGTTGACGACCTTGCCGCCGAACGCCCAGAGCGCCCACTGGCACCAGCCATTGGCATCGCCCGTGGCATGGCCGAGCGCGAAGCCGGCCGGCGTGTTGTTCTTCTTCAACGCCTGGCAGAGCTTGAGGAAGCCGGCGGTGTCCTTGGGGAATTCCTCGAAGCCCGCAGCCTTCACGTGGCTGATGCGGTAGTTCAGGCAGCCGCCGGTCGCGCCCTGCGGAATGGCGATCCAGCTGTTGCCCTTCTTGCCGTAACGTTCGGCAACCGGATACCAGCCGCCATACTGCGCGCCGAGATAGTCGGCGACATCAGTCATATCGATCAGCTTTTCCGGGAATTTGTGGGGATCGTCGAGCGTGCCGATGATGAGGTCGGGGCCGGCGCCGACATTGGCGGCCACCGCGGCCTTGGGGCGGATGTCTTCCCAGCTCTCGGCCTCGAGCTTGATCTTGACGCCGGTCTTCTCGGAGAACTTCTTGGTCTGCTCGGCAAACTTGTCGAACTCGGCCTGGATGAACTGCTTCCAGCGCAAGACGCGGATGGACGCGTTCGGTTCGGGCGTGTTGGTCCACTCCGCGGCGCGGACCGGCACGATGCCCGGGCCGGCCAGCAACGCTGCGCCGCCCAGGCCGGCCTTAAGCACACTTCGCCTGTCGAAATTGCTCATCGTTCTCTCCCTGAATTTTATATTTGTATTGGGTCGTTCTTGAATAGTCGTTGGGCAATCCTTCGGCGCGGCTACATACGTTTGCCCGTCGCCTCGTCGAACAGATGAACCAGTGACGGGTCAGGCTTCAGCTTGACCTTGTCGCCCGGATTGAACTGGTGACGCTCGCGGAAGACCGCGACGACCTGCTCGCCACCCACCTTCGCGAACACCTGCGTCTCCGAGCCGGTCGGCTCGACCACGATGATCTCGGCATCGGCGCCGTCGTCCGCGATGGTGAAATGCTCGGGTCGCACACCGTAGACGACAGGACGACCGTCGGACGCCGCCGGCGCGTTCTTGAGCGGCAGCTTGACGCCGTTCGGCCCCTCGAAGGTCGCAACGCCGTTGACGCGCACATGGCCTTTCAGGAAGTTCATGGCCGGCGAGCCGATGAAGCCGGCGACGAACTGGTTGTCGGGCTTGTCGTAGAGCTCCAGCGGGGTGCCCATCTGCTCGACGATGCCGTCATGCATGACGACGATCTTGTCGGCCATGGTCATGGCCTCGATCTGGTCGTGGGTGACGTAGACGGTCGTCGTCTTCAGCCGCTGGTGCAGCTCCTTGATCTCGGTGCGCATGGCGACGCGCAGCTTGGCGTCGAGGTTCGACAAGGGCTCGTCGAACAGGAACACCTGCGGATCGCGCACGATGGCGCGGCCCATCGCGACGCGCTGGCGCTGGCCGCCGGAGAGCTGGCGCGGATAGCGTTCGAGCAGCGGCGACAGCGCGAGAATTTCGGCGGCGCGCTTGACGCGCTTGTTGATCTCGTCGGAGCTCGCGTTCCGCAGCTTCAGCGAGAAGCCCATGTTCTCGCCGACGGTCATGTGCGGATAGAGCGCATAGTTCTGGAACACCATCGCAATATCCCGCTCCTTGGGCTGGATATTGTTGACGACGCGGTCGCCGATCGAGATCGTGCCGGAGGTGATGTTCTCGAGGCCTGCAAGCATGCGCAGAAGCGTCGACTTGCCGCAGCCGGAGGGGCCAACCAGGACGACGAACTGGCCGTCCTCGATCGGAATCGAAACGCCGTGCAGGACTTCAAAATTGCCGAACGATTTCCGCACGTCGCGGATTTGCACAGACGACATCTAGCTCCCTCCTCGAAAGTCCACGACGCCTCACGCGCCGCGACCGTCTTGTTTTTCAGACTTCACCGAACGAAGCCCGATCTTAGCGAGCGACATTGTCGGCAGTTTGTGCGGTTTTGGCAATTTGTCTTTGGTTAGTCGTTGCTGGTAGCGCTGTCAACGTTCCTTTGTTTGCCGGACCGACTGTGATAAGAGCAACTAATGGGTCGAAAACGCACCAAGTCAGGTAAAATCCGGCTGGCGGAAGTTGCCGAGCTTGCCGGCGTCAGCCCGATCACGGCGTCCCGGTTCTTCCGCAATCCGGAGGCCCTGTCGGTCGCCAAGCGGACGCGGGTCGAGAGCGCAGCCAATGAGCTCGGCTATGTGCCGAACCTGGCGGCGCGGGCGCTGGCCTCGCAGCGCACCGAAGTGATCGGCGTCTTGATCCCGTCACTGACCAACAACGTGTTTTCCGACGTGCTGCGCGGCATCTACGACGCCTCCGAAGGCAGCCGGTACTCGATCCAGCTGTCCAACACACGCTACAGTATTCTCCAGGAGGAGAAGCTGCTGCGACTGTTTCTCGCGCAGAAGCCGGCCGGACTGATCGTCACCGGCATCGACCAGACCGCGGAATCGCGCGCGATGCTGGAGGCCGCCGACTGCCCGATCGTGCAGATCATGGAGGTCGGGCCCAATCCGGTCGACATGATGATCGGCTTTTCGCACTATGATGCGGCCCGCGCGGCGATCGCCCACCTGTTCGCGCAAGGCCATCGCAAGATCGGCTTCGTCGGCGCGCGCATGGACCCGCGGGTGCAGCGGCGGCTGGACGGATATGTCTCGGCCATGAAGGACGCCGCGCTGTTCGAGCAGCGCCTCGTCGTCACGACGGCGACACCGACCTCGGTGACGCTCGGCGGCACCCTGTTCACCGATCTTTTGGCGCGCGAGCCTGATATCGACTCGGTGTTCTGCGCCAATGACGACCTCGCGCTCGGCGTGCTGTTCGAATGCCGGCGCCGGGAGATCGCGGTCCCCGAGCAGATCGCGATCGTCGGATTCAACGACCTCGAATTCATGGCCTCCGCGGTACCCACCCTCACCAGCGTGCGCACCAACCGCTACGAGATGGGCAACACGGCCGCCACCATGCTGATCGAAGCGATCGACGGACGGCGCCCCGAGCAGCCGGTGCTCGATCTCGGCTTCAAGGTGATCGAGCGGCAAAGCTCGTCGTCGCGGCGGTCGGACGACAGGCCTGCCGCATCAGGCGCGGGCGCCGCGAACAAAATGATAGCGTTACCAAGTGGCCAAGACTAGTATCGCGCTTGTGAGGGAATGACCCGCCAACGGGCCTTTGAACCATGGATCGCGCCGTTGGGCATCGCACCAGCCGAAGCTGAGCTCCCGACGCCAGTGCGTTTGCATTGCAGGAGAAACCAATGACAAAAAAACCAACCAATGGGCATGCGCCCGCCAGCAACGGCGCTCGCCGCCACCTCCGCTCGCAGGAATGGTTCAACAATCCGCATAATCCGGGCATGACCGCGCTCTATATGGAGCGCTACCTGAATTACGGCCTCACCCGGGCCGAGCTTCAGTCCGGCAAGCCGATCATCGGCATCGCCCAGACCGGCAACGACCTTTCCCCCTGCAACCGCCACCATATCGAGCTGGCGCACCGCGTCCGCGAAGGCATCCGCGAGGCCGGCGGCATTGCGATGGAATTCCCGACCCATCCGATCCAGGAGACCGGCAAGCGCCCGACCGCGGCGCTCGACCGCAACCTCGCCTATCTCGGCCTCGTCGAGATCCTCTACGGCTATCCGCTCGACGGCGTGGTGCTGACCACCGGCTGCGACAAGACCACGCCTGCCTGCATGATGGCTGCGGCAACCGTGAACCTGCCCGCGATCGTGCTGTCGGGCGGGCCGATGCTGAACGGCTGGCATGCCGGCGAGCGCACCGGCTCCGGCACCATCGTCTGGAAGTCGCGCGAGCGGCTCGCCGCCGGCGAGATCGACTATGAGGAATTCATGGAGATCGTGGCGTCCTCGGCGCCGTCGGTCGGCCATTGCAACACCATGGGCACCGCCTCGACCATGAACGGGCTTGCCGAAGCGCTCGGCTTCTCGCTGCCGGGCTGCGCGGCAATCCCCGCCCCCTATCGGGAGCGCGGCCAGATCGCCTACGAGACGGGAAAACGCGCCGTCGAGATGGTCTGGGAAGACCTCAAGCCGTCGGACATCCTGACCCGCAAGGCGTTCGAGAACTGCATCGTGATCAACTCGGCGATCGGCGGCTCGACCAACGCGCCGATCCACATCAACGCGCTGGCGCGCCACATCGGCGTCGAGCTGTCGATCGACGACTGGCAGAAGTTCGGCCACGACGTGCCGCTGCTGGTCAACATGCAGCCGGCCGGCTTCTATCTCGGCGAGGAATTCCACCGCGCCGGCGGCGTGCCGGCCGTGGTGCGCGAGCTGATGAAGCACAAGCGCATCCACGAGGACGCGGTCACGGTGAACGGCCGCGGCATCGGCGAGAACTGCGCCAATGCGCCCGCGCCCGACAATGACGTGATCCGGGCCTACGACAAGCCGCTGGTGAAGGACGCCGGCTTCCTGGTGCTGAAGGGCAATCTGTTCGATTCCGCGATCATGAAGACCAGCGTGATCTCCAAGGAATTCCGCGACCGCTATCTCAGCAACCCGAAGGACCTCAACGCCTTCGAGGGCCGCGCCATCGTGTTCGAGGGCCCGGAGGATTATCACGAGCGGATCGACGATCCTTCACTCGACATCGACGAGAGTTGCATGCTGTTCGTCCGCGGCACCGGCCCGATCGGCTACCCCGGTGGCGCCGAGGTCGTGAACATGCAGCCGCCGGCTGCGCTGATCAAACGCGGCATTCTCGCCCTGCCCTGCATCGGCGACGGCCGCCAGTCCGGCACCTCGGGCTCGCCGTCGATCCTGAACGCCTCGCCGGAAGCTGCCGCCAATGGCGGGCTCGCGATCCTCAAGACCGGCGACAAGGTACGCATCGACCTCAACAAGGGCAGCGCCAATATTCTCATTTCGGACGACGAGGTGAAGAAGCGCCACGCCGAGCTGATGGCCAATGGCGGCTTCAAGCATCCGGCGAACCAGACGCCGTGGCAGGAGATCTACCGCAACACGGTCGGCCAGCAATCGACCGGCGCCTGCATGGAGCTCGCCACAAGGTATCAGAACGTCGCCGGCACGTTTGGTGTCGCCAGAGACAATCACTAACAGCCACGTCGTCATTGCGAGCGAAGCGAAGCAATCCAGAGATATCTCCAAGGAGACAGTCTGGATTGCTTCGTCGCAACAGTGCAAAATTGCTGCGCAATTTTGTCACGAGTTCCTCGCAATGACGAGCCGATAGACAAATTCAAGCCAAGGAGAAAAACAACATGGCAGACCGCCTCAAGGGAAAGCGCGCCGTCGTCACGGCTGCAGCGGCAGGCATCGGGCGCGCATGCGCCATCGCATTCGCGCGTGAAGGCGCAACCGTCATCGCCACCGACATCAACGAGGCCGGCATCGCGGGCCTGACCAAGGAAGGCATCGCCGAGGTCGCCAAGCTCGACGTCCGCAACACCGCCGACGTCAACGCCTTCGCCAAGCGCGTCGGCAAGATCGACATCCTGCTCAACGCGGCGGGCTTCGTGCATCACGGCACCATCCTGGAGTGCTCGGAAGAGGATTTTGACTTCTCGTTCGACCTCAACGTCAAGTCGATGCACCGGACCATCCGGGCGTTCCTGCCCGAGATGCTGGCGGGCGGCGGCGGCAGCATCGTCAACATCTCGTCCTGCGCGGCGCTGCGGCCACCGGCCAACCGCTACGTCTACAGCGCGTCGAAGGCGGCGGTGTCGCTGCTGACGCGCGCGGTCGCGCTCGACTTCATCACCAAGGGCATCCGCTGCAACAGCATCTGCCCCGGCACCGTCGAGACGCCCTCGATGCTCGACCGCGCCGCCGCGCAGGGGCCGCAGGGCAAGGAGATGTTCGTCTCCCGCCAGAAGATGGGCCGGCTCGGCACCGCCGACGAAATCGCATCCATGGCGGTCTATCTCGGCAGCGACGAAAGCGCATTCACCACCGGCGTCGACCTTGTCGTCGACGGCGGCTACATGCTCTGATCGCTCCTCATCCCGAGGAGGCGCGACAGCGCCCTCTCGAGGGATGGGCCACGGGCTTATGGTTCGAGGCGCGCGCAAGTGCGCGCTCCTCACCATGAGGGATAGACAAGGGAGTTCTCGATGAACAAGATCGATCTCAACGGCCGCATTGCCGTCGTCACCGGCGGCGCGCAGGGCTTTGGCCGTGCCATCACCCGGCGTTTCATCGACTCCGGCGCCAAGGTCGCGATCTGGGATTTCGACTCGGCTCTCGCCGAGAAGACCGCGAATGAAGTCGGCGGCGAGACAAAAGTCTTCAAGGTCGACGTCACCGACCCCGCCGCGGTCGAGCAGGCGCGCGATGCGACGCTTGCCGCCTTCGGCAAGATCGACATCCTCGTCAACAATGCCGGCATCGCCGGCGTCAACAAGCCGGTCTGGGAGACCGATCTCGAGGAGTGGCGCAAGGTCCTGCGCATCAATCTCGACGGCCCTTTCATCGTCTGCAAGGCGATCGTGCCGACGATGCTCAAGCAGAAATACGGGCGGATCGTGAACATCGCCTCGATCGCCGGCAAGGAAGGCAATCCCAACGCCTCGCATTACTCGGCCTCCAAGGCCGGACTGATCGCGCTGACGAAATCGCTCGGCAAGGAATTGGCGGCACATGACATCCTCGTGAATGCGGTGACGCCGGCCGCGGCGAAGACCGCGATCTTCGACCAGATGACGCAGCAGCATATCGACTTCATGCTGTCGAAAATCCCCAAGGCACGCTTCGTGCTGGTGGAAGAGCTCGCCGCGATGGTGAGCTGGCTCGCATCCCAAGATTGTGCCTTCTCCACCGGCGCGGTGTTTGATATTTCCGGCGGACGGGCGACCTACTGAAGCTTTGGCCGCCCCTTGAAGGGGTGGACCATGCGGCTTGGACGTCGGGATTTTGGGCGTCGGGATTTCGTGAAGCTCGCAGCGGGCGCAGGCGCGCTGCCGTTGCTGTCGCGTGTTGCGCCCGCGCAACTGGCGCCCAGCCCGCCGAGCATCCGTCCGCCCTCGCCGGCCGAACGCGGCGCCATGGCGCGGCTCGCGCGCAGCTTCAGGGACAAATACGACGTGCCGGCGCTGTCCTTTGCGATCGGCTATGCCGGCACTGTTGTCCACGAGGACGCCTTCGGTCTTGCCGATCGCGAGCGGAACGAGACCGTGACGCCGCGGCATCTGTTCCGGATCGCCAGCGTCAGCAAGATGATCACCTCGGTCACGATCTTCCGCCTGATCGAGGAGAACCGCCTCAAGCTCACGGATCGCGTCTTCGGCCCCGGTGCACTGCTCGGCACCGATTACGGGTCACCGCCCTACTCCGCCGGCATCGACCAGATCACGCTCGAGCATCTGCTGACGCACGCTGCCGGCGGCTGGAGCAACGACAACCGCGATCCCATGTTCACGCATCCGCGGATGGATCATGCCGAGCTGATCGCCTGGACGCTCGCCAACCGGCCGCTGGACCGGCCGCCGGGCCAGCACTACGCTTATTCCAATTTCGGCTATTGCGTGCTGGGCCGCGTGATCGAGAAGCTCACCGGCCAGGCCTATGCCGAGCACGTCCGCACCGAGGTGCTGACGCGCTGCAGCGTCACCGACATGAGCGTCGCCGGCAACACGCGCGAGCAGCGCCAGGCCGGCGAAGTCGTCTATTACGGTCAGGCCGAAAATCCCTACAGCATGAATGTCCGGCGGATGGATTCCCATGGCGGCTGGATCGCGACGCCGGCGGATCTCGTGCAGTTCCTGATGCATGTCGACGGCTACACCAGACCGGCGAACATCCTGCGGCCGCGCACCATCGAGGTCATGACCACCGCACCCAGTTACAGCCCGAACTACGCCAAGGGCTTCTGTGTCAACAAATTCGACAATTGGTGGCACAATGGCAGCCTGCCGGGCACGAGCACGATTGCCGTGCGCACCCATGGCGGCTTCTGCTGGGCCGCCTTCACCAACACCAGACGCGGGAATTCCAACATGGATGGCGATCTCGACAATCTCAACTGGAGCATGGCGCGCCAGGTCGGCGAATGGCGGGTGGCCTGAGCCATGATCCGGGAAGGTGGATGCCTGTGCGGCGCGGTGCGGTTCAAGGCGGAGGGGGAGCCGCTCAACGTCCGCATCTGCCATTGCCGCCTGTGCCAGAAGGCGATGGGCTCGCCCTATTTTGCTCGCGCGCAGTTCGACCAGCGCGCGCTCAGCGTCGAGGGCGACACCGGCCGCTATGCCTCGTCCGAGAACATCGACCGCGTGTTCTGCAAGCGCTGCGGCACGCGCCTGTTCTCCTGGCGGCGCAACGGCACGCTGGCGGGCGTTTCGCTCACGACCTTCGACGATCGCAACGCCTTTGCGCCGACCGAGCACATCTGGGTCTCGGAGAAGGTCGCCTGGCTGAAGCTCGACGACGGCCTGACGCAATATCAGGGCACCATCCCGGCGTGACGTCAGGCTTGCCCTGACGCAGGCACTCTCGCCGCCTGAGCGCGCCGTCCCGCCGTCGTCGCGATCCAGATCCCGGCAAACACCGCGACGATGCCGGCCGCCAGATTCCAGCGCAGCGGTTCGTTCAGCAGCCAGGCGCCGACCAGCGAGGCCGTGATCGGATTGACCGTCACCGAGATCGCGACGCGCGTCGGCGTGGTCCGCTCCAGCGCGAAGGCCCAGAGATAGAAGGTCAGCGCAGCACCGAAGGCGCCGAGATAGAAAGCCGCCAGCCATTGCGGCGCGCCGAAGCCGGCGACCGGCGCAAAACTGCTCCGGATATAAGAGAGCAGGATGAGGCAGGCCGCGCCGGCCGCCATGCTCATCGTGGTGAAGGCGATCGGGCCGGAGCGCCGGATCAGCGGTTTTGACCAGATGCCGTACAGCGCCATGCACAGCGCGGCCGCCATCATCAGGAGATCGCCGCGCCAGGCGCCGGATGGTGCCGAGGTCAGGTCGGAGAGCAGCGCGACGGCAACGCCAAACGTCGCGATCACGACACCGATCGATTTGCGCCAGCTCAGGGCCTCGGCGCCGAGCGCGGCGCCGATCACGAGCGACAACAGCGGAAGTGTCGACAAAGCGAGCGCGCCGCGCGCGGCGGTCGTAAAGATCAGCGATGCATTGAACAGGATCGGAAACAGCGCGAAGAACAGAATGCCGAGCCCGGTCGCGGCGGCCCAGTCCCCTCGCCCCGGCCAACGGTCACCGCGGAGCAGCGTCAGGGGTAACAGCAGCAGGAAGCCGATGCCGAACCGGAACGAGCCGATCGCGAGCGGATCGAGGCTGCCCACCAGATAGCGCGTGGCACCGATCGAGGTGCCGCCGAGGCCGCTCGACAGCACCGCGGCCAGAACGCCGGAGATTTCGCCCACACGCCCTCCCTTGACGAGCCCTGAACGCAGCATACGAGGCGCGCCGAAACAGGGAATGGAGTTTCCGTCATGCTGGGATAAGTTTTCGTCATGACCACGCCTGTTCTCGACCCCGATCTGCTGAAGGCATTTCTCGCCGTCGCCGAGCATCGCTCGTTCACGCGCGCAGCCCAATTGCTCAACCGGACCCAGTCGGCGGTCAGCGTCCAGATCAGGCGCCTGGAAGAGCGGATCGGCACCAAGCTGTTTCAGCGCACCAGGGCCGGCGTCGCGCTGACCGCGGCGGGCGATGAGCTCCTCGTTTATGCGAGGCGGCTTCTCGACCTCAATGCAGAGGCGATCGATGTGCTCCGCGCACGCAAGCGCGACGCCGTGGTCCGCCTCGGCGTGATGGACGATTACGGCACGATCGTCATTCCGCCCTTGCTGGCGCGCTTTGCCCAAAACCATCCGGAGATCCGGGTCGAGATCGAGACCGGCCTGACCGCGACGATGCCGGCCCGGCTCGGCGAGGCCTATGACCTCGTCATCGCCATGCATCCGGAAGGACGCGGCGATGGCGAACTGCTCCGACGCGAGCAGGCGGTCTGGGCTGCGGCCAGGACGTATCGAGCCGAAGCACAGGACACGCTGCCCGTCGCGCTCTACCCGCCGGGCTGCCTGTTCCGGCAATGGGCCGCGGACGCCCTCGATGCCGCCGGCCGGCCCTGGCGCCTTGCCTTCGTCAGTCGCACCCTTGCGGCGGTGGAAGCGATCGCGGCGGAGGGCCTTGCGATCACGGTCGTGAAGGCCGGCACCCTGCCCTCCCGCCTGCGCGCCCTGTCGAACGGCCTGCCGCCGCTGCCGGCTGCCGACATCCACCTGCACCGCGCGCGCAACCTGTCGCAGCCGGCGGCGCTGCTGGCGGATCATTTACGGCTTGGGATTTCGGAACCCGCGTCCCATATCCTGACCTGACGCGTTGCCCCATCACCGGATCGGCCGGGTTGGCTGCAAGGCCACGAGGCGCAAACCGGGACGGACGAGCCGTGAACATTTCCCTCTATGAGCTTTCTGTATGGGTGCTACCGCTGCTGCTCGCCATCACCTTCCACGAGGCCGCGCACGCTTTCGTCGCGTACCGTCTCGGTGACAACACGGCCTGGCAGCTCGGCCGCGTCAGCTTCAACCCTATCAAGCATATCGATCCGTTCGGCACCCTGATCCTGCCGGCGATGCTGCTGTTCGCGCACTCGCCGTTCCTATTCGGCTATGCCAAGCCGGTTCCCGTCAATTTCCGCAAGCTCAACCATCCCAGGCTCGACATGGTCTGGGTGGCCCTTGCCGGACCCGCCACCAACATCCTGCTGGCGCTCGCGGCGGCTCTTGCCCTGCATGCCCTGCCCCTAGCACCGGCGGCCTCGGCCCAGTGGATCTTCGACAACCTCAAGAATGCGCTGGTGATCAACGCGGTGCTGGCGGTGTTCAACATGATGCCGATCCCGCCGCTCGACGGCGGGCGCGTCGCGGTCGGGCTGTTGCCTCGGGCCCTCGCCATGCCGCTGGCCCGGCTCGAGCCATTCGGGATGCTGATCCTGATTGGTCTTCTGATCCTGCTGCCGCTCGCGGGCTCGCAGTTCGGTCTAAATCTTGATGTTATTTCAGGAATACTGCGAACGTTGACCGGTTATGTGATTCAGGCTGTTCTCTTCCTGACCGGCAACGCGTAGTTCAACAGAACACCCGAACATAAGCCGAAGGGCTCGAGGCCGACTTGGTCAAAGCTGCCGATATGCTGATCGCGCGACGCGCGGACACCCGCGCCCGCGCCGATTTTGCCACCTGGAAGATGATGGCCAAGCTCAACGGGGCCTCCGCGCTGCCTGCCGAGGCGCAGGAGTTCCTGGTCAGCTACAAGAACCTGCTGGCGCGGATGAGCGAGGGCGAGGCCACCGAGGCCACGATCGGCGCGATCTACAAGGCCTACTATGCCGAGATGGGCGGCGCGGGAACTCCGCCCGACGTCCGCACCCGTCCGCCCGAGCCGGCGGCGGACAATGTTACCGCTTTCCGCCGACCTCCCCCGAAACCGACGAAGACGGCCTCCTTCACGGCGGCGTTTAGCGGAGCCCAGAAACGGCCCCTCCCGGTGGCGCTGATCTTCGTCTGCCTGGTCGTGGTCTATGTCGGGATCCGGCTCTACTGGCGCTGAGCCGATTTCTTCTTTTTCTTCTCGTCCGGCGGCGTGAAGATGATGTCGACGGTCCGCTCGAACCGGTCTTCGGTCAGTCCGGCCGGGGGCTGCGGGATGGGATCGGACTTGCGGACAATCGAGAGCGCGGCCGCATCGTAGGCCACATCCCCCGATGACTCCACGACGTCGACGGACAGCACATTGCCCCTGCGGTTGATCGCGAAGCTGACCTTCACCTTCTGATTATTGGGCTGCTTGCCCTCCGGGTTGACCTTGTGGGCCGTGAGGTGCGCACTGATCTTGCGATTCCAGTCGGTCGTGATCCTGAGGATGTCCTTGCCGAGGCCAAGCACCGGCGCCAGGGCCTTCTCGGCCTCGCGCGCGTCCTCGTCGAGTGTCTGCCGCGCCGTTGCAACCGACTGCGGCGAAGCCTCGGCAGCGGGTGTCTCGACCGCCGCGATCTTGGGATCCTCGTCCTGCGGCTTCTTCGAGATGTTTTCGGTGACGACCCGATCGGGATCGTCGACCTGTTGCGACTGGTCCTTTGGAAGCTCGGTTTCCTTGGTCTCGGCCTTTTGCTCTGGAAGCGCCTGCTGCTCCTGCATCGCTTCGCTGTCCGGTCCCGGCGGAAGGTCGGTCTCGGGCGCCTTGGGCGAGGCCATCTCGACGGCGAACTCCGCGCCGGCCGCACCCAGGCCATCGTCGTCGTCATCGGTCCGCAGATGGGCCAGGGCGAGCGCGGCACCGCCCAGATGGAGCGCGAGCGCCGCCACCGCCGCCAAAATCCAGAGCTTCCGGGATGGTCTGGCTTCGTCCGACATCGTGCGCCTCTAAGGCTGACCGGCGCCTGCCGCAGGCGCTCCGGGAGCGCCCTCCAGCGCGACCAGCTTCACCCGGGAATAGCCGCCTGAGCGCAAGAGCTCCATGACACTCATTAACTCGCCATACGGCACCGAGCGATCGGCGCGCAGGAAGACATACTTGTCCTTGCTCATGTCGGACAGGCCGTCGAGGGTCCCGATCAACTCGGCGCGGTGGACCGGGTTTTCGCCGATCGCAAGCGTCAGATCGGGCTTGATGCTGAGATAGGTCGGCTTGTCCGGCTTCTTCTGCGGGGTCGCGCTCGAGGTCGGCAGATCGATCGGCAGGTCGACCGTGGAGAGCGGAGCTGCGACCATGAAGATGATCAGCAGCACCAGGATGACGTCGATGAACGGCGTGACGTTGATGTCATGCGTCTCGCCGAAATCGTCGTCGTCATCATTGTCTGCGAGCGAAACGCCCATGGTTCACTCCGCCGCGCGCGAATGCGCGCTGCCGTGGCTGCGGTCGAGATCGCGCGAGAGCAGCCGCCCCGCCGCGCCCGAGGCACGGCTGACGAGCTCGAGATAGCTTTTCGTCACGCGCGAGAAGTGGTTGTAGATGATGACGGCGGGAATGGCGGCGACGAGGCCGATCGCGGTCGCGAGCAGCGCCTCGGCGATGCCGGGCGCGACCACGGCGAGGTTCGTGGTCTGCGACTTCGAGATGCCGATGAAGCTGTTCATGATGCCCCAGACCGTGCCGAACAGGCCGACGAAGGGCGATGTCGAGCCGATGGTCGCCAGCACGCCCATGCCGATGCGGATGCGCCGTGCCTCCGCGCGCACGATTTCGGAAAAGCTCGAGGCCGCACGCTCCTTGATGCCGGCATCGCTGGACAGGCCGGCCGACATCCGCGCCTCACGCAGCGCCGCCGCCAGGAAGGACGGCAGAATGCCCTGCTTGGCGCCGAGCGCCATTTGCGCTTCCGCGAGCGAGCGCGCCTCCGAGATCTTCTTCAGTGCCGAACGAAGCTTGCCGGACGCGACCGACAGCTCGATCGACTTGGCGATCAGGACGGTCCAGGTCATCAGCGATGCGAAGGCAAGCCCGATCATCACCGCCTTCACGATGACGTCCGCCGACATAAACATCACCCAGGGGGACAGCTCCTTCATGGCGGGCGCGATAGCGGCCGCGTCGGGCTTCGCCACGGGCGCCACCACCGCCGGAGCGGCAGCCGGAGCCGGGCTGGCGGTGGCCGGCTGAGCCGTCGCCTGTGCCGGTGCAGGTGCCGCCGGCGGGGTCTGTGTCTGGGCAGAAACAGGGGATACGAGCCAGGCGGCCGCCAGCATCAAGGCGGCGGCAAGGCTTGCTTGGAAGGACATGATCTTCATACTTCGGCCCAGTAGCGAATGAGGTTGTGATAGATACCCGTCAATTTGACCGTTTCGGGATCGTCACGCCCGAGCCGTTCCACCAGCGCCTGTATCGCGGTGTCGAGGTCAAAGATCATGCTCCGGGCTTGATCGTCCCGTATCATGCTCTGAAGCCAGAAGAAAGACGCAACCCGCGTCCCCCTCTTCACCGGCGTGACGAGATGGAGGCTGGTCGAGGGATAGAGCACGCAGTCCCCGGCTTGCAACTTCACTTCGTGCGAACCGTAGGTGTCCTCGATCACAAGTTCGCCACCGTCATACTCTTCCGGCTCGGCCAGGAACAGCGTGACAGACAGGTCTGTGCGGATGCGAAGGCCGGTCAGGCGGTCGCCGCGGATCGCATTGTCGACATGCAGCCCGAAATGATGGCCGCTGTTGGCCGCATAGCGGTTGAACAGCGGCGGGAAGATCTGCAGCGGGATCGCCGCTGCCAGGAACCGCGGGTTCGACGTCAGCGCCGAGATGATGCGGTTGCCGAGCTTGCGCGCGACCTCGCTGTCAGGCGGCAACTGCTCATTGCGCTTGACCATTGCTGACTGCGCGCCCGCGGTGGAACGGCCGTCTTCCCATTCGCTGGCGTCCATGATGCGGCGGAATTCCGCCACATCATCCTTGCTCAGGACGCCGTCTATGCATGTCAGCATGGCACCTCGTCGTTACTCCATCAGTAGCGCGCCGAGATCACCAGATAGGCGGCGCGTCCCGGTGCTTCCAGCACGAAGGGCGCGGCGCTCTGGTACAGCGCGTCATAGTAGCGTTTGTCGAAGATGTTGTTCACGAACAGCTTCAGCTGCCAGTTCTGGTTGAGCTTGGCTTCGACGAAGGCATCGAACCGCCAGTAGCTCGGGATCGAAGTGCCCTGGTTCGCCGCGAGGAACGTACCGCCATAAATCTTCGAGCGGTAGACCGCCTGACCGCCCAGCTCCCACACATCCGTCAACTGATATTTGCTGAGCAAACTGAAGGATTGGTGCGCGACGTTGGAGAGGGGCAGGCCCACGTTGGTGGTGTAGAGCGTCGTGTTGGCCGGCGGAATCAGCGACTTCGTCACTTCCGACTGCATCAGAACGAGACCGCCGAAAATGCTCCATTTGTCGGTGATCTTGCCGCTGACGCCGAGGTCGATACCGCGAATACGATAGGCCGCGCCGGCCGTGATACAGGATACGTTCCCCGCCGTAGCAGTATAGGGACATGCCGCAGTCGCAGTTGCAGCAGTGACATTGCGCGACTCTCGCGCATTTTCCTTTTCGGTCTGGAAGAGCGCAGCGGTCAGCAACAGGTGCCTGTCGAACAGCTCCCACTTCGTTCCAAGCTCGATCGCCTTGTTCTTCTCAGGACCGAAGATCTGAGGAGCGGCGCCGTTGAGCACGGGCGCAAGACCACCATACTGAACGCTGGTTCCGTCAAATTCCGCGCCGACCGGGTTCGACGAGGTTGCGTAGGCCGCGTAAACGCTTCCGTTCGGCAATGGCTTGAGGGTGAGGCCGAGATTGAAATTCGGCATCCCGTAGTCTTGCTGCTGCTGGCCAAAGGCGTTCAGCGTTCCCCCGTTGACCGAACCCCAGCCGTTCACCTTGATATTGTAGTCATCAAACCGAACGCCACCATTCAGGATCAGGACGTCGTTGTAGTTGGCCGTATCCAGCACGTATACGCTCTTGGTATCGATCGCGATGTTGGTCGGCTTCTGCGTCAAACCTCCGGGAATCCCGAAGGGAAGGTTTGTGTATTGCGGACTGAACACGCTCACGCCTGTCAGCGAGTTGCCGGTAAAGCCGCCAGGCAGCGCCTCCGAAGCAAGGCCGGTATAGCTGTTGATAGACGAGGTCTCGTGGTCGTATTCAAACCCGGCAAGCGCAGTGTGTTTGAAGCCTGCGCTATCACTGAACTTGTAAGTCGCCTCCGTCTGATTGGCGATGACGTCCGTGACCTGGTAGCGGCTCTGCGGATTCGCACTGAGGGTGTAGGCCGTAAACGGAGCCCCTGGGGCGAGTGTCGGCGCTTCAGGCAGCGTTCCAATGTAGTTCTGCGTGGAGTGAGAATCCCTGAACCTATTGGTGATCAAGAGATCTGGCGTGACGTAAACCTCGGCGTTGAGCGAACCAATGTCCTGGCCGGTCCGGTAGAAGTCTCGGTTGAGGAAGCCGTACCAATTCTTACGATTAACCCCGAAATCGGTGAACGGGCCGCCGGCGGTCGTCGCCGTGCTCGGCCGATAGTAAGGCACGCCGAAGTCCGGGAGTCCGGTCAGTTCGGTATGGATGTAGTTGGCAGTGATTTTGACTGCATCCAGAGGCTTCCATATCGTCGCGACGAATGCGCCGTCGCGATTGTCGGTCACATAGCTTCGCCCAGCGACATTGGCGTCCTGAAACAGTCCGCCCGCGCGCACCGACCAGGTCGGGTTGATCACCTGGTTGACGTCGAGCACCACGCGCTTGGTCATGTCGGTGCCAAACGTGGTGTCCATGTTGTAGAAGCTCTTCTCGGTCGTCGCCTGCTTGGTGACGATGTTGATCGCACCACCGGCGACACCGCGGCCCGCGAAAGTTGAGCCCGGACCACGCAGAATTTCGACCTGCTCGGTGAAGAAGTTTTCACGGACGCTGACGCCCGCGTCGCGCACGCCGTCGATGAAGACGTCGTTGCGGGCATCGAAGCCGCGAATGAAGAAGCGGTCACCGAAGGCATTGCCGCCCTCACCCGTTCCGAGCGTCACGCCGGCCGTGCTCAGGATCGCCTGCTTCAGCGTCGTGGCGTTCTTGTCCTCCAGCACATCCTTTGTAAGCACGGTGATCGATTTTGGCGTGTTGAGGATTGGCTCAGGGAATTTACCTGACGCTTGCACTCGGGTGGCCATGTAAGGCGCGGCGGGATTTGCGTACGGATCACGATCGGCAGGACCAGGGCTCGGATTGGCGACAGGCGCTTGTGCGGCCTGCTGCCGCTGCGCCGCGCGCCGCAGCGCGTTGCGCGCACGAATCTGATCGGCGGTGGGCTTCGAAGCGGTCGGACGCGGACGCTGCTGAGGCGCATCGACGTTCACGGGGGGCAGATTGGTCTGCTGCGCCTGTGCGCCGGTCGAGACCGTCGCGACCGCAATCAAACTGGCGACCGTGGACACAGTCTTGCCGGTCGCAGTGTCGAAATTGTTGCCGAAGGATTTCCGATCCGCATCCGAACGCAACGATCGCGGTGTTTTCATCATGCCCATCACACGCCCCACAGTGCTTATGCTTCCATTGGTCGCGTTGCGACAACGCGACGCATTGGTGCTATCGGGCGTGTTCATGGGGGTCAACGCGATCTCTGCAACACTCCGTTTGAATCCGACCATTTCAAAGCAATTCTAAACTCGGTTGAGTGCGCCGCAGTTTTAAATGGTTCTAAACTTGAACCGTTCTAATCTGGACATTGAGCGCTGCGATCTCGTCGTGCCGCATCAACCTTCGAGCTGATGCGCTTCGTCGATGCAGAAACGCGAACGATGGGGCGGTGCTATCGGTCGGAGAAAAGCAGGTCAATGCGATTGATCTGCCAGCACATTTGAATTCATCCAGATCGGACTCGGTGCAGATTTCAATCTGGAAACATGGGCGCATGCGAGAGCTGCGCAGGCGCGAGCAGCGGCGCCGCTCTCAATCGCTGCTCGGCGGCTTCATCAGCGAGAACAATTCGTCGACGGTTTTCTGCGCGACGGCGCGCACGCGATCGGAGTTGTCCATGCCGGCGATGTTGACGCCGCCAACGACGGCTTTGATCTCGTCCCGGAAGTCGGTCAGGAATCGCAAGGGATCGCGCTGCTCGTTGGCGACGCGCGCGATCAGTCCCGTGATCAGAATCTGGCACGCGATCAGCTTGCCGTTCAGTTCGTCCATCCTGCGCTCCCGTTGTGGCGGGGCCGATATGACCGATGCCGGATTTCCTGACAACCGAAACGCCGTGCAGGCGAATTAGAACCGTTCTCACGGGGGTTGATCCCGGCTCACTTCGCAGCACAGCCGGGGCGCCCTTGCGGACAGCTCTGCAAGCCGCCCACACCGGCTCCGGGCATTGCCCAAGATTTGCGCGCGGATCGCTCGCGCCGGGAAAATGCAGCACTGCACACCGTAGTGTCACGGAGCTGCCTAGACAGTGCAAAGCTTTCCAATTGTTTAGGATTCCGAACCGATAGTGCTGTTTACACTGGAACTTGGCGTGTATTATACAAGCGCGCTGGAACCCTATGATTGCTCCACAATTCGTAGTTTTGGGCGTAAAAGCCAACGAGCCGACATGAAAAAAACACGGCCGATCCTCTGGATTCTGATCATCGCGGCCGTGGCCTCCGCGGGTTACTATGGCTGGCAGAAATTCGGCTCGCCCGAGGCCGGAAAAACCCAGACGGCTCAGAAGGGTCCGGCGCGTCCGCCCGCCATCCCCGTCAGCGTTTCGCCGGTCCAGAAGGCCGACTTTCCGGTATATCTGACCGGTCTCGGCACGGTTCAGGGCTTCAACACCGTACAGGTCCGGAGCCGGGTTGACGGCCAGATCGACAAGATCGCCTTCAGCGAAGGCCAGATGGTCAAGCAGGACGAGCTTCTGGTCTCGATCGATCCCCGGCCCTATCAAGCCACGCTCGACCAGGCCAAGGCCAAGAAGGCGCAGGACGAGGCGAATCTGGCCAACGCCAATCTCGAGCTCCAGCGTGCCATGAAGCTTGGCGAGTTCGCGACTGCGCAGCGGGTCGACACCCAGCGTTCCACCGTCGCGCAGCTGACCGCCCAGATCGCCGCCGACGAAGCCGCCATCTCCAACGCCCAGACCCAGCTCGACTACACCCAGATCAAGGCGCCGTTCACCGGCGTGGCCGGGCTGCGCCTGGTCGACGTTGGCAACATCGTCAACGCCTCCACGCAGACGGGAATCGTGACGATCTCGCAGGTCGAGCCGATCTCGGTGATCTTCACCGCGCCGGAAGACCAGCTGCCTTATATCAGCGAAGGCCAGAAGGCCGGCGCGCTCAAGGTGATCGCGTTCACCACCGACGGCAAGAAAACGTTGGCCGAGGGCAAGCTCGCGGTCATCAACAATCAGGTCGACACGACCAGCGGGACTATTCGGCTCAAGGCGGTGTTCGACAACAAGGAACACACGCTGTGGCCGGGCCAGTCGGTTTCGACGCGCCTTCTGGTACGCACCCTGAAGGACGCGACCGTGGTTCCGGATGACGCGGTTCAGCATTCGACCAACGGCCTCTACGCCTATACCGTCAATCAGGACAACAAGGCGGAAGTGCACAAGATCAAGGTCAGCTACGCCATCGACGGCCGTTCGGTGGTCGACGAAGGCTTGAGCCCGGGTCAACAGGTGATCACCGGCGGCCAGTTCAAGGTCCAGCCCGGAAGCCTCGTCTCGACGGCCGTAGCAAGCTCGGATCCGAGCCAGAATAAGGTACGACAGGAATGACCGAGGGCGGGATTTCGGCACCTTTCATCCGTTATCCCATCGGCACCTCGCTGCTGATGGCCGGCATCCTCTTCGTCGGTCTCGTCGCCTATCCCCTGCTGCCGGTCGCGCCGCTGCCGCAGGTGGACTTCCCGACCATCCAGATCACAGCCAATTTGCCGGGCGGCAGCCCCGAGACGATGGCCTCGTCGGTGGCCCAGCCGCTCGAGCGGCAATTCGCCCAGATTCCCGGCATCGCCCAGATGACCTCGACGAGCTATCTGGGAACCGCCTCGATCACCATCCAGTTCGACCTCAACCGCAGCATCGACGGCGCCGCCAACGACGTGCAGGGCGCCATCAACGCCGCAAGCGGTCAATTGCCGAAGAATCTGCCCTCGCCGCCGACCTACCGCAAGGTCAACCCGGCCGACGCGCCGATCCTGCTGCTCTCGGCAACATCCGATACACTGCCGCTGACCACCGTCAGCGATGCCGTCGACGCCCAGCTTGCCCAGCAGATCAGCCAGCTCTCGGGCGTCGCGCAGGTCTTCATCGGCGGCCAGCAGAAGCCCTCCATCCGCATTCAGATCGACCCGGCGAAACTCGTCGCCAAGGGCCTGTCGCTGGAGGACGTGCGCAGCCAGATCGCGATCACCACAGTCGACAGCCCCAAGGGCAATATCGACGGGCCGAAGCGCGCCTACACGATCTACGCCAACGACCAGCTCACCCAGTCCAAGGACTGGAACGACGTCGTCATCGCCTATCGCAATGGCGGTCCGCTTCGAATCCGCGACATCGGACAGGCGGTGAGCGGCGCCGAGGACGCCAAGCAGGCAGCCTGGGCCAACGGCAAGCGTGGCGTGTTCCTGGTGGTGTTCAAGCAGCCGGGCGCCAACGTCATCGAGACCGTCGACCGGATCAAGGCCACCCTGCCCCGCCTCGTCGCGGCGATTCCGCCCGCGATCAAGATCGAGTTGATCAGCGACCGCACCACGACCATCCGCGCCGCGGTCGAGGACGTCCAGTTCACGCTGCTGCTGACCATTGCCCTCGTGGTCATGGTCATCTTCGTCTTCCTGCGCAGCTTCTGGGCGACGGTCATTCCCACCATCACGGTTCCGCTGGCGCTACTGGGCGCGTGCGCCCTGATGTGGGTGGTTGGCTATTCGCTCGACAATCTATCGCTGATGGCGCTCACCATCGCGGTCGGATTCGTCGTCGACGACGCCATCGTGATGCTCGAGAACATCACGCGCTACATCGAGGAAGGCGAATCGCCGATGGCGGCCGCCTTCAAGGGCTCCAAGGAAATCGGCTTCACCATCGTCTCGATCAGCATCTCGCTGGTCGCGGTGCTGATCCCGCTGCTGCTGATGGGCGGCATCATCGGACGCCTGTTCCGCGAGTTCGCCGTCGTGCTGGCGATGACCATCTTCGTCTCGATGTTCGTGTCGCTGACGCTGACGCCGATGATGGCCTCACGCTTCCTGCGCGCTCATGGCGAGGTGACCCACGGCAAGTTCTACCAGTGGAGCGAACGCGCCTTCGACGGCATGCTGCGCGGCTACGAGTACGTTCTCGATCATGCTCTGGCCTGGCGCCGCACCACGCTCCTGATCTTCTTCGCCACGCTCGGCCTGTCGATCTATTTGTTCATCCTGATCCCGAAGGGCTTCTTCCCGCAGCAGGACGTCGGCCTGATCACCGCGACCTCGGAAGCGTCCCAGGACATCTCCTTCGCCGAGATGCAGCGCCGCCAGGTCGAGCTCGGCAAGATCGTGATGGACGATCCCGACGTCGCCACGATCGCGATGAACATCGGCGGCAGCGGCCGCGCCGGCAACAACGGCAATTTGTTCATCACGCTGAAGCCGCGCAACGAGCGCAACGCGTCGGCGCAGGAGATCATTGCCCGGCTGCGTCCTAAGCTCGAGAAGGTGTCGGGCGCCCGCCTCTACATGCAAGCGGCCCAGGACGTCCGGCTCGGCGGCCGGCCGACGCGCACGCAGTTTGAATTCACGCTACAGGATGCCGATCTCACCGAGCTCAACGACTGGGCGCCGAAAATCCTCGCCAAAATGCAGACGCTGCCGCAACTGCGCGACGTCGCGACCGACCAGCAGACGCAGGGCACCACGGTCCAGCTCAAGATCAACCGCGACACCGCATCGCGCTACGGCATCCAGCCGCAGCTGATCGACGACACGCTGTACGACGCCTTCGGACAGCGGCAGGTCACGCAGTATTTCACCCAGCTCAACACCTACAAGGTGATCCTCGAGATCCTGCCGGAGATGCAGGGCAGTCTCGACAGCCTGAACAAGCTCTACCTGAAATCGCCGCTGACCGGCGACCAGGTGCCGCTGTCGACCTTTGCGACCTGGACCACCGATCCGGTCCGCCCGCTCTCGATCAGCCACCAGGGCCAATTCCCGGCGATCACGATCAGCTTCAACCTCGCCCAGGGCGTCGCGCTCGGCCAGGCCACCGAGGCCGTGCAGAAGGCGATGGCCGATCTCGGCGCACCCCCAACCCTGAATTCGAGCTTCCAGGGCACCGCGCAGGCGTTCCAGCAGTCGCTCGGCACCGTGCCGCTGCTGATCCTCGCAGCCCTCGTCGTGGTCTATCTGATCCTCGGCATTCTCTACGAGAGCTACATCCACCCGATTACGATTCTGTCGACCCTGCCCTCGGCCGGCGTCGGCGCGCTCCTGATCCTGATGGCGGCCGGCTTCGACTTCAGCCTCATTGCATTGATCGGAATCATTCTCCTGATCGGCATCGTGAAGAAGAACGGCATCATGATGGTCGACTTCGCCATCGCGGCCGAGCGCGACGAGCACAAGACGCCGGAGCAATCGATCCGTCAGGCCGCGCTGCTGCGCTTCCGGCCGATCATGATGACGACGATGGCCGCCCTGCTCGGCGGCGTGCCGCTGATGCTCGGCCACGGCACCGGCGCCGAGATCCGCCAGCCGCTCGGCTACGCCATGGTCGGCGGCCTGATCGTCAGCCAGGCGCTGACGCTGTTCACCACCCCGGTGGTCTATCTCTATCTCGACGAGCTCAACAACTGGTTCTCGGGCTGGGGCCGTTCGGGTGACGGCAAAGGTCACGAGGCGCCCGAGCACAGCACCGTCAAGCAGGCCGCCGAGTAAGCTTGCACCGCGGCTTCCGCGACGCTACAGCGAGGCCCTCGGTTCACGCCAACGCGGTTTCGCCATGTCCATGCAATCCAGACTTGTCGCCCTCGCCGCCGCCCTTCTGCTGTCGACAGGCGGCGCGTATGCCCAGCAGAGCGCCAAAAAGAACGCCGCTTCCCCTGCACCGGCCGCACAGCCCGCGCCAGCTCCGACCCAGCCGCAGGCTGACGGTGCGCAGCAAGCCGGATGGGTCGTGCGCTGCACCAGCGTCAGCCGCGACGCGCCGCTCGAATGCGCAATGGAGCAGAACGCGGTGCTGACCAAAACCGGCCAGACCATCGTGCTGATCAACATCCGCATCGCGCCCGACACCCGCACGCCGGTGGCGCTGCTGCAATTACCGCTCGGACTCAACCTGCCCGTCGGGGCCAAGCTCCAGGTCGACGAGGGCAAGACATTCGACCTCCAGATCCAGACCTGCGAGAACCGCGGCTGCTACGCCTCGACGCCGATCGCGGCGGACCTGCTCGCCGCCTTGCGGTCGGGCAAGCAGCTGAAGGTCTCCTTCCAGAACATGGCCAAGGAGGCGATCGCGATCCCGATGCCGCTGGGCGATTTCGCGGCGGCCTACGACAAGATCAAGTAAGGACCGCTCCCGTTTCCTGTTGGAGTGGACGCTCTCTCACCTCGTCATTGCGAGCGTAGCGAAGCAATCCAGCAATCTTTCCGCGGAGGCAGTCTGGATTGCTTCGCTGCGCTCGCAATGACGGCGCGGATGCTGCGCCGCCTCTTCCCTATCACTGTCGCGCCATCTGCGCGTTGCCGACGGCATCGCCGTCGAGCTTCTGGTCGTTGTGCATGGTGACGGTGACGCGCAGCAATCGCCCCTCGAACTCGAACGGCGCCTCGTAATGCGACACGGGGCTGCCGCGGTCACGGCCGATGTCGAGACCGGACCACGAGATCAGCGTGTGGAAGCCGAGCTGGGTCTGGAGCGACCCCGCCGGCTCGCCGTCGATCAGCAGCGTATATTCGGTGACGCCGGTGCGCGCCCCCTTGGCCGGCGGCTCCTTGCGCACGAGCCGCTCGACATACACGCCGAGCCGCCGCGCGCCTGACGGCACCTTGCGGTCCGACCGCGCGATCTGGTGGCTGCCGCCGATGTTGAGGTCGTGCACGAGGTGACCGTCCCTGACGTAGAGGCTGTAGCCCGACGTCGCGTCGCCATGCGAGATCAGCACGCCGTTTGCACCCGCCTCGTCGATCTCGACATGCGCCTCGATCGTGTAGCTGCGGCTGCGCACGTCAGGCGCGACATCGGTCGGCACGTGGCCCATGCCGGCGTGGAAGACGAAATGGTGGCGCGCACCGTGGAAGCGTGCGGCGTTCTCCGCAAAGCGCGGCCCGAAGCGATCGTCGAGCGGCAGCACCTTGTGCCTCGCGGCCTCCGCCCACCAGGTCGCCATCATTGCTGCCAGACGTTCCGGCTCCTTTGCGGCGAGATCGTCGGTCTCGGAGAAATCCTGGTCGAGATGAAACAGCTCCCATTTGTCGTTCTCGAACGGCGTGCCCGAGGGATGGAAGGCGACCGCCTTCCAGCCGCCCTGCCAGAGGCCGCGATGGCCGAACATCTCGAAATATTGCGGCGAGCTTTTTGAGGACGCGGACGCATCCGTGATCGAGCGCGCGAAGCTCTCGCCTTCCAGCGGCATCTGCGGGCAGCCACCGATCTCGTTCGGCGCCTCAACGCCGATCAGCTCCAGCAGCGTCGGGGTGAGGTCGCAGGCGTGGACGAACTGGTGCCGCAGCTCGCCTTTGCCTGCGATCCGCTTAGGCCAGTTGATGACGAAGGGATCGCGGATGCCGCCGCCATGGGTGTTCTGCTTGTAGCGCCGCAGCGGCGTGTTCGACGCCATCGCCCAGCCATGCGGGAAATTGCTGTGGGTGTCGGGCCCGCCGATGTCGTCGATACGGCCGAGCTTTTCCGCGATCGGCTCCGGCTTGAAGTTGAACGGCCCCATCGCGTTGACGAAGCCGAGCGGCCCGCCCTCCTGGCTCGCGCCGTTGTCGGACATCACGATGATCACGGTGTTGTCGCGAATGCCGGCCGTTTCCAGGAACGAGACAAGCCGTGCAAGATGCCGATCGGAATGATCAAGCATGCCGGCGAAAGCCGCCTGCAGGCGGGTGAAGACGCGGCGCTCATCGGCCGAGTGCTCCTCCCAGGCCTTCACGCCATCGTTGCGCGCCGGCATCCGCGTGCCCTCAGGCACCAGCCCCAACGCCTTCTGGCGTGCCAGACGCCGTTCGCGCTCGACGTCCCAGCCGTGCGCGAATTCGGCGTCATAGCTCATGATGATATCGGCCGGCGCCTGATGCGGCGCGTGGCAGGCGCCAAGTGCGACCCAGGTGAGCCAGGGAACGTCAGGACGGTCGGCGACATGGTCGCCGATGAAGCGGATCGATTGGTCGATCAGATCCTCGGTCAGATGATAGCCGTCCGCATACGTGCCCGGTGGATCGATATGCGTGTTGTCGGAGACGAGCTCCGGCGCGTACTGGTCGGTCTCGGCATCAAGGAAGCCGTAGAAGCGGTCGAAGCCGCGGCCGAGCGGCCAGCCGTCGAACGGGCCGGTGGCGCCGCTCTCGGTCAGCGGCGTGACGTGCCATTTGCCGACCATGTAGTTGCGATAGCCATGTATGCGCAGCATCTCGGCCAGCGTCCCCGCCTCACGCGCAATCTTGCCGCGGTAGCCGGGATAACCGGAATCGAAATTGGCAAGGCAGCCGACGCCGACCGAGTGATGATTGCGTCCTGTCAGCAGCGCGGCGCGCGTCGTCGAGCACATTGCCGTGGTGTGGAATCCGGAGTAGCGCAGCCCCTCCGCGGCGAGCCGGTCGATGGTCGGCGTCTTGATTGTCGAGCCATAGCAGCCGAAATCGGAGAAGCCGACGTCGTCGAACAGCACGACCAGGATGTTCGGCGCGCCCTCGGGCGGCCTTGGCGCCTCCGGCCACCAGGGTTTCGACTCCGCGACCGTCTTGCCGACGGTGCCGCGGAACGGCGTGCCGCTGTTTGCGCTCATCTGCTTCTCCCTGCTGGTTGCCCGGCGGCTGCGGTTGACCCGCGGCTCGGCCACGTCTAAATTATAATCCGAATTATGATTATGATTTTAGCCGGATGCAAGCACGGATGCGGCCAAGCTCGGACGAACCCGATTTCGACCTTCCCGGCGTTGCCCCGTCGCGCCAGAAGCGCAGCCGCGAGACGACGCTGGCGCTGCTGCGCGCCGGCGCCGGCATGCTGCGCACGCGCAGCCTTGCGGAGCTGTCCATCGAGGCGCTCTGCACCGAGGTCGGCGCCACCGTCGGCGCCTTCTACAGCCGCTTCGAGAGCAAGGAGGCCTATTTCAACGCACTGATGGCGCTGGCTGCGCGCGACGGCGAACAGCGGCTGGGCGAAATCAGGCGGCCGTCACCGGATACGGACCTCGACAAGCTCTGCCACATCATCGTCAGCGGCATCATCGCCTGGATGCGCAACCACGAGGGCGTGCTGCGCGCCGCGCTTCAGCATGACGACACCCGTCCGGACAAATGGACGCCGTTCAAGGCCCTCGCGAAGGCAACGACTGGACGCGCGACCCCTCTCCTGCTCCCGGCCATGGACAAGGGACGCAAGGCCGCCAAGACCCGCACGATCGCCTTCGGCTTTCAGGTCGTGCTGGGCACGCTGGTGAACGCGATCCTCAACGATCCCGGGCCGCTGTCGCTTAGATCAAAAGAGATGGAGACGCGGCTGGCCGGTTGCCTGTTGCTGTTGCTCCAGGCGGAGATCAATCAGTCGACCCCGAGATAGGCCTTCTGCACCTGCGGGTCCTGTGCGAGCGCAGCGGCCGTGCCGGACAGCACGCTCTTGCCGACCTGGAGCACGGTCGCGAAGTCCGAGACTTCCAGCGCGAGCTCGATCGACTGCTCGGCGAGCAGGATGGTCAGGCCCTCGCGATGCAGGCGGCCGAAGGTTTCGTACATGGATTCGACCACCGCCGGCGCGAGGCCGAGCGACGGTTCATCCAGCATCAATAGCTTAGGATCGCTCATCAGCGCGCGGCCGACCGCGAGCATCTGCCGCTCGCCGCCGGACATGGTGCCGGCGCGCTGGTTGCGGCGTTCCTTCAGCCGCGGGAAGATCTCGTAGACGCGCTCAAGCAAATTGGTCTGGCGCGACTTGTCGTGCAGCGGCGTCGCGCCGAGCATGAGGTTGTTCTCGACGCTCTGCTGCACGAACAGGCGCCAGCCTTCCGGCGACAGCGCCAGCCCCTTGCGCACGATCGCAAAGGCCTTCTGGCCGGCGATGTCCTCGCCGCGAAAGCTGATCGATCCGGAATGCACGGGAATGAGACCCGCGATCGCGTTCAGCGTCGTGGTCTTGCCGCCGCCATTGGAGCCGAGCAGCGCGACGACGCTGCCCTCCGGCACCTCCAGCGAGACGTCGGAGACACCTATGAGGTCGCCATAGCGCACCTCGAGGTGCTCGATCCGAAGAAGCGCGCCGCTCATAGGTCCCGCCCGCCCATCAGCTCGACCGGCGTATGGCCGGCCGCGGCCTTCGCCGCGCGTTTGCCGAGATAGGCTTCGATCACCGCCGGGTTCGAGGTGACCTCGCGCGGCGAGCCGCGGGCGATCTCCTTGCCCTGGTGAAACACCATCACGCGGCTCGCGAGCGACATGATCACTTCCATGATGTGCTCGACGATGACGAGCGTGATGCCGGAACGGTGGATGTCGCGCACGAGATCGATGGCGAGCCTCACCTCGTGGGCGTTGAGCCCGGCCATGGCCTCGTCGAGCAGCAGCACCTTCGGCTCGGTCGCCAGTGCGCGGGCGATCTCCAGCCGCTTGCGGCCGGGTGTGCCCAGCGAGCGCGCCGGCGCATCCGCAAGCCTGCTCATGCCGACGCGCTCCAGCACCGCTCGCGCCCTGGTCTCGGCCCCGTGGCGATGCGAGGTGCGCAGGAAGGCGCCGATCATGACGTTCTCGAGCACCGTCATGCCTTCAAAGGTCTGCGGCACCTGGAAGGTGCGCGCAAGCCCGAGCCCGGCGCGCTGCTCCGGCGCGAAGTCGGTGATGTCGGTCCCCTCGAACAGCACGCGGCCCGAGGTGGTCTTGAGGTCGCCGGTGAGGCAATTGAAGAAGGTGGATTTGCCGGCGCCGTTCGGGCCGATCAGGCCGAGAATATCGCCCTGCTCCAGCGTGACGGACGCATCGTCCACCGCCTTGAAGCTGCCGAACGCCTTTGTGATCCCGCGCGCCTCAAGGAGCATGGCCGGCTCCCTTATCTGCGCCGGGCTTACGTCGTCCCATGAACAGGCTGAGCAGGCCGCCGGGCTGGAAGCGCGCGATCAGCACGATGATCGCGCCATACAGGACGAAGGTGAGGCCGGCCCCCTTGCCGCCAAGCCAGCTGTTGGAGATCTCCTCCAGCGGCACGAGGATCGCGGCTCCCACCAGCGGACCGAACAGCAACCCCGCCCCGCCCAGCGCCGCCATGATCAGGATTTTGACCGAGATCAGGATGCCGAGCCCGGACTCGGGATCGACGAAGCCGAACATCATCGCATAGAGCGCGCCGGCAACGCTCGTCAGCGCCGCGCTCAGCATGTAGGCGTAGAGCTTGGTCCGGCTCGCGGGTGCGCCCAGGGAACGTGCGGCCCTCTCGGAATCCTTGATCGCGCGCAGATAGAATCCCATGCGGCTGTTGGTCATCCACCAGGTGATGAACAGCGTGATCACGAGGACGACCAGGAAGAGGTAGTAGTACGGCAGCGACGACAGGAACGAGAGATCGAAGATGTTGCGGGGGACCGTTGGACCGGAAAGACCCACGGCCGCGCCGAGCCAGTCGGTGTTGGTGACGATCAGCCGCACGGTCTCGGCGACCGCGATCGTCGCCATGCTGAAATAGTGACCCGACAGCCGTAGCGTCGGCACGCCGATGATCGCAGCGAGCCCCACCGCCAGCACGATCCCGCCGGGGATGCCGAACAGCGGCGACAGCCCGAACTTGGCGTAGCTCCCCATCGCGGCATAAGCGCCGCAGCCGAAGAACACGACGTGGCCGACCGAGACCTGGCCGGCATAGCCGCCGACGATGTTCCAGGCCGACGCGGCGATGGCATAGAGCAGCACCAGTGCGCCCAGGCGCTGCTGGAACGGCGAGGACAGCAGCAACGGATAGGCAATCGCCAGTGCTGCGACGATCGAGAGCCAGATCAAGCGCCGCATTGCAGCTTTCTCATCAGAGCTTGCCCATCAGGCCTTGCGGCCGGAACCAGAGGAAGGACAGGAACAGGACATAGACGACGATGTCCTTGTAGACCGCACCGATCAGATAGCCGGAGAGCGACTCGATCACGCCGATCAACAGGCCCGCGACGAGCGCGCCTGGCACGCTGCCGAAGCCGCCAAGGGATACCGTGACGAAGGCGACGATGCCGAGCGTCTCGCCGACCGTCGGCACGATGTAGAAGAAGTTCGCGATTAGCGCGCCGGCAAGGCCGGTGGCGCCGGCCGCGATGGCCCAGGCGATCGCCTGCATCGTATCGGGCCTGATGCCCATGAGCTGAGCCGCGGTCTGATCCTCCGCCACCGCCAGCATTTTTGAACCAAGCGATGTGCGCGTCAGGAGCAGGTGAAGACCGAATGTCACCAGCAGCGCGACGACACCGGCAAGCAGCCGCGAGGCTTCGATGCGCAGGCCCGCAAACGCATAGGTGCCGCCGACGATATTCGACGGCATCGACAGGAAGTTGGCGCCGAACCACCAGAACACGGAATAGCGCAGCAGCAGCGCGAGCCCGAACGTGCCGAGGATCTGCGCCAGCATCGGCCCCTTCATGATGTCGCGGATCAGGGCGAAATAGACGACGACCCCGACGGTCGCGAGCACCAGTGTCGCCAGTGGGGCGCCGAGGATGGGCCCTCCCCCCATCAGGGTATAGACGACATAGGCGACGTACATGCCGAGCATGACGAAGTCGCCATGCGCGAAATTGACGATGTTCATCATGCCCCACACCAGCGTGAGGCCAGAGGAAAACAGGGCGTAGACGGCACCGAGCAGAAGCCCGCCGGCAATCACCTGCACGAGTACGAAGGACATGAGCTGCGTTGCTCTGATCAAAACATTCTGGGAAAGGCGGGACGCGCGGTCCCGCCTTCAGGCAATCTCACCAGCCCTTGTAGGGCAGTACCGGCGCCTTCTCGGCATTGGCCTTCGGCCATACCGCGACGTAGTTCTCGCCATCCTGGAGCTGGATGATGGCGCCGGAAGCCAGGATGTTCTGGCCCTTGTCGTCGAACTTCACGCCCTTGTAGCCGATCATGAGCTGCTCGGGCTTCAGGTCCGTCGCCTTCAGCGCGGCCTGGATCTTGGCAGGCTCGGTCGAGCCGGCGCGGTCGATGGCATCGGCCAGCACGAAGAAGCCCTGCATCTGCCGGGCGACCGTGTCGTCCATCTCCTCGCCGCTCTTCTTCTTGTACATGTCGGCGATGATGGCGGACGCCGAGCCCGGCGGTCCCACGACCCAGGACGAGCGGTTGAAGACGCCTTGCGAGATCTTGCCTACCGCCTTGGTGAAGGACGGATCGGAGTAGCCGGCATCGTCGGCCAGCAGCACGGCCGGCTTGTAGTCGAGCGACTGCATGGTCTTGGCGAACAGGATCGCATCCGACGTGTAGCTGATCATGATGACGACGTCGGGCTTCTTGTCCTTGAGCTGCAGCACCTGGCCCTGCAAATCGGTCGCATTGACGGGATAGGCGATGTCGAGCGCGATCGGCTGGCCCTTTTCCTTGAAGGCGCCGGCGATCGTGTTGGCGACCGAGGTGCCGTATTCGGTGTTGTCATGGACCACCGCGACGGCGTCGGTCTTGGCACCCTGCGCCTTGATGTCGGCGAGGAAGTCGACATAGATCTTGGCGAAATCGGTCGCGATCGGCGTGGTGCGGAAGAACCATTTGAAGCCGCGCTCGGTGAGATTGGCGGCGACCGATTCCGAGTTCAGGAAGGGAACGCCGTATTTCTCGGCGATCGCGCTCGAAGTCAGCGTGACGCCGGACTGGTAGGAGCCGAACACGGCCGCCACCTTCTCTTCCGTGATCAGGCGTAGCGCCTGGTTCTGGCCCGTCGCCGGGTTGCCCTGGTTGTCGGCGAACACAGCCTCGATCTTGGCGCCGCCGAGGCCGGCAAGGCCGGCGTTCTTCGCCAGCGGCAGATTGCCAAGCTCAGGATGAGCGTTGTTGATGATGTCCATGGCGACTTCGAGCGCCGCCTTGGCGTGCGCACCGATCGAGGCGGTGCCGCCGGACATCGGCATGATGACGCCGATCTTGATGACCTTGTCCTGGGCCTGCGCGCCGGAGCCCAGCGTAAGGAACATCGCGGCTGCGCAAAACAGCCCGGTGACGTGCTTGAAATTCATCAAATCAGACCTCCCAAAGGGTTTCCCCGACCAAGCTATTTTGGAAGCTGCAGGCTAAGCGCCCGCTTCCGTTTGTTTATGCCTGGTGGATCTAGGATGGCATGCCAGCCGGACACCGGCAAGACGAAACGGACTTGCGCAATGCTGCATGGGAGAGGCAGCGAATGCGCCGGCGCGGGCAGCGTTCAAATCCGGCGTCGTCCGGCGCGAACGCGGTAACCCGAACGGCGGACGTCATTGCCATCTGCAGGGGTGGGTTAACGCTGCGACTGCGCCAAGCGCGGTCCGCTGGCGTAACCCGGCCCCCGTCTGTTTCCGCGAACGCAGAGGCGGTGGCTGCCGCCAACCCACCCTGCAAAACGCCGTCAGCCGACGACGTCGCTCGCCCGCAACAGCGTCGTGAAGCCGCCATAGATCATGCGCTTGCCGTCGAAGGGCATGTCGGCGCCCTTGAACCGCTCATCAGCCATCACCTTCTTGTTGACGGCATCGCGGGTCTCCCGGTCACGGTAGACGATCCAGGAGAACACCACGACCTCGTCCTCCTTCGCGATCACCGCGCGCGGAAACGAGGTCAATTCGCCATAAGGCACGTCGTCGCCGATGCACTCGACGTAATCGAGCGCGCCATGTTCCATCCACACGGCGCAGGCCTTACGCGCCAGCACCTTGTAGGCCTCGATCTTGTCCTTCGGCACGGCCAGCACGAAACCATCGACATAAGGCATCACGGATCTCCTTGGGTTGCCTGCCCCGAGGACGAAGCGGCGCGGGACGATCCGACACGTCATGCCTCCCGCAAGGTGAGGCAAACTGTCGCGAGGATTTCGTGCGCTACTTCATATTTGAAGCTCGTGGCGCCGTGACATCATCCCGGACGTTTGCGCTCGAACATCGGCTACTTCAGATTGCATTGAGCAGAAGGCAGCTTTCATGAGCACCCGCCTGTCATTGCTTTGCGTCCACGGCGTCGGTCACGCGGAGATCGACGCCGAGTTTCGAAAGTCATGGTCCGAGGCGATCATACGCGCGGTCCAGTCCGTCGATCAGAGCCTCAACCCGGCCATCGACTTCCTCTCGTATGACGACCTGTTCGACAAGAGCCCGCCGAACCTCATCACCTATGGCATCGCGCTGGCAAAACTGCTCGCGAGCGCGACCGTCCACGGGGTCGGTGATCTGCTCGCGGGCACACGCAGCCTCGAAGATGTACCAACCCTGATCAGATGGACCGCGGGCATGGTCGCCCAGTGGTCGGTGGATGAACAGCTGCAGGCCGCGCTGCGCGGCGCAGTCCTCGACAAGCTGAAGAGCGGCAACTACGACGTTGTCCTGGCTCACAGCCTCGGCTCGCTGATCTGCTACGACACGTTCGTGCGTAATCCCGGTGCGATCAGGGACAAGGTCTTCGTCACGTTCGGTTCGCAGATCGGCAATCCCGCGGTGCGCGACATCTTCGCAGGCCGCATTCAGGACCTTCCCTGCCGGAAATGGTACCATCTGTTCAACCGGGAAGATCGCGTTCTCACCTATCCGCTCGAGATCGCCGCAGACAATTTTCAACAGGTGCTGACACCGTTCGATGTCCCCAACGATCTCCTGAATCACAACGCGACCTGGTACCTGTCGCGCCCCGAGACCGTCGCCACCGTCTGGCACGACGTGGTCCCGGTGCCGACGTCCCGCTCCATCGTCAGCGCCGCGCGGGGGATTGCCCGCATTGACGCCCGGCCGACCCGCCGCGCCCTGCTGATCGGCATCAACGACTATCCCAAACCCGCGGACAGGCTCGAAGGATGCGTCAACGACGTATTCCTCATGAGCTCGGTGCTACAGGAGAGCGGCTTCAAGCCGGACGAAATACGCGTCGTGCTCAATGAGCGGGCGACGGCGCAGGGCATCATGGAAAGGCTTCACTGGCTGCTCGAGGGCGTCCGCGACGGCGACGAGCGCATGCTGTTCTACTCGGGCCATGGCGCCCAGATTCCCAGATACAGCCCGAGCGGCGCACCGGATAGCGTCGACGAGTGCCTCGTTCCCTATGATTTCGACTGGACGCCCGAGCACGCCATTCTCGACCGCCAGTTCAGCCAGCTCTACTCACAGCTTCCGTACGACTGCTATTTCGTCGCCATGCTCGACTGCTGCCATTCCGGCGGCATGACACGTGACGGTGGTCCGCGTATCCGCGGCCTGACGCCGCCCGACGATATCCGCCACCGGGCGCTGCGGTGGGAGGCAAGCGAAGGCATGTGGGTGCCGCGTGAGTTCCCTCCCCTGAACGAAAGTCTGAGCAAGAGCAAGAACGGCGCCGACTATCTCGGCGACAACGGCGCCACGCAGCGGCTCGGGCGCAGCATGGCGCTCCGCACCCAGCCCGACAAGGCATACAACAAGACGCGCGCCGAGCTCGGGCATCACGGTCCTTATCTGCCGATTCTCCTCGAGGCCTGCCAGGAGCAGGAGCTGTCCTATGAATATCGTGACGGCGTCACGTCGTATGGCGCCTATGCGCGCTTGCTGGAGGCGCTTGAGGCTCAGCTAGGCTCTGACAGGTCTGTGTTTGTATGCGTTCACAAGGACTACGAGCACTCTGCGGAGAGTTTCAAGCATCCCTTCAAGCGCGTCGGCTTCGGCCATTGGGGAGCCGTGGACGGCCGCAACGACTGGAAGGACTACGACACGGCCGTGCTATTCGGGTTGCCGTATCGCGACCTGATATGGCCCACCAACGTGTTCTTTGCGCTTCAGGGCGTACAGGACGATGCTTGGCTGAAGTCGCCTGCGTGGAACGGCTACACCAATGTTCGTCGCCTGATGCAACAGCGCCAAATGTCGGTAGAGATTATTCAGGCCATCAATCGCATCAGATGCCGCAAGGCCGTTGACGAGAACGGGGGCTGCGACCCAGCCGACGTCTTCATTGTGCTTCCTGCCGATAGCATGGGCGATGCCATCCTGACGGATATCAAGGCCGACATGCCTGATATTGATGTGGTGCCGTGGTCCTTCGAGATGGATGGGCCGAAAGTGCTGCGACCTCGTGGGGGAAGCGCGCATGCAGGACTGATCACGCTCATGCGGAATACTGAGCCCGGCGAAAGTGTCCCTATGACGGCTGTGCAGCGCGCTCTTGGGCTGAAGCCAAGAGGCATGGATAAGCTGAGGGCAGTCCTGCGTAACGCCTCTCACGCAACCTGCAAGGCTCTGCATGAGATTGGCGTGGAGTACGTGTCAGGCAGAGGGCGAGTAGCCAAAAGCTTCCTCGTGAAACACGAAGCCGCCTAAAGGCGGTTGGATCAGACTTGGCCGGTGAGGTCCCGCATGGGGCTTCATCGGTAATTTCGGTCTAACAATACCGATGCGATGAGCCATGCCTTTTGCGAATAACGTGCAGAGGCGCGGTAGAACCTATCAGGACAGAGAAAAGGCCCCATGGCGAAACCATAAGGCCCCTCCCTCCTTCGCGACCCTTCGGCGGCGAAGTGATGGTTGAATGGTGTTGATCAACGAGGTGATGCTGCCTTGCGCGGCTTGTTGACCTTCGGCGTCCTCCTGCCTGTGGTCCGCTGCTCCACGAAGGTCTGATGAACATCGCCAAAGGGTACCCCGAAGCGCTCTGCAATCTTCTCCAGCGACCCGCCGACTTGGTTGGCAAGCGTGTCCAGTTCCTGGCTGATCTTTGAGGCGGTTTGCATCAGCGCAAGCAAGGTTGCGAGGTCGGCTAGTTGCTGCGGGCTGGTGCTTTGAACCGAGGTGGGTGAGCTAGGTGGGTTCGGGTTTTGTGCCATTCGGTAAGCTCCTGATTTCGTTTGCGAAATGGGCTTTCCGATATTCTGGCTGGGGAACCTGGATTCGAACCAAGACAAACAGAGTCAGAGTCTGTTGTGCTACCGTTACACCATTCCCCACCGAAGTGCTTGATATCACAAGACTTTCTTCGGAAGCTTTGCAAGCCGCAGCAAAAGTTTTGCAAATCAGCGGCGCGCTGGCGCTCATATAGCCGCGCCGGCGTTCGCGGTCTAGCCCCTCTGTAAGCATCGCAGCTTGTTCTCGCTGCGTTCGCGCCGTAGCGGCATGTCCGCCCTCACCCGCGGCCGGCTCCGGCAATCAGCACCAGGAGACCTGGCACGCCTGCCTCGACGACGTCCACATGCCACGATCAACGGGCGCGCCGGCGTGCCGCTTCACGTCGATCAATGGGGATGGTCTGTCGGCTTCACCCAGGCATGATGCGCGCGCTCGACGCCGGCACGCCGCAGCCGGCGATCGCCCGCACGAAGCGCGAGCGGGTTTACAGCCTGATCCGCTGACTTAATCGCCCAAGACCACGGATCGCTTGCCATAGAATTCACCGACGCAATCATTCGGCAGCTGGCCCGGATTTTTGGTTAGCTCACCGTCCATCAGCATGGACGGCTTGACCGATCTCTTGGGGACGACAACATCCAGGTCCTTGGTCGTCCGAAGAAATTGATGCCTCTGGACAACTCTCGCTCCAGAAGGTCGCGAATTGCGACTCCTCGGCGCGGACGTATCCCAGCGCGACGCTATCGAGGAGCAAAAAAGAAAGGAGCCCGCAGGCCACCAGGGCCGTCATGCGAATATGGGCATGATGGCCCAGGGAGGGAAGGAAGCGGGCAGCCAGGGCGACGACGCAGCCCCCTCCGGCAAGAAGAAAAACCACCACCTCATTCCGCCCTCGCGTCGCGAGATCCTCCGCCGTCGCAAAATAGGCAATGACATAAGCGGTGTAGAGACCAGCGAGCACTGCCGCCACGAACCCGACGATCAAGACCAGCAGCCGCGCCGTCGGCCTCGGTTGCGAAGGCACCACGAAGACCGAAAACAACGCCACGAAACCGAGCCAGGCCCACGTCGCAGATTCGGTGTAATGCCGAACCAGCTCGAGCCACAGATAGTACAACCCCATCGAGAAAGAAGCGGCGATCTTCCCCCCTCCGGATATGCCGCCATCCGGACCGCATTCCCCGGTGACAAAAGCAGGATCGCAAGTCCGATGAAGGTCGCCGTCAGCATCACTGCATGGCCCGCCAGTTGCGGGCGAGGATGGTAGAACGCTCGATAAACGGCAGAACCGGCGACGAGGGCCACGATCCAAAATGGCGTGAACTCGTTGGCCAGAGCACCCAGGAAGCCGATTGCGGAGAGAACGACGATTTGGCCGGTCGAGAGCACGGTTTCGTTCGCTGCGGACCGCACCAGCTCAACGAGGATGATGATCACGAAGAGGGCGGGAACCATGTAGGACGCACTGCCCGAGATCCAGTAAAGCATCTCCCGCAGACTGATCGCCAGAACGAAGCTCGCCGCGCAGAGCATTGCACCCGCCAAAAATCTCTCTGGCCACGACAGGCCGGTCCACATTCGACCAGCCCAATAAACGCTGACTGCCAAGAAGATGGCCATGCCGCAAATGAGTATGACCGGATAGACGACCAAATAATCGACGCCTGTCACCTTGCTGACAACGGCGGGGGCGGCGATCGCCACAAGCGAGGTCAGTCGGCCCATCTGGTGCAAATAATAGGATTTGACCATTCCGACGAGACCCATGCTGTTGACGCGGTTCGTCACGCAATAATCGTCGGATTCAGGCATCGCATAGAGCGCGATGGATGCGAGCCAGAGCAGGATGAAGAGAGCGACAGAAGCGGCCACGATAGGCATCACGTCCGGCATGCGGCTTCCGAGGCGCACAGGAAATCCCCCAAAATCGACTGAACAAAGCGGCAGCAACGAGAGAGCGAACAGCCCCGAATGCAACCCTCGTTATGCAACGCGGCACAGAAGATCACAAGGTTCCGCGGGCAAACAATCGAAAGGCTAGTTCGAGCCGCAGACGCGGACCACGATCTCAGCCTTGCCGTTCGCGATCATCACCTGGCCGTATTCGTCCTGCGGCGGGCTCTCCTCGTAACGGAGCGGGATCGTGGTGATCGCTTCCTGCGCTTCGCCGCCCGGCTGCTGCGTGTTCACGTCGAGGATCAGGATCTTCGGATTGATACCTTGCGGCGAGCGCCTGGTCAGCCGGGCCTGCCAGCCATCGGTCGGTACCCTCACGTCGCCGACCATGACCAGCTTGGGCGGCGCGCCCGGCGCCCGGTCGATCCAGGCCTTGAAGGTGTTTCTCAGCAGGACAGTCATGACACGTCTCTCGGAAACCGCGGAGGACATCACGTTCCTGATGCTTCGGCAGCAGCCGACCCACTTTCCGATCGCAGGAACTTTCTTTCCGACCGACGGCTACAGCCGGATTTTCGAGTCACAAGGCAGGTTTCGCCTGCGGAGCGAAGGACGCCACGCGCACCGTGCGCGGGGCCTCGACAGCCACGTCCGCAGCGACGTGCCGGATCCCCTACCGAACGCGCAACGCGCAATGGGCTGGCACGTCGAGGCTGTCAGGCACAACTGGGTTGGAGAATTCTTCGAATGAGGGGCAAGGCCCGCGCTCAGCGGGGCTCGCGAGGAAGCCGAGCCGACAGCGACCCGTCCGTCATTTCCAGATAAGCGACCGCCCCCTACTCCAGCTTGATGTTCGCCGCTTCGATCACCTTCTTCCACCGCTCAGTCTCGGAAGCGATGTAGATCTTGAACGGCTCCGAATCCACCGCAACCGCGGCCGCGCCGAGCTCGGCCATCTTCTGCACCGTCTCCGGCTGCCGCATGAAGGCGCGGATCTCGCCCGACAGCTTTTCGACGATGGGCTTCGGCGTGGCCGCGGGAACGAAGAAGCCGTGCCAGGCCACCGCTTCGAAGCCCGGCAGGAATTCGGCGACGGCCGGGACTTCCGGATCGAAGGCGGCGCGCTTGGGCGTTGCAGTGGCGAGCATCGCGAGCTGGCCGGTCTTCACCTGTGGCAGCAGCAGCGGCACGTTGTCGAAGGCAAGATCGATCTGGCCGCTCAACAGATCCGTCAGCATCTGGCTGGAGCCCTTGTAGGGCACATGTACCATCTTGGTGCCGGTCATCTGTTGAAACAGTTCAGCGGCAAGATGCTGCGAGGTGCCGACGCCGGCCGAGCCGAACGAGACCTTGTCCGGGTTCGCCTTCAGATAGGCGATCAGCTCCGGCACGGTGCGCGCCTTGATCTTGTTCGGATTCACCACGAGCACATTCGGCACGACGCTGATCTGGGCGACCGGCACCAGGTCCCTGTCCGGCTGGTAGCTGAGCTTCGGACCGTAGAGCGTGGGGTTGATCGCGAGCGCGGAGGTGCTGGCAAGGCCGAGCGTGATGCCGTCAGGCGCCGATTTCGCCAGCCGCGTCACGCCGAGGATCGAGCCGGCACCGCCGACATTCTCGACCACGAACGGCTTGCCCAGCTTCACTTGCAGATGGTTCGACACCATGCGCGCGAAGATGTCGGCGGTACCGCCGGCGGCGAAGGGCACAATCACCGTCACCTGCTTGGACGGGTAGCCGTCCTGCGCCTTTGCCGGCGACGTCGCCAGCAGCACGGCTGACACAAGACCAAGCCACATCGATCTCATCGAAGTTTCCTCTACTGCTACTGTTTTGTTGATTGGGTGCCGCGCGCGGCGGAGGTGACTAGAACGCGACCTCGTACATGTTCAGGATCGCATCCCGGCCGAGGTCGCGCGGATTATTGTCGAGCAGGCGGCGAATGGCGTGCGCCTCGTCGGCCATGACGCCGAGATCGCCCTTGGGCACGCCGAGCGCGGACAGACGCATCTCGATGCCGAGGTTCTTGCAGAAATCGTAAGTGGCGTCGAATGCGAGCTTCGCATCGTTCTGCGCCGGCAGGCCGAGCGCCGCCAGCACCGCGACCGTCTTCGCCTCGACTGCCGGCATGTTGAAGGCCAGCGTATGCGGGAAGATCACGGCACAGGCGAGCCCATGCGCGACATGATGGCGCGTGCCGAGCGGATAAGCGACGGCATGCCCGGCGGTGGTGTTCACCGGTCCAAGGCAATAGCCGCCATAGAGCGAGGCCAGGGAGAGACCCGCGCGTGCCTCGCGATCTCCGCCGTCAGCGACCGCCCGCTTGAGATATTGCCCGACCAGCCGCGCGCCCTCGAGCGCATAAAGGTCGATCATCGGATGCGCCTTGCGGCTGGTGTAGGCCTCGACGCAATGCGCCAGCGCATCGACGCCGGTGGCTGCAGTGACCTCCTTCGGAACGGTCATTGTGAGATCAGGATCGACGATGGCGATATCGGCGAGCATGAAGCGGCTCTGCACCGCCTGCTTGTTCTGGCTGACGGGATCGGTGACGAGCGCGCGGGTACCCACCTCGCTGCCGGTGCCCGACGTGGTCGGGATCTGCATCAGCGCGACGCTGCGGCCGGCGACTTTTTCTGGCCCAACGATATCGGCAAAGGCCACGTCACTGGTGCAGAGCACCGCGACCAGCTTGGCGAGATCCATCGCGCTGCCGCCGCCGAAGCCGACCACGAGATCAGGCTTGACGTCACGCGCCATCGCGACGGCCTTCTCGAGATTGGGCAGGTCCGGCTCGGGCTTCACGTCGCCGAACACTTTCACTGCCCCCGGCAGCGCCAGCGCATCGACGCGGCGCGCATTGAACGGATCGGAAATCACCAGCGGCCGCCTGGCGCCGATCCGCTCGGCGAAACGCGCAGCAGCCGTGATGGTGCCGTTGCCGAATTCCAGGATGGTGGGACGTTGGATTTCGATGGGCGTGAAGGCGTTGGTCATCGTGCGCCAGATCTCATGACTTGGAGGCGGAGACGCCAGCGGAGAGCCGCTCGGCATAGTCGATGGCCTCGATCAGGCTGTGCTCGTTGGCAATGCCCTTGCCGGCAATGTCGAAGGCGGTGCCGTGATCGACGGAGGTGCGGATGATCGGCAGGCCCAGCGTGATGTTGACGCCGGAGAGCTCCTGCCAGCGCCCGGTCGCGGGATCGACCTGGAAGCCCAGCAGTTTGACCGGGATGTGCCCCTGGTCGTGATACATCGCGACTGCAGCATCGTACTGGCCGGCGCGCAGCTTGACGAAGATGGTGTCGCCGGGCACCGGGCCGACGACGTCGAGGCCATCGGCGACGGCCTTGGCAATCGTCGGTGCCGAAACGTCGATATCCTGCCGGCCGAACAGACCGCCCTCGCCCGCATGCGGATTGAGCGCGGCGATCGCAATCTTCGGCTTGTCGATACCGAGCCGCAGCAAAGCCTCGTTGGTGAGATCGATCACCATGCGCAGACGCTCCGGCGTCAGACGCTTCGGCACGTCTTCCAGCGCCACGTGGGTCGAGACATGGCTGACGCGCATGTTGCCGTGGGCGAGCAGCATCACCGATCCGCGGACGCCGGTGAGGTGCGCCAGCATCTCGGTATGGCCAGGGAAGTGATAGCCGGCCTTGTTGAGTGCTTCCTTGTTGAGCGGCGCGGTAACAATCGCGGAGGTCCGCCCGGCCTGGGTCAGGCGCACGCCCTGCTCGATCGCCTTGTAGGCAAAGCGGCCGCCATCGGCGCTCAAGACGCCGGGCTTGATCGGGGTGCCCTCGACATCGGCCTGGAGGAAACAGAGGTTCGGCCAGTCAGCATCGTCAGCACTCACCTCCGGAATCGCAACGGCAGCGCCGAGCGCGGCCCTGGCACCATCGAGCGCGGCGCCGCTGCCGATGATCAGGATGCGCAGATCGCCTGTCGCGATCCGGTCCTTCAGCCCGACGCAGGCCTTGACGATGATCTCCGGGCCGATCCCGGCCGGATCGCCCATGGTAATGGCAAGATGACGAGAGGTCATGTCGGGCTCCCCATATTCAGCAAATGATTGTCCCGGAGCAGATCGCGCCACAGCTCGCTGGTGCCGAACGCGCCGGATTTCGAGATGACGTCGACGCCGGCCCAACGGCCGCCTTGCAGCACCGAGCGCGGCAATCCCGGCACGATACGCCCCGTCACCTGGAGCGCATGCGCGCCGAGCGCAACGCATACGGCCTTCAAGGTCTCGCCGCCAGCAACGATCAGGGTTCCGGGCGGATTGAGCGCCGAAATCAGCGTCGTCAGCTCGCGCGCGATCCGCTGGGCGGCCTCGGCGCGCGAAAGGCCATCCGCGAGCGCGAATTTCACCAGCGCCACGCCATCGTCAGCCAGCTTGCGTTGAACGCCTGCGCCCCCCTCACCTTCGGCCAACGCGATGGTGGCTTCGCCACATGCTGCGAGCTGGGAGGCAGTAGCGGCCTGGTCGGAACCGAACAGCCCCAGCACCGGCCGCTTCAGCCGGCTCGGGGCATCGGCGCGATGGCCGCGGGCGAGCGCGCCGGCCAGCCCGCCGCTTCCGCACCAGAGCACGGGCCCCGGCATCTGCCGCGCCATTTCGACGACGCGATCGAGGTCGATGTCGCTCTCGGCATCGAACACCTGAACGCCACCTTGCGCGAGCGTGTCAGGGCCGCCCTGCCGCGCCTCGATACCTTCCAGTTTCAATTGATCCAGCAGGTTGTCGCCGACGCGATGCCAGTCACCCTGTACAGTGCGCGCGAATTGCTGGCCCTCGACGGTACGGCGTCCCCGATAGTCGAAGGCCGGTGCGACCACGCATGAAGCCCAAGGGCCGCCGCGCAGGCAGGCGCCGAGCTCGGCCGCCCAGGCACCGCGGAGCAGGCTGTCGACCTTCTTGTAGGCGATCGTCCCACCCTGAAGCTGCGGCGCCAGCCGTCCGACGATCTCGACGCTGTCGGCTTTCGACCGCTCGCGGGTGCCGCTGTCGATCGCGAGGCTTTGCGCGCCCGGAGCCGCGGGCGAATCCACCCAGGTGACGTCGAACGGTCCGCACAGGCCGACGAACTCCGCCGCGGTGTCGAGCGCGCCGGTGAGATCGTCGGCAAGCAGGCGCACGACCGTCATCGTCATGCTGCTCCCGCGCCAAAGATCTTGCCGGGGTTCATCAGGCCGTTCGGATCGAGCAAGCGCTTGATGCCGCGCATCAGCTCGATATCGAGCGGATCGGCGACACGGGCCAGCCGGACGCGATTGGTGATCCCGATGCCGTGCTCGGCACTGATCGCCCCGCCCTGCGCTGCGGTTTCATCGTCGACGATCTCATTGATTTGCGCCACCAGGGCGGCCGTCGTCACCGGCTCCTGACAATGCGCACGGTCGATCAGGGCGATCACGTGGATGTTGCCGTCGCCGATATGGCCATGCATCACCACGCGGGCATGCGGTACCGCGGCCACAATTCGCGCCTCGACATTGGTGACGAAGTCCGCCTGGCGCTCCAGCGGCACAACGCTGTCGTGCGAGACGACATAGCCGCTGCGCTTGTTGCCTTCGGACACGCTGTGCCTGACGGCCCAGATTGCCTTCGCCTGCGCGAGGTTGGAGGCCAGGGTGACGTCTTCGGCGATGCCGGCCTCCATCGCATCCGCCAGCGCCGTGGCGAGCGGCTCGTCGAGATCGACGCCCGCGAGCGCGTCGGTTAGCTCGACGATCAGATACCACGGCGTCGTCAGCTCGAACGGGATCGTGACGTGCGGCACGGTCTCCCTGATCACCTCGATCTGCGAGCGCGACATGATTTCGAGGCTGCCGAGCCGGTCGCCGACCATACCGCGCAGGCGCGCCATGATCTCGAGTGCCTGCGCGACACCCTGCAATTTCACCAGCGCCAGCGCCGAGCTGCGCGGCGGCGAGAACAGTTTCAGCACCGCCGCGGTGACGATGCCGAGCGTGCCTTCCGCCCCGATGAAGAGCTGCTTGAGCGCGTAACCCGTGTTGTCCTTGCGCAGCGCGCGCAGGCCGTTGAAGATACGCCCGTCGGGCAGCACGGCTTCGAGCCCGAGCACGAGATCGCGCGTCGGGCCGTAGCGCAGAACGGCCGTGCCGCCGGCATTGGTCGAGATGTTGCCGCCGATCTGGCAAGAACCCTCGGCACCCAGGCTCAAGGGAAAGTAGCGATCGACGCTACGCGCCGCGTTCTGGACCTCGGCGAGAATGCAGCCGGCCTCGACCGTGATCGTATTGGCGAGCGGACTGACGTCGCGCACGGCTCGCATGCGGTCGAGCCGGATCACGACATTGCCCGCGTGATCGTCCGGCGTCGCGGCTCCGCACATGCCGGTGTTGCCGCCTTGCGGCACGATCGCAAGGCGCCTGTCGGCGCAGTATTTGACGACGGAGGCGACCTCGGCGGTCGAACCGGGCTTCACCACCGCGACCGCGCGGCCGCGATAGCGCCCGCGCCAGTCCACCACATAAGGCTCCTGGTCGGCTCCGGACGCGATGACGTGCTTGTCGCCGACGATCGCGGCGAGCCCGGCCAATGCATCCTGGAATGAGTTGGACATCAGGTCGCCTCGTCGTCCGTACCGAGCTTAGGCGGAGGCTGCGAATGCCGCAGCATTCGCAAGCAACTCTCTCAACTGGTCCGGCGGCAAGGACTCCAGCGGCGGCCGCAGCCGCTGCCAACCGGCATGCTTGGTGCGATCAGCCGCAAGCGCCTTCAGCGAGGCCATCTGCGGAAATTGCGAGACCAGCTCGCGCGCCTTCACGATGCGCGCCTGCGCCGCCTTGAGCGCCGGATCGTCGTCGCTGTCGCCAAAGTGCTTGAAGACATAGGCAAGACTGCGCGCGACGACATTGGAGGTCGCGGTGATGCAGCCCGCGCCCCCCTTGCGCAGCAGCGGCAGCATCAATGGATCGGCGCCGCCGAGGACCGCGAAGCCCGGAAACCGTTCGACCATCGCCGTCATGTTGGCGAAGTCGCCGGACGAATCCTTGATGCCCGTGAACGTGGCCGGATAGGCCTTGCGCAGCCGCTCGATCAGCGCATGCGAGATCGGCTGCGCCGACATCTGCGGGTAGTGATAGAGGACGACTTTCAGACGCGCATCACCGATGCGCTGCACCACCTCGCTGTAGGAGGCGAAGATTCCGTCATCAGTGACGTTCTTGTAGTAGAACGGCGGCAGCATCACCACGGTGTCGACGCCGACCGAGAGTGCGTGGCGCGTCAGCGCGATGGTGTCGCTGAGCGCGGCAACGCCGGTGCCAGGCAAAAGCCGCCGCGGCGCGATGCCGGCAGCCACCACCGCCTCGAGCAGCGCCGTGCGTTCGGCCACCGAAAAGGAGTTCGCCTCACCCGTCGTGCCCAGCATCGCGATGCCGTCGCAGCCTTCGTCGAGCAGATAGCGACAATGGTCCACGAAGCGCGCATGATCGGGAGCAAGCTCGGCGTCGAGCGGCGTCAACGCGGCGGAGAACACGCCATGAGGGTGCAGCGATGATGTCGACAAAACTTCCTCCGATCGTCAGAACGATGTTGTTCGGAATGCGAACATTTGTTATTTGCTGGTGCAGTCGTAAAATCAGCTCGGCCCGACGTCAAGGGCATGGCTGTCATGGTGGGGCATTCGAGCATGGCCAAGGTCGCAGGGAAGGCCGCGAAGCGCGTATCGGAAACTAGCGCCAAAAATCCCAAGAATTATGTCGCCTCCGTCGGCAAGGCCTTTGCCGTGCTCAAGAGTTTCACCAGCGAAACCTTCGAGCTGACCCTGAGTGAGATTGCCGCACGGGCTGATCTCGATCGCGGGACGGCGTTCCGCCTGATCCAGACCCTGACCGAACTCGGCTATCTCCAGGCCGTTCCGCAAAGCCGCCGGTTCCGTCTCGGCGTCGCCTGTCTCGACCTCGGCTACACCGTGCTGTCGCGCGGCTCGTTGCGGCCGATCGTCGAGCCGCTGCTGCGCGACCTCGTCCCTGCTGTCGGCGATGCGGCCTCGCTCGGAATTCTCGATGGCGGCGACGTGGTCTATCTCGCGCGCGTCGGTGCCGGCCTCGACCGTCACAAGATGGACCGCCGGCCGGGCACGCGCATTCCCGCCTACAGCGCCGCGCTCGGCCATGTCATGCTGGCGCATCTGCCACGCGACCAGCAGATCGAGCGGCTCGAGTTGCGTCCTCGCGTCAAACTGTCGGAGCGAACGCTGACCGATCTCGATGCACTGCTCGCCCGGCTCGATCAGGTGAAGAAAAAAGGCCATGCCGTCTCCGACGGCGAGAATGCCTATGGCCTGCGCACGCTGGCAACGCCGATCTTCGACGCTCAGGGTTTTGTGATCGGCGGCCTGAGCGTCACGGTCGATGCGATGCGCATGGACATGGCGGCCTTCCGCGACCAGGCACTGCCGCGGCTGATGCAGGCGACGGCCCAAGTCCAGGATCTCGCGATCAAGTCGGGATTGACGAGCTGAGCGCGGTGACGGCGATTAGATCACGATGCGATCGAAGTCGGCGGCGATCCGCGTATTCGGAAACACCCTTGTCGCTTCGGCCAATATCTCTTCATCCTCGTACCGTCCCGACATGTGGACCAGCACGAGCTGCTTGACGTTGTTGGCGGCGGCAAACGAAGCGGCTTCGGTCGCCGTGAGATGGCCGTAGTCCCGCGCAGTCGCGGCGTCACGATCGAGGAACGTCGCCTCGATCACCAGCAAGTCGGCGTCGGCGACATGTCGAGATAGACCGTCCGTGGTTTCAGTGTCGCCGACCACGACGAGCTTCCTACCGCCGCCCGGCGGGCCCAGGACGTCCTCCGGATCGATGGTTCGACCGGCGATCACGACCGGTCGTCCGGCGGCCAGTTCTCCGCGCATCGGCCCGTCCGGAACACTGAGCGACGCAAGCCGCTCGGGCAGAAGGTGGCGGTGCGCGGGGCTTTGGAAAGAGAAGCCAAAGCTGTCGGTGTCGCGGTGGCGAACCGGAAAGCAGTCGATGGTGAAGTCGCCGGCATCGATGACCTGCCCCTCGCTCAGCGGCGCGAACGCCACGGGGATCGGCGCCCTGCCCGCGCCCCACAAGCCCGCGAGCATGCGAACGACGATGTCGAGCGTGCCCGGGCCCGCATGAATGGTCATCACGTCGGAGGTCTGCCGCAGCCCCAGCGTCGAGAAGAGACCGGGGATGCCGAGTACGTGATCGAGATGCCCGTGCGTCAGCAGGATGCGGTCGAGCCGGCGAAAGCCGGCGCCGCTGCGCAGCAACTGGCGCTGCGTACCCTCGCCGCAATCAACCAGGATGCGCTTGCCAGCGGCCTCCACCAGGAGGGCCGGATGGTTGCGCTCCACTGAGGGAACGCTTGCCGAGGTGCCGAGAAATGTCAGGGCGAACATGGTCGTCAGCGTCCAGAGACCGACCTCTCCCCGACAGCACCGCAACGGTCCGCACGGTGGATGGCCTCACCGTCCCCAATGCCATGCGAGCAGCAGCGCGTACAAGCCCATCGAGCCAGCATAGAGCGCGGCAAGCAGTGCATATCCCGCAATCTGGCGGCCGAGCGCTGCCTTCGGCTTGATCCACCAGTCGAGCGCCCTGAAGGCGGCCGGCACGAGAAACCAGCCGAGCAGCTGGGTACTCACGAGATTGCCGACGAACAGCGACAGCCAGACCGGCACGCCGTGGCTGTCGATCAGCGGCGCGCTGATGAAATAGCCCCAGAGATAGACCACGGGATAGAGCACCAGCAGGACGATGAGGTTGCTCTTCCAGATCAGGCTGGGCCCTTGCTCCGGCGCCTGCGTCTTGCCGGCCGGGAACCAGAAATTGAAGCCGTAGCTTGCCCGCTTCACGTTCATGCCGGCGTTGAAGCGCGCGCCTTCCTCAAGCAGCGTCTGCCGCAAGGGCGAGTCCAGCCACGCGTTGAGGTTGGCATCGCTGTCGAACGACAGGATGACGATCCACTCGTCGTGCAGGCCCGGGATAGGCCGCTCGATCTTGTGGCGCAGGAACCCCCTGAACTCGGCCTCCGCGGCCTGGATGCGCTGTTGCCATTTGAGGAACGCATCCTCGAGTCCATCCGGGACCTTGAAGGAGATCACGGCGGAGACCGCGCTGTCGCGCTGAACGCCGGTGACGGGAAGGATATGGACGTCCTCCGACCCGACGAAGAAGCGCTGCACGTCCGCGATCAGCCGCGCCCGTACATCGCTCTGAAGCCAGGCGCGGGCAGCGGCCGGGTTCGCGAAACGCAGGATGGTCACCCAGTCCACATGCGCTGGCGGCTGCGGCGGCACGACCTCCTGACTGAGGAAGCCGGGCCACGCCTTCAGCGCCTCGCCGACCTCGCCGTTCCACCGCGCGAACGCGGCAAAGCCGTCGTCGGCAATGCGGCGCTGGATGACGAGGGCGACCGCCTGGGCCGCTGGATCCGGAGATGCGCTCATCGCGACCGTTCGCTTCAGCTCTGCTTGTAGAGACGCTTGCCCATCACCCAGGTCTCGTCGACGCACCGGTCGTCGCCGACCATCATGACGGCGAACAGCATGTTCGCGGCGTCGTCGACCGTGCGCGGACCAGCACCGTCGGCGATCAGCGACTGGTGCCAGGGTTGCGCCAGCTGGCCGCCATTCGGATCGAGCGCGACGAAATCGGCTTCCTTGCCGGGTTCGAAATTGCCGAGCTTGTCGTCGATATAGAGGCCTTCGGCACCGCCGAGCGTGACCGACCAGAAACCGCGATAGGGCGAGAGCTTGTTGCGCTCGGCTTCCGCGAGATCCTTGCGCGCCGGATCGATGCTGCCGTCGAGCATCGTGTTGTTGCACATGCCGACCTTGTAGGCGTCGTCGAGCACGGAGATCATCGAGAAGCGGTTGCCACCGCCGACGTCGGTGCCGAACGACATCTTCACCCGATGCTCGGGATCGGTGGCACGGCCGAGGCGGAACAGACCGCTGCCGAGGAACAGGTTCGAGCACGGGCAGAACACCACCGCGGCGCCCTTCTTGGACATGCGGCGGAACTCGTTGTTCGAGAGATAGACACCGTGGCCGCCGGAGAACTTTGGCCCGACCAGGTCGAACTTCTCGTAGACGCCGAGATAGTCCTGGCAGTCCGGATGCTCGACCAGCACGCCACTGCACTCGGCCGGGTTCTCGGAGATGTGGGTGTTGACCCAGCAGTCCGGATGCTCGTGCTTGAGGCGCTGACATGCCTTGAGCAGCTCCGGCGAAGCGCCGAAGGCGAAGCGCGGCGTGATCGCGTAGAGGTTGCGGCCCTTGTTGTGGTACTGCGCGATCAGACGCTTGCTGTCGCGATAGAAGTTTTCGGGCGTGTCGATGAACTCGGCCGGCGCGTTGCGGTCGATCCCGGTGAGGCCCGCGATCACGCGCATGTTGCGGCGGGCCGCTTCCTCGAACAGCTCTTCTGTCGCGACCGGCGAGGAGCTGGTGAAGGCCTGGCAGGTGGTGGTACCGGCGGCGAGCAGTGCGTCGAGAAAACGCTTCACGCCCTCGCGCGCGTAGTTGCGATCCTTGTACTTGATCTCCTCGGGGTAGATCGACTTCTGGAGCCACGGCAGCAGCTGCTCGCCATAGGCACCGAGCACGCGGATCTGCGGCAGATGGATGTGGCCGTCGATGAAGCCCGGGACGATGATGCGGTCCTTGATATGGGTGATCTCGACGCCCGGATGCGCGGCGGCAATCTTGTCATGGGGACCGAACGCCTTGATGACGCCGTCCGTGACGACCATGAGGCCGTCCTGGTGAAAGCGCGCGGCAGCCTGCTCGTTGCCGATGTGTTTCCAGGGATCGTCGACGAAGTCGAAGAACGTGCCGCGAATACCGACGGTGGTCATGAATGGGTTCCTTCCTTAAGTCTGTGTGGCGTGGCGCGCCGAAGGCAGCGAGATCGCAAGCAGCGTCCCTGCGACGGCGCAGAGGCCGAGATAGAGCCAGCCGATCGGCGCCTGCGTCGCTTCGGGCAACACCGCCGCGATCGCCATGGCGCCGCTCACCGCGAGATAGCAGAGCGCGCTGATGAGGCCGCCGATCAGGCCGTGGTCGCGCTCGAACAGGCCGAGCGCCATGCCGTACATCATCGGGCACAGCACGCCGCAACCGCCGAGCACCAGCGCACCGCCGATCGTGATCGACATGAAATCGAGACCGACGGCCAAGCCGGTCGCAGTCAAGACGACGGCGCCGGCGAGAAACAGCGCGAACGCGCCAAAGCCCATCACGCGGGCCGGCATGAAGCGCGCGAAATGCGCACAGCCGAGCTCGCCAGCGAGATTGACGCCGCCAAGGCCGAGCGCGACGAGGCCGTAGATGGCCGCGGAATAACCGAGGCCGGTCTGGTAGAAGAACGGCGCGACGACGCCGAACGCCAGTTGCGCGCTCGCCGCGGCGGCGAACACCAGCACGAAGGCCAGGAAACCCGGACGGACGAGCGCTTCGCGGAGAATGCTCGCCGTGCGGCGCGGATCGAACGGCGCGCGTCGCTCGGCCGGCAGCGTCTCGGGCAGAAGCAGCACGACGATCGCGGCGACGATGGCCGCAGCGATGGCGATGATGACGAAGACCCCGCGCCAGGACGTCAGCTCGACGATGAACCCGCCGGCCGCCGGTGCGAGCACGGGTGCAAGCCCCCAGGCAGCACCAAGCAATCCCGAGATCGCCGTGAGCTCGCGGCCGCGAAAGCAGTCGGCCGCAACCGCATAGGCGACGACGAGGCAGGTGCAGCCGCCGACGCCCTGCAGGAAGCGCAGCGCGAGCAGCAGCGATGCGCTGGTGGCGAGCGCACAGGCGATGCTCATCGCGATGAGAACCGATAGCCCCGCGAGCAGGACGTTACGGCGGCCGAGCGTATCGGAGGCGATTCCAACCGGCACCAGCGCCAGACTCATGCCGAGCATGTAGGCGGTGACGGTGTTCTGCATCGACGCAGAATCGGTTGCGAGGTCCACCACCATCTGCGGCAGGCCCGGCGTATAGGCATCGAGCGGAATCTGGCTGAACGGCACCACGCATAGCAGGATCGGCACGATCCCGCCCTTCGCGCGACCAGCGTCCGAAGCAACTGCAGTCATGGCTCACGCCCCCTCGATGCCCGCGGGTCCTGTCTTTTCGTGCGTGCAATGAGAGGCGACGATGCAGGTTGCGGATATTGACGCGCGGAGCGTGCCAGAACTGTGTATAAAAACTCTTAGGAGGCCCGCTTCAATGTGGGCGGCCCATGCTCTGGTCCTCGCGGCCTGGGGATGCTCCAACAAAAAATGCGAAAACAACCCCATGCGCAGTACAAATCATTGAAGAATTTCGCTCCGGCATGGCGCTAGCGCGGCCCCCGAGGACGTTTGACACGTCGGGCAGAACAGGCGCAGGACTGCATCATCCCCGCTTGTGAATTCCCGCCGCACAGAAGCCATTAACCGTTCGGAAGGCATCGCCGTTTCGAGCGCAGGATCGGCATCGACCAGGCGCAGATCAGAGCAGGAAGCCGTTGAGAGCTACCAGAAACTGCCGGGGCGACTGAAGCTGCGGCACGTGCGCGCAGCCTGGAATGACCTTGAGTTCGGCGCGCGGCAAACCGGCGGCCAGCTCGTACGACATTGGCGGAGGCGTCGCTTCGTCGTGCTCACCGACCAGAACGAGGGCAGGAACTTTCACCGCGGCAAGTTCGGCGCGGAGATCGAGGCTTGCCAACGCGTCGCATGCGCTGCGAAACACATCGGGATCCGTGTGCAGAAAAGCTTCACGACGATCCCGCATCAGTTCGGGATGCTGCGCCTGAAACTCGGGCGCAAACAGACGTCGCATCGCAACGTCGGTGATCGCCTCGAGTCCCTTCTCCCGCGAGACCCTCGCCATGTTGCGAAACGCCTCGCGGCCGGGCTCCGAGAACGCCGCGCCGCAATCGGCGAGGACGAGCTTGCTGGCGATCTCCGGGTGCCGGATCGCCATCTGCAAGGCGACGAAGCCGCCATAGCCATTGCCGAGCACGATCGCCGGCGCACCGCCCGCAGCCTCCTTCACGGCCTCCGCCATCCTGTCCGCGACAGCGACGAGCCCGCCCTCGACCGCGCGTGAACGGCCGAACCCCGGCAACTCCGGCACGATGGTGCGAAACGATCCCTCAAGCTCGGGCACGATCGCATCGAAGCTCGCACGGTCCGACAACAGCGAGTGGAAGAGAAACAGCGGCGGCCCATCGCCCGATTGCGCGGCGTTGACGGTCCCGTTGGCAAGAAGCCTGTCCATGTCCGGTCTTTCCTTAACTTCGTCGGCGGGATCACGCCCGTTTGCGTGCCGTGGAGGCCCCCGATTGATAAATCAACTGTCAGGGAATTCAAGCATTTGGCTCTTGACGTGAAATATCAGGATTGCCAAATTGAAGCCAACGAGGTCCCTAGAATCATGCTTTTGCGCGAAAACATCTACGATCTTCTCCGATCTGATATTTTAGCGTGCCGGTTCACTCCGGGCGATGAAATGCGGGAACAGGATCTGGCCGAACGCTATTCGGTGAGCCGCCAACCGGTTCGGGATGCGCTTTTGAGGCTGCAGCGCGAGCATTTGGTGACGGTGCAGCCGCGCCAGGGCTACCGGGTCACGCCGATCTCGCTGTCGGACGCCCGCGACCTCCTCCGCTTCCGTCTTGCGCTGGAGCCGGCCTGCGTCGCCGAGGCGATCGAGAGCGCTCCCGACAGCGTCCTGAAATCGCTCGACGAATTTCGCCGCTTCTCCGGCGACCACGAAGACTTCATCGCCTACAATCGCGGCTTCCACTCCGCGCTGGCTCATGCGTCCGGCAATCGCCGCATGGCGACGGCGCTGTGCGACCTGATCGGCCAGGCCGACCGGCTGGTCCGCGTCAGCGTGTCCAATCTGAAGGGTCACGATCCGGCAAAGCTCGTCGCTGAGCACGTCGCCCTGATCGACGCCATGCAGAGCCGCGAAACGCGAACCGCGGCGCGCATCATCAAGGCCCATATCGGGGCCACCGAAAAACGCGTTCTGCCGGCGCTCAAGCGCAACGCCGTCATCGTCGAGGAGAGATCATCATGAACATTCCATCGAAACCCGCGTCGATCGACGTCGAAACCCACGGCAATTTCATCGACGGACGTGAAGTCGAAGCCGGCAACGGCGTGATGCTCGACGTTCGCAATCCCGCGACCGGCGACGTCATCGCCCGCATCCCCAATTCGACCGCCGAGGACATCGACCGCGCGATGAAGAGCGCGCGCGCGGCGTTCGAAGGCAAAGCCTGGGGCGGCATGGACACGCGCGCGCGGGCCAGACTGGTCAACAAGCTCGCCGATGCTTTCGAGGCCAATCTCGACAGCCTGTACCGGCTGGAAACCCTCAACAACGGCCGGCCGGTCAACGAGACCCGCGCCCAGCTCTCCCGCCTGCCCGATTTCTTCCGCTACTTTGCCGGTGTTGCGCTGGCGCGCCGCGACTCCGTCATCCCCGTCGAAGGCGCCTATCTGAACTATACGCTTCGCACGCCGATCGGCATCGTCGCCAATTGCACGCCGTTCAATCATCCACTGATGATCCTGTGCAAGTCGCTGGCCGTGGTGCTGGCGACCGGATGCGTCACCGTGGTCAAGCCCTCCGAATACACGCCGCTGACGACGTTGAAGCTCGCGCAGATCTTCACCGAAGCCGGCCTTCCGCCCGGCGTCTTCAACATCGTGCTCGGCCTCGGCCAGAGCGCGGGCAAGATGCTGTCCGAGCACGGCGACATCAACAAGCTGGTCCTGACCGGCGGCACCGAAGCGGGCCGCATCGCCGGCAGCGCGGCCGCAAAAGTCTTTGCGCATCAAACCATGGAGCTCGGCGGCAAGACGCCGGTGATGGTGTTCGACGATTTCGACGTCGACCGCGCCGTGAACTACGCCGCGTTCGGCGCCTTCATCGGCGCCGGCCAGACCTGCGTCTGCGCCTCGCGCCACATCGTCCAGGCCACGATCTACGACGAATTCGTCGAGAAGCTGCAGGCCAAGACCCGCACGATCCGCGTCGGCGATCCCTTCGACGCGAACACCCAAATGGGCCCCGTGATCTCCGCGCGGCAGCGCGACCGCGTTCTCACCTACGTAGGCTACGGCCACGAGGATGGCGCGCGTCTCGTCACCGGCGGTGTTGCCGCGAAGGTGCCGGGTCACGACAACGGCTATTTCGTCGAGCCGACCGTGTTCGCCGACGTCACATCCGACATGCGCATCTTCCAGGAGGAAGTGTTCGGTCCCTTCACCTCGGTGACGCCGTTCAAGGACGAGGCCGATGCGCTGCGGCTTGCCAACAATTCGCCGTTCGGCCTCGCCGCGGCCATCCGCACCCGCGACGTCGCGCGCGCGCATCGTGTCGCCGCCTCCGTCAAGGCCGGCATCGTCTGGATCAATGATCACCACCGTCTCGACCCGGCCTCGCCCTGGGGTGGCGTCGATGATTCCGGCATCGGCCGCGAATGCGGCACCGAAAGCTTCAACGACCACTTCAACACCAAGAGCGTGATGGTCGCGACCCACGAGCAGCCGTTCGACTGGTATCGCGATACGGCCAACCAGCAGCGCCTGAACTAGCAAAAACGACGAGCGGCCGACCGCCCATAGAAGGCGGGCCGCATCGACCAGAACAACAGTCAGGGGAGAGCGTATATGTCGACAATGGTGAACGCAGGCAGCCGTCTGGATCGGCTGCCGATCGGGCCATTCCACCGCCGCATCATGCTGCTGATCGGCATCGGAATGTTTTTCGACGGTTTCGACATCTATATCGCCGGGACCGTGCTCAGCGTCACGCTGAAGACAGGCTTTTCGACCCTCGCCCAGAATGCGGTTTTCATCTCCGCGACCTTCGTCGGCATGATGCTGGGATCATTCGGCACCGGCTTCCTCGGCGACCGCTACGGACGCCGCTTCACCTATCAATTCAATTTGCTCCTTTTCGGCGTTGCCTCCCTGGCCGCGGCGTTCTCACCGAACATGGCCTTCCTGATCGCCTGCCGCTTCGTGATGGGCGTTGGGCTCGGGGCGGAGAACGTCGTCGGCTATTCGACGATGACGGAATTCGTGCCCGCGCGCACCCGTGGCAAATGGCTCGGCTTCACGACCGTGTGCGTCGTCACCGGTCTGCCCGTGGCGCTATTGATCGCGTCCGTGGTGGTGCCGCAATTCGGCTGGCGCTCCATGTTCGTGCTCGGCGGCGTCGGCGCGCTCGTGGTGTGGTACATGCGCAAGTCGCTGCCGGAATCGCCGCGCTGGCTGGAAGCTGTGGGACGCACCGCCGAGGCGGAAGCGCTGATGCAAGCCATCGAGAAGGAAGCCGCGCGGGGTCAGCCCCTGCCTCCTCCCGCGGCCACGACACCGATCCCGGCATCTGCCGATCTCGGCACGCTGTTCACCGCGCCCTTGCTGTCGCGGATGATCGTCGGCGCCGTCTGCCTGATCACCATCAACACCCTGCTCTATGGCTTCGTGACCTGGCTGCCCGTGTTCTTCGTCAAGCAGGGCCTCTCGATCGCGACCTCGTTCGGCTATTCTCTGCTGATGGCGCTCGGCGCGCCCGTCGGCTCGGCCATCGGCGCGCTGACCGCCGACCGCTGGGGCCGCAAGCCGACCATCATCGGCGCATCCCTGATCACGGTGATGCTCGGAATCCTCTACCCCATGATCTCCGACCCGATCCTGCTGCCGGCTGTCGGCTTCGCGCTGACGGTACCGATCTACGTCCTGGTCGCCCTTCTGTTCGGCATCTATATCCCCGAGCTGTTTCCGACCGAGGTCCGCCTGCGCGCCTCCGGCATCGTCAACACGCTGGGGCGCGGCGCCACCATCGTCACACCGTTTCTCGTCGTGTCGCTGTTCGAGACGCGCGGCGTGGCCGGCGTGATGGCGCTGATGATCGGACTGCTGGTGGTGCAGATCATCACGGTCTGGGCGCTGGGCATCGAGCCCCGGCATCGCAGCCTCGAGGAGCTCAAGGCGGAGGAATCCGCGTCGCCGGTGCTGAAGGAGGCTTCCTGAGGTTAGCTCTTAGTTGACCTGCGGATGCTCTGACCCCGATGTCGGGGCACAGGAGGTCGTCATGCCCGGGCTTGTCCCGGGCATCCACGTTCTCCGTGCCGTGTCGTTAGGCGTGGATGGCCGGGACAAGCCCGGCCATGACGCTGTGGAGGCGGTCGGCGCCCCTAACGCGGCCCCGACCGGCGGGCAGATCTGGTTCCCGTTGTGCCGTCTCCTCATCTCGCTCACAAAATCGCATGTTCAGCGCCCGGATCGGTTTGCCGAGACGATGTGATACAATGGAGCGCGTGATGACCGCAGATAACGTTGATCTGAATTACGGCTCGATCGGCGCACTGCTGACCGCCCTGCACGCTCGCAAAGTGTCCGCGTCCGAGTTGCTCGCGCATACGATCGCGCGCATCGAGGCGCTGGACGGGCGGATCAACGCGATCATCGTTCGCGATTTCGATCGGGCGAGAGACGCCGCACGCGCCGCCGATGCCGCGCTTGGCCGCGGCGAGCGGCTGCCGCTGCTCGGCATTCCCGTGACCCTCAAGGAACCGTTCAACGTCGCCGGCCTGCCGACGACATGGGGCTTTCCGCATTTCAGGGATTTCCAACCGGCGGAAGACGCCCTTGTGGTCTCGCGGTTGAAGGCGGCAGGCGCCATCATCATCGGCAAGACCAATATCCCGATCGGCTTGCGGGACTTCCAAAGTTACAACGACATCTACGGAGCGACGAACAACCCATGGGAACTCGGCCGGTCGCCCGGCGGCTCCTCGGGCGGATCGGGCGCGGCGCTGGCCGCGGGTTTCGGTCCGCTCTCGATCGGCTCGGACATCGGCGGCTCGATCCGCGTACCTGCGCACTTCTGTGGTGTGTTCGGACACAAGCCCAGCCTCGGCCTGGTCCCGCTGCGCGGCTACAGCCTGCCGCCTGCACTACCCGTCCCCGGCCAGGGCGATCTGGCTGTCGTCGGGCCGATGGCGCGCACCGCCTCCGACCTTGCGCTGTCGCTCGACGTGATTGCCGGCCCCGACGAGACGCGCGACGGGATCGGCTATCGCCTTGCGCTACCGGCCCCGCGGCACAACGATCTCAAGGATTTCAGGATCCTCGTGATCGATACCCATCCGCTGATGCCGACGGGCGATGCCGTGCGTTCAGCCATTGGGCGATTGGCCGACCGGCTCGACAAATCTGGTGCGCGGGTCGCACGTGCGAGCACGTCGCTGCCCGACCTCGCCGACTCCGCGCGGCTCTACATGAAGCTGTTGAACGCAGCCCGAAGCCCGCGCCTGACACCGGCCGCCCTCGCAGAGGCGCAAGGAATTGCCGCGGCGCTCTCGCCCGACGACCGCAGCCTGCAGGCCGAGCGTGCGCGGGGCTGGGGCATGATCCATCGCGAATGGCTGGCGACCGACGCGGCGCGCCTGCAGTTGCAGCAACGGTGGCAGCAGTTCTTCCGCGAGTTCGACGCCGTGATCTATCCGGCTGCCGCCGTGCCGGCCTTTCCGCATGACCAGTCCGAACCGTTCGACGCGCGGCAACTGGACATCGACGGAAAGCTGCACCCTTACGCCGATGCGTGCTTCATCTGGGCGGACCCGGCCTCGACCTGCGGACTGCCGGCGACCGCCGTACCGATCGAGCGAACGCCGTCGGGCCTGCCGGTCGGGGTTCAGATCATCGGGCCTTATCTCGAGGACCGCACGACGATTGCGCTGGCCGGGTTGATTGAACGCGAGTTCGGTGGCTTCGTCCCGCCGCCTTCGCTGCAATCGTCAAATTGACAACGGCGGGCGGCCGTCACGTTCTGTCGGCCGACTGCGCCTCGACCGCCTGCACGGCGACGCTCGCGACCTGACGCAGCGCCTCGCGGTCGGAGCCTGAGGACGCCATCACGCCCATGCCGACCGAGACGGCCGAGACGTAGCGCGCGAGCGCGGCGGGATCAGAGCTCGGCTTGAGATCGCCTTCGGCCTTGGCGCGAACAAAGCGCTCGCGGAGCTGGTCTTCGTTCTCGGCGCGGCGGGCGGCGAGCTCGAAGGGGACGTTTTCGGAGCCACTGCCGCAGGCGATGCCGCCTTGCACGAGCAGGCAGCCGGGCGGATTGGCGGGATCGGTCTGCTTTTCGGCGATGCCCATCAGCATCCGCTCGGCGACGTCGCGGGCAGTCGGCGCGGCGACCACCTCGTCCATCCAGACGCCCCGCAATTTGGTGTAACGGTCGAGCGCGGCCTTGAGCAGGCCTTCCTTGTTGCCGAAGCAGGCGTAAAGGCTCGGCGGATTGATGCCCATGGCCTCGGTGAGCTGGGCAATGGTGGCGCCCTCATAGCCATGGCGCCAAAACACTTCCATCGCCTGGTCCAACGCCGTTTCGGCGTCGAATTCGCGGGGGCGTCCCATGCCCATGTGCCTGTCTCCTCGGAATTCACGTTCTGCCTGAAGCTTAACGCCGAATCCTATCTATTTGTTCTAGCTTTATTTTCTCTGCCGTCTTCCAATTCTTGCGGTATGCCGCTACAATTTTCTTAGTGAATGGTACATAAGTATCTTGCACTGCGACATCCAGCTCCACATCTGTAGTGAACACTACATATCTGGAGCGCGCAAATGCATCCCTCGCAAAACTCCCCCCGCACCGGCCGTTTCCGCCGCCTCCTCGGCGGCGTTGCCATCGTGGGCGCCCTCGCCGTGGCCGGCTCGATCGCGACCGGCCATTACTTACGTGCCGCGCAGGCGACCGCAACGGCTGCGGCAGCTGAGCAGGCCGTCCCTGTCACGGTCGCGCTGATCGAACCGAAGCAGACCGTGCTGTGGGACGATTTCTCCGGCCGGCTCGAGGCCATCAACCGTGTCGAGCTTCGTCCCCGCGTCGCGGGTGCGATCCTTGCGACCAACTTCACCGAAGGCGCGCTGGTGAAGGCCGGCGACGTGCTGTTCAAGATCGATCCGGCGCCTTACGCAGCAGAGGTCGACAAGGCCAACGCCCAGCTCGAGGCTGCCAAAGCGCGCGTCGTGTTCACCCAGAGCGAGCTCGAGCGCGGCGCGCAGCTGGTCGGCAATGCCGTGGTCACACGGCGCGACTACGACCAGCGCGACAATGCCAATCGCGAAGCCATCGCCAATGTGAAGGCGGCAGAAGCGACGCTCCAGACCGCAAAGCTCAATCTCGACTACACCGAGGTGCGTGCACCCGTGGACGGCCGCGTCGGCAAGTTCGAGATCACCGTCGGCAATCTCGTCGCCGCCGGCACCGCCTCCCCGGTGCTGACCTCGCTGGTGTCGGTCAATCCGATCTACGCATCGTTCGATGCGGATGAAGAGGTCGTGCTGCGCGCGCTGAACTCGATCGCGGATGCCTCCGGCAAGCGCGGCAATCTCGACCAGATCCCGGTGGAAATGACGACATCCGGCGGTCTCTCGGCGAGAGGTCATATCCAGCTCATCGACAACCAAGTCAACGGCCAGAGCGGCACCATCCGGGTCCGCGCGGTGTTTCGGAACGAGGACGGGCGTCTCATCCCCGGCCAGTTCGCCCGCGTACGCATGGGCCAGCCGAAGCAGCAGACGCTGGTGATGATCGACGAGCGCGCGATCGGCACGGACCAGGACAAGAAGTTCGTGATGGGGGTCGGCGACGACAGCCGCGCGGTCTATCGGCCGATCACGCTCGGCGGTTCGGTTGACGGCCTGCGCATCGTGACGGCGGGGCTGAAGCCCGGTGATCGCATCATCGTCAATGGCCTGCAACGCGTGCGTCCGGGTGCTCTCCTCAAGACGGAGGTCGCGGTGATGGGTGCGCGGGGACCGCAGCAGGCCTCCAACCACAGCAACCAGGACGTGGTGCAACGCTAGTTACATCATTCCGGGCCGCGTGCCCGGAATAACGACGTCATAGAGCTACCAAGACATCGCATCTCGATTCCGGGTTCGCGGGTATTTCCCGCGTCCCGGTAACGGGAGAGCTGTCTCTCTTGCAGGGGCAAGGCCATGAATCTCTCAAAGTTCTTTATCGACCGTCCGATCTTCGCCGGCGTGCTGTCCGTGCTGATCTTCCTCGCAGGCCTGATCTCGCTGTTCGCGATGCCGATCTCCGAATATCCGGACGTGGTGCCGCCCTCGGTGCTGGTGCGCGCGACCTATCCCGGTGCCAACCCCAAGGTGATCGCCGAGACGGTGGCAACCCCGATCGAGGAGCAGATCAACGGCGTCGAAGGCATGCTCTACATGTCGAGCCAGGCGACCACCGACGGCGCCATGACGCTGACGGTAACGTTCCGGCTCGGCACCGACCCCGACAAGGCGACGCAGCTGGTGCAGAACCGCGTGCAGCAGGCCGAGCCGCGCCTGCCAGCCGTGGTGCGCCAGCTCGGCATCATCACCAAAAAGTCGTCGCCCGACCTCACCATGGTCGTGCATTTGCTGTCGCCCAACGGCCGCTACGACATGACGTATTTGCGCAACTACGCGGTGCTCAACGTCAAGGACCGCCTCGCGCGGATCGACGGCGTCGGCGACGTCCAGCTTTACGGCGCCGGCGACTATTCGATGCGGGTCTGGGTCGATCCGCAGAAGGCGGCCGAGCACGGCCTGACCGCAAGCGACATCGTCAAGTCGATCCAGGCACAGAACGTCGAAGCCGCCGCCGGCGTCGTCGGCTCGTCGCCGAACGTCAGGGGTATCGACCTGCAAATGTCCGTCAATGCGGAAGGACGGCTTGCGAACGAGGAGCAGTTCGGCGACATCGTGGTCAAGACCGGCACGCGCGGCGAAGTCGTGCGGCTGCGCGACGTCGCCCGCATCGAGCTTGGCGCCTCCGAATACGGCCTGCGCTCGCTGCTCGACAACAAGCAGGCCGTGGCGATCCCGATCTTCCAGGCGCCGGGCTCCAACGCGCTGGAGATTTCCGACCACGTCCGCGCCACCATGGCCGAGATCAAGAAGAACATGCCGGAGGGCGTGTCCTACCAGATCGTCTACGACCCCACCCAGTTCGTGCGCTCCTCGATCGAAGCTGTCATCCACACGCTGCTGGAAGCGATCGCACTGGTCGTGCTGGTGGTGATCCTGTTCCTGCAGACCTGGCGCGCTTCCATCATTCCACTGCTGGCAGTGCCGGTGTCCATCGTCGGCACCTTTGCGGTGATGCATCTGTTCGGCTTCTCCATCAACGCGCTCAGCCTGTTCGGCCTCGTGCTTGCGATCGGCATCGTCGTCGACGACGCCATCGTCGTGGTCGAGAACGTCGAGCGCAACATCGAGGGTGGCCTCTCGCCGCGCGACGCCACCTACCAGGCGATGCGCGAGGTCTCCGGCCCGATCATCGCGATCGCGATGGTGCTGATCGCGGTGTTCGTGCCGCTGGCCTTCATCTCCGGCCTCACCGGGCAGTTCTACAAGCAGTTCGCGCTGACCATCGCGATCTCGACCGTGATCTCGGCCGTCAACTCGCTGACGCTGTCGCCGGCCCTATCGGCCCTTCTGCTGAAGGGACACAACGAGCCGAAGGACAAGCTGACGATCATCATGGAAAAGGGCCTTGGCTGGTTCTTCCGCGGCTTCAACAAGGCCTTCACGCGCTCTTCGGACAATTACAGCGGCACCGTCACCAAGGTGATCTCGGGCAAGGCTGCGGTGATGGGCCTCTATGTGGTGCTGGTCGGCCTCACCGCCTTCCTGTTCCAGCAGGTGCCGAGTGGATTCGTGCCGGGCCAGGACAAGCAATATCTGGTCGGCTTCTCGCGGCTGCCCGACGGTGCAGCGCTCGACCGCACCGAAGAGGTCATCCGCAAGATGAGCGACATCGCGCTGACCCAGCCCGGTGTCGAGAGCTCGGTCGCGTTCCCGGGCCTGTCGATCGCCGGCTTCACCAACTCATCCAACGCCGGCATCGTGTTCTCGACGCTGAAACCGTTCGACGAGCGCAAGGGTCCGGCCCTGAGCGGGAACGCGATCGCGGCCGATCTCAACAAGAAATATTCCGGCATCCAGGAAGCCTTCATCGCCATGTTCCCGCCGCCGCCGGTCAACGGCCTCGGCACCATCGGCGGCTTCAAGCTGCAGATCGAGGACCGCGCCGGTCTCGGCTATGAAGCGCTGAACGAGGCGACCAAGGCGTTCATGGCGGCGATGCAGAAGGCGCCGGAGATCGCCGGCGTGTTCTCGAGCTTCCAGGTCAACGTGCCCCAGCTCTTCGCCGACATCGACCGCACCAAGGCGCTTCAGCTCGGCGTGCCCGTGACCGAAGTGTTCAACACCCTGCAGATCTACCTCGGTTCCTACTACGTCAACGACTTCAACAAGTTTGGTCGCACCTACTCCGTCTATGTCCAGGCCGACGCGCCGTTCCGGGCGCGTGCCGACGACATCAGGCAGTTGAAGGTGCGCTCGTCCTCGGGCGACATGGTGCCGCTGTCGGCGCTGCTCACGATTCGCCAGAGCGCCGGACCTGAGCGCGCGATCCGCTACAACGGCTTTTTGTCGTCCGACATCAACGCGGCCGCCGCGCCCGGCTTTTCATCGGGCCAGGCGCAGGAGGTCGCGACGCGGATCGCGGCGGAGACGTTGCCGCCGGGCTTTGCCTTCGAATGGACCGACCTGACCTATCAGGAGTTCATCGCCGGCAATTCCGGACTCTGGGTGTTTCCGCTGGCGATCCTGCTGGTGTTCCTGGTGCTGGCGGCGCTCTATGAGAGCCTGACCCTGCCGCTCTCGATCATCATGATCGTGCCGATGGGGCTGCTGGCTGCGATGTTCGGGGTCTGGATCTCGAAGGGCGACAACAACGTCTTCACCCAGATCGGGCTTATCGTTCTCGTCGGCCTCTCCGCCAAGAACGCGATCCTGATCGTCGAATTCGCGCGCGAGCTCGAATTCGCGGGACGCACGCCGATTCGGGCGGCGATCGAGGCGAGCCGCTTGCGGCTGCGCCCGATCCTGATGACGTCGATGGCGTTCATCATGGGCGTCTTGCCGCTGGTGCTCTCGACCGGCGCGGGCTCGGAGATGCGGCGCGCGATGGGCGTCGCGGTGTTCTCCGGCATGATCGGCGTCACCGTGTTCGGCCTGTTCCTGACGCCGGTGTTCTATGTGCTGCTCCGGACCGTCACCGGCAACAAGCCGCTGGTGCATCACAGCAGCGACACCAGCGCGGCGCCGGTCCAGGGTCTCAAGCACGAAGGCGCAGGCCACTAGATCAGGGAAATCCCTGAGAGCAGCAACAGAACGAGCACGGTCTTGCGAAAGACCGTCTCGTTGACCCGGTGAAAGGCGATCACGCCGAGCGCTGAGCCTGCGAACAGCGCCGGCAGGCTGATCGCGAGGTCGACGAACACCTTCGACGATAGATCCTGGTGTCCGACCAGCAGCGCGATCGCGAAGACCTGCATCGCGGCGATGAACGGCTGCACCAGGCCGCGCTGCTCGCTCTTGGGCATGCCGCGCATGTCGCACCAGATCGTGGGGATCGCGCCGGGCATCGCGGTCAGGCCGCCGACCAGCCCTCCCCCGAACCCGATCAGTGCGACCCAGGGCCGGCCGACGGCTTCGCCCGCCGTCACCAGCGTCGGCCGCAGCAGCATGTAGGCCGCATAGAGCGCGACGATGATACCGAAGCCGCGCCGGAGCAGATGCGTGTCCGTGCTCTGCAGCAGCGACACCGCGATGGGAACGCCGATCAATCCGCCGACGATCAGCAGCAGACTGCCCTCCCACCGGATGCTGCGCCGAAGCGCCCATAGATTGGTGGCCTGCACGCCGATGCTGCACGCCATCATCAGCGGCACGGCCTCCAGCGGCTGAAACACGCGGAGCAGAATCGCGCCCGCCACGGCCGAGAACGCGAAGCCCGAGAGCCCCGAGACGAAAGCGCCGGCGAACACGGCGACGCTCACGAGAAGGCTGGTCGTGATATCAGGCACGATGCGTTCTCCGGGTCAATCGTAGGGTGTCTGCGTCGCCGGGACATCGGCAGTCCCGGTGCAGAGCTCCGCATCGTGCGAATTCAGGAGAGGCCGAGCGACCGGCTGCGCGTGCGAACGCTCCAGCATTGCCAGCCCGACCAGTTGAAGCGTGACGAGCGCCGCCGTCAGCGCGGCTGCGACAATATTGACGTTACGCGCGTTCGAACGTGGTGCGGCCGGCCGCGCGCTCGCGCGGATCAACTCTGTTGGCATTTTCAAAAATATCCTCTTCATTGCAGACGGGAATCATTTCATTCAAACGCGACGTTCCGTGCGACTGCTCCAGCAAATGGCTGTAGCGCCGCAACACGCGCTTCGCGTCGATCTCGCGCTGCGCGCGGAATGCCGCGCCGATGCGCGCGACGATGTCGCGGAACTTGCCGGCCGGAGCTGGTGACGCCTTTCGCATGACAATCTCCTCTCAACTTGTGCGAGAGATTGATGAGGTTCACTTCCGCTTGCTGTGAGTTGCTTCACACGAAGATCGAACGCGTCGAGCAAGAAAACGCGTGAGTTCTCGTAGAAGAGAGCGCGGAGAATCGCGTCATTCGATCGAACGACCCGCGATAACTTTCTAATGATGCTGCTGTTTGAACCTATCGCGAGCCGGAGCGACTCGCCTGCGCCTTCGGAAAGCGCGTCAGTGCAGAACCGGATTGGAAAATCCAGCCGCGAGCTTCACGAGGTCCGCCTGTCGCGAGACGCCGGTCTTCGCGAACACCCGATGCAGATGCGTCTTCACCGTCGTCTCCGCGATGCCGAGCGCCACGGCCGTCTCCGGCACACCGCCGACCTCGACGATCGATTGCATGACCCTCAGCTCCGCAGGGGTCAGTTCGAACGCGCGGTCGATGAGGCCGGCACATGAGCGGCCGTCGAGTTCCGCCTTCCAGATGAACAGGGCGCCGACCGCCGACATGCGCTCCGCCGCGCCTTCACGCAACAACGACGGCAGCGCGATGACGTGCGCGACGTAGTAGGAGCCGTCATGCGACATCAGCGGAATCTTTCGCCCGCCGGCCGCCGCGACGGCAACCTCGCCTGCGTCACGGAAGATATCGCGCAGCGCCGAATTTGCCGCGGAAGATCGTGCCACCAGCCGGCCCGCGACAGACCGCAGGACATCATCGGCGGCGAGCAACATGTCCGCGGCAGGATTGCTGTGGACGATGTTGCAGGCCGTATCGAGCAGGATGACGCCGGCATTCAGCCGATCCACGACATCGGCGAGCGCGATCGCCCGCTGCTGCTTCCGCTCGATCGCCCGGTTGATCAGCAGCGCCCGGCTCGCATGCGGAATCAGGAATTGCATCCGCGCCCGCTGCTCGGCATCGAGCATCCCCTTGCCGGGAATCACGGTGATCAGCATCGGACACGGCGACTTCGACTGTTCCAGAACCACGCTGGCGACATCGACGCAGCCCTGGGGCCGCAGCCATTCCTGATAGAACCGCCCGCGGCGATATTCGTCGAAATTCACGAGATCGGGGATGTTACGAACCTCGCCATAGCGAGGCAGCCGTGCCAGCGGATCGTACTGGGCGTAGGTCTCGGCATAGAGCTGGATGTAGTGCGGATCGACACCGCAGTAATAATGCGTCGCGCCGGACTTGCTGACCGGATCCTTCGAAATCAGCCCGCAAGCCTGGCTGCCGATGAACGCATTGAGCTTGACGACAACATCGCTCCACAACTCAGGGTGGAGACCCGCGTCATATATATTCTCGATCAACTCGGACTGTTTGGGAGGTCGGGACATCAGAACAGCCAATGGTGACTTGGAGATCGCGAAATGCTCGTCATGCCCGGCGGCACAATTGAGTCTATCGTGGGAGCAAAAGGTTCAACCCCGGCCGCGATTGACCGATCAGTTGACGAGCGGATTGGAGAATCCGGCCGCGAGCTTGACGAGATCGGCCTGACGCGAAACGCCGGTCTTGGCGAACACCCGATGCAGATGCGTCTTCGCCGTGGTCTCTGCGATACCGAGCGCTGCCGCCGTTTCCGGGACGCCACCGACCTCGACGATCGACAGGAACACGCGCAGCTCGGCCGGCGTGAGGCCGAAGGTCCGTGCGATCAGCTCGCCATAGGACTGCCCGCCAAGCGACACCTTGCGCAGGAGCAGCGCACCGGCGGCATCGACCACCCGCTCGCTGCCATTTCGCAGCACGGACGACAGCGGCAGAATATGCGCGACATAACGCTCGCCGCTCGGCGAAAGCAGCGGGATCGCATGGCCCCGTGTGGCAAGCAGGGCAATTTCGCTGCGGGTCGCAAGTGCCTCGCGCAGCGTCTGATTGGCCTCCGCGCTGCTGGTTACGAGCTGCCCGGCAACGGACCGAACCACGTCGTCGGCGGCAAACAAGGCGTGGCCGGCCGAATTCGCATGCACCACCCGGCAGAAGGCATCGAGCAGGAAGATGCCGGACGCCAGATTGTCCAGAACATCCACCAGCGCCGTCGCCAGTGTCAGTTGCGAGGTGATGGCGCGGTTGATCAGCAGCGCGCGGCTGGCGTGCGGTACGATCAGCGAGAGCCGACGCTTCATCGCCGGGTCCACCATGTGCCGGCCCGACAGCACCGTCATCATCACCGGGCAGCTCGCATGCGATGTCTCGAGCACGACGTTGGCCGCGTCGCTGCAACCCTGCGGCTGCATCCACTCCTGGTAAAAGCGCCCTTTCCGGTATTCATCGAAATTGACGAGATCGGGGATGCTGACGATCTCGCCATGCGGCGGCAGCACCGTCAGCGGGTCGAACTTCGAATAAGTCTCTGAATAGAGCCGGATATAGTGCGGGTCGGCCCCGCAATAATAATGAGTGACGCCGAATTTGCTGATCGAATCCTTGGAAAACAGCCCGCAGGCCTGCCCGCCGACGAAATCGCGGACGCCGGCGACGACGTGGTTCCACAGCGAGGGATCGAGCCCCGCGTCATAGATGGACTCGACCAGTTCGGGCAGCTTCGGTGGTCGATGCATGGCTATAAATGGCCTGAGTGATCAATATCACCAAGAATACCATAACCACGGCATGCGACGTCCTCCGATCGGAGGAGGCGCCGGCCGGGCGGATGGGGCCCGGCCGGCGGGCATCGCATTCGAGCCGCCAGGGCTGATGCCGGCTCAGAACGCGACGCGAACGCCACCCTTCGCTGTGCCGGTGCGGCTCCGGTCGGACATCATCATGCCCTCGACCGCGCCGAACACGGACACGTTGCGGCTGGCGCGGTAGTCGAAGCCGAAGCCGGCCACCGCAGCATTGTTGAGCACTTGGCGCCGCGACCGGTTGTCGGCGTTGCCGCCCAGGAGGGTGAAGTCGGAACGGTCATGCCTGGTCCCAGCCGACCTTCTCGACATTTTCTGACCAGACCGCGGCGCGATAGACCTCTCGCCCACCCGCATCCCTGACGCGGATCCAGGCGTCGCGATCACGCAGATCGTCACGCCAGACGAACAGATGTCTCGCCATCTCGTCGGCCACGACGAACGTGGCCTTGGCCTGCTCGAAGACCATGCCGCCCGGATCGATCTTCACGACATTGTCGACCAGGAGATCAAAGAAGAAGCGGCGCATTCACAACTCCAACTGCCGGCGCCGTCCGAAACACAGCGTCATCGTTCTACTCCGCGCGCTTAGAAGACGTAGTCGGCCGAACGCGCGCGCTGCGATAGGCACCCGCCTGGTCGCACGAACCGCGCACCGCGCGGTCACAGCGCTTCGCCGCTCCTGACGCCGCTGGGCGTCGCGCCATAGGCCCGCCGGAAACAACGATTGAAATAAGAGAGATCGCCGAAGCCCACGTCGTAGGCGATCGAGCTCACCGGCCGCCCGGCGAAGTCAGGCTCGCGCAGCATGCGATGGGCGCGTTTGAGGCGCTGCCCGGTCAGGAAGGACGAGAACGTCTTGCCGTCGGCTTCGAACAGCCGCTGAAGGTAACGTGTGGTCACGCCGAATTCCTGCGCCACGGTCGCGACCGAAAGGTCCTGATGCCAGCAATTGTTGACGATGAAGGACTTCACCTTCCGCAGCCGCGCGGCCCGGACGCCTCTGCGCCCGGCCAGCTCGTGAACCTCATCCGTCGCGCCGAGAACACGCGCCATCAGATCATGGAGATGTGCAACAGCGAGCTGGCGCAATGCGGGCACCGCGAACGCGCGCTCGCGCACCAGAGACGTCGCGTAGTCGACCAGCAGGCGAAGTCCGGTGGCGCGCTCCGGAATGATTCGCATCACGGTGTCGTCGATGTCCACGATCATGGGCGCCAGCACCCGCCGCGGCACGCGCAGCGACAGACAATTTCCAAGCGAGAGGCGTTCGTAGATCGTCGCGTCCTCCGCGCTCGTCAGAACCGCGTCACCGGGATGAAGCCTCAGATCTCGTCCTCGCGCAGATACTTCGACGATGCCGGATCGGTTGATCATCAGGCCAAGGCTGTCGTTGCCGTCGACGACCAATTGCTTGGTACGGATGACCCGCGCTCCGACCAGCCCGCCGATCACCAGCTGGACGTCCGGCAAGCCATGGGATGTGAGGCTCGCGGCGAACGGTTTTTCGTCCGTCGGCTCGACCTCCGCCTTGAGCACGCCGCGGCAATAGAATTCGCGCAGCAGCGACACACGCTCGTCTTCGGGAATGTGGTCCGTCGAAACATTGAGAATGGAAAATTCGACCTTGCCGCTCACCGCAATTTCTCCAACCGACAGGCAGGCTCGCTCACGCGCTGTCGTCTCCCGCACCCGCGTCCGGTGCCGGCGCGCATTGTTCCGTGGCGCACGCTGCCCTTCTCATTCAAGTGGCGCCATATACGAAAGTATCAAATGACGCGCGTCGTACGTTCGGAGGACCTGACGATCCTGCTCATCACAATGGATTGAGATTGCATCGCCGCGCGGCTCGCGCCGTCAAATGAATCACATGGTGTCGTCGTCGCGGCTCGTTCGCTGTACAAACGGCGCGGTGAAGCCGGCCGCGATCTTCACGAGGTCGGCCTGCCTGCCGGCACCGGTCTTCTCGAACAGGCGACCGAGATGCGTCTTCACCGTGGTCTCGGCAATGCCGAGCTTTGCCGCGATATCGGGAACGCCGCCGACCTCGACGATGGCCATCAGCACGCGCAATTCGGACCGCGTCAGCCTGAAGGCCGCAGCAATGGCGTCGGGCACGAGCGATGGCACCATCGCGGCCTTCTGTACGAGGAGCACCGTGGCCGCGACGTCTCGCGGCAGGCTGCGCTCCCGCTTCAATGGAAGGACTTGGACGAGATAGTGCTGACCGTCCGCCGACGTCGCGAGCCCGATGCGGCGGCGACCGGCCGGGTGAGTTTCACCATCTGCGGCAACTTCGAACAGGCCGCGGAATATTTTGTCGGCCTGGGTGTTACGGACCACGATCCGGTCGCCGACCATCGCGAGCAGGTTTGCATCGACGAACAGCTGCCGGCACGCCGCGTTGGCGTGGACGACCCGGCCATCCGCATCGAGCAGGCAGATCGCCGTGCTCAGGCCGTCGAGCACATCGGCAAGATCGTCCACGGTGTGCGAGCGCGCCCTGATCTGCCGGCCCATGATCCTGGAACGCTGGATGTGGGGTGCGAGCAGCCGCATGCGTTCGCGCATCGCCTCGTCGACGGTTCCGCGGGATCGGTGGCGCAACACCTGCAACACCGTGGTACGCGCGTCCGATCTCTCGAGCGCGACGGTCGCGAGGTCGATCGCGCCCTGCGGCTCGACCCACTCGCGATAGAAGCTCGTCGCCACGAAGTCCGCGTGCGGCATGATATCGGTCACGCCGATGGCGTGCCCGGCCGCAAAAGCAAGATGACGATCGAGCAGAGGATCCTGCTCGACATATCTGTCGCGGTAGAGCTGGCGGAAGCGGGATTCGGTGCCAAAATGCTGGTGAATCTCGATCGAGAGCCTTGCCGCATCGCGGGACAGGATGGTCGCGGCACACCCGCCGACGAAATGGGAAACCTGTTCCAGCGCGCCGCTGCGCAGCGCAGGATCGACCGCCGCATCGTAGATCTCGCCGACGAGAGACGAGAACCGGTTTGCCTGGAGGATCGTCATCGGAAGGACGATGCGATCGGCGTGCGGCCCCGGTGACGAAGGGAGCTTGCGCATTGGACATTGGCAGAGCCGACGGAGCGGTCGATCGTCGCCTTCGGCGTGGAAAAAGCAGTGCAGCGAGATGCTAAAATATCGAACATCGTCCTTGCGTAACGTCAACCGCAGGGTGCGGCTTGGACGTTTTCGCCAAAGACTAGGATAAAAGCGAACAGCGCGCGGGCTGTGTGCTGTGGGTCACGCGCCCTCGCGCTGCTTGCTCGATCGCGCGCGCTGTGCGCGGCACAGCGCTTTACTTCCGGTTCTCCTCGCAGAACTTCAGCGCGGCCAGCGCCTCGCCGGCGCGCGGGATCTGCATCTCGATGCTGTCCTCGTCATCGTCCTCGAAATCGAGCGAGAGACGCCTGGCCTTCGACAGCCGGTCCATGATCGACTGGTCGTATTCGAAGATGCCGCGCACGGTGGTCTTGTCCATGACCTCCCACTTCGCCTTCTTCATGATGTCGGCGTCATCGGTGCCGACGTCGGCCCGGAGGATCTCGCCGACCTTGTCCCACTCCCAACCGTCATAGATCATCACGATCACGATGGCCTTCTCGGAATAGGTGATCACGATGACGTAGTTGCGGTTCTCGTCTTCCTTGTCCTTGTAGCCGCGGCTCGCATTGCAATGCGTGTCCTGCGCGCGCTTCTCGATGGTCCAGTCGCCGACCTTGGATTGCTGCGCGAGCGCCGGCCCTGCGCTCGATACGGCTGCGCCCAAGGCGCCCGCGCTCAGCAAAGCGGCAAGAAGGAATCGTCTCATGTCAGCCTCCAGCGTTCCCCACGCGGAGATGACCACCTCAGCCTGCGGCCCGCAAGGGCTCGAGGAGGCTGATCCCGGCCAATGCTGAACGTCGCCGGCCTTACACCCGCCTGGGGATGATGGCGATCGGGGTGAAGGTGTAAACCTCCTCGCCGTTCTGGTTGAACATGGTCCATTTCACCAGCGCGATACCCTGCGGCTTCGACTTCGACGGCGTCAGGCTCATGACCTCGCCGACCAGATGCAGGCGGTCATTGGGCCGTACCGGGATGGTCCAGCGCAGGCCATCGACGCCCGCGCCGATCAGCGGATGCGGGCCGAACGGGCGGGCCTGGATCGCGAGGTTCATGGCGATCGCGGCGGTGTGCCATCCTGATGCGGCCAGGCCGTTGAACAAGGTCTGCTTGGCGGCCTCGTGGTCGAGATGCATCGGCTGCGGATCGAACTCGGCTGCAAAGCGCTTGATGTCGGCTTCGGTGACTTGCACCTCGGGGGATTTGAACCGCATTCCGATGGTGAGATCGTCGAACCACTCGACCTGCGCCATGATTTTGCCTCGCAATATGACTTGCCGCCCGCCCGAAAGGCCCGGCTGAAGGACTGAGCAGCGCGGGATGTAGCGGGTCTGCGGTGCACAAGCCAGCCCCGGGTTCCCCGCGAAACCCGTTTCCCAAAACGACGAAACACGCCTGAAACAGATGGCCGGTTATCTGGTTGTCAAAATCATACAGGGACGGCGACCATGCAATTCTTCCTCGACCTCATCTTGGATTATGCCTGCTGCCAAAATCTCGTCTCCCAGCCGCTGCGGGAGGATGAGCTATGATCGAGCTGATCTCAGCCGTGCTCGCGCTTTGCAGCGTCGCTGTCTTCGCGGCGCATGCTTTGGATGCCTACCGCACCACGCACTCCTGATCTGCACGCCCTCCGGCCGCTAGAACGGGCGCCGGTAAAAGTGCTCCGAGTGCGTGGCCGGCGGAAACCGGTTGGCGAGCGCGATTGCCGCGTTCTCGTCGGTCTCGAGCGCGACCTTCTGCGCCAGCATCACGTCGCCGGGCACGAGAAAGCCTGACGGGACGAAGCACCATCCCATCGCCGCACGCCCCTCATCGTCGATCTCATGGACATTGGCGGCCGTGCCGTAGTGGATGCGGTACCTTTTGCCGGTATCGCAGCCGATGACATCGAAATACCGATGCTGCTCGAATTGCGCGCGCTGCGCCGGCGACAGCCATTCGGCCAAAAGCCGGCGGCCGCGGGCATCCGGCGTGTTCTCGCCGAAGAAGCGCCGATAGAGCTCGCGCAGCGCATGCAGACGCGCACGCGCCGGCGCACGGAGCCAAATTGCCGCGATCATGAGCAGCTCAGATCAACCGCCGACCAGGCGGGGATAGAACAGCGTTTCGTGCGCGGTCGGATCGAATGACTTGATGCGGGTAACTTCACCGGGTCCGGTACGATAGGCGGCGGTGAAGCCAGCTCCGGTCAGCTCACGAAAGCGCCGTTCGGCTCGCGCCAGCGCTTCGGCATTGTCAGGATCAAACTCGTGGCGCGTGTCGCCCGTCTGGTCCATCACGATCTGGGTAGCCATATTGAGTCTCCTCATGCCAGCCCTGCCCCCGATCAAAGCAAACCTCGTGCCGTCAGTTCCTCAACGCAAGAACTTTCTCGTGCGCGGCCGAGCCTTCATGCGGCCTCAACGCAACGCGGCCGCCCCTCCTCCCTCGTCGATCTGCCGTCCCATCAGGGCGATTGCCTTCTGATAGACGCCGGCAGCATTCCAAGCCTCGATAGCGGCAAAATTCGGTTCGCCCGGCTGGTAACCGGCTCCTGCGCGCCAGCCATGAGCTTTCAGGAAATTCGCCGTCGAGTTCAGCGCATTGGCGGCAACCTCGAGATTGCCGGTGCCATAGGCCAGGATGTTCTTGGGCATGAACTGGGTCTGGCCGACCTCGCCGTGCATGGAGCCGCGGGTCGCCCCCGACAGCGTGCCGCGGTCGATCAGCTTGAGGGCGGCATAGAGCTGGTCGGTAAAAAATTCGGGACGGCGGCAGTCATAGGCAAGGGTCGCGATCGACGACAGCATGTTCTGGTTGCCGCGCTGGCTGCCGAACCCGGTCTCCATGCCCCAGATCGCGATCAGCGGCCCGGGCGGGACGCCGTAGCGCTGCTGGATCGAGGCGAACAAGGCGGCCTGCGACTGCTTGAGCTGCCGCCCCTTGGCCACGATGGTGGTGGCGCCGCGCTTGGCGAGGAACTGGTCGAGCGTCAGCGAAAAACTGCGCTGGCCGCGGTCGGCCGCAATCGTGGCACCGGCGTAATTGGTCTGCATCAGCGCCGAGAGCGCGGTCTGGCCGACTCCCTTGCCCTGCGCCTCCGCGCCGAACTCGCGCTTCCAGGCCTCAAAGCCCGCCGGCGAGCTGCCGCATGTGGCGGCGTGGGCCATGGATATCAGGGACATGGGCGCCAGCGAGAGAAGCAGCGCTGCAGCGCCGATCATGGCCGTCGCAACGGTCCTGCCCTTGGTCATTCCCTGGTCCTCTCACATAAACGTGCGCGACCGGCTCGCGCCGGCCCATGATCCTACGTCGGCCCTGATCGCTCAAGCCCCATCCGGCGCAACCTGTGCCTTGACACCGGGGCAGCCGCCTACCCTTCGCCGTCGCGGCCGAGCAGGAAATCCACTATGATGCCCTGGTGCTGCTCGTACATGTCCGTACCGGTCCCGGTCACGCAGCCGACCCTGCGGGCGGCAGCGACGAAGGGCGAGACTTCGGGTTGTGTGATGACGCAGCCGCAATAGGCCGTCGGCGCGAGCCGCGCGACATCGACCGGCAGCGGATCGCCCTCCTTCATCCCGGCGGGTGTCGCATTGGCGACGAAATCGAAGCCCGCGGGATCCCTGGTGCCGACCCGCACAGGCGTTCTGCCGAGCCCGTTGAGCCGGCCGATCAGTGCGTCGCGGCGCTCGGTCGCGCTGTCGTGAATCGCGAGATCGCTCACGCCGGCCTCGACCAGCGCAAGCGCGATCGCCGATCCTGCGCCGCCGGCGCCGACCAGCAGTGCCCGCATGCCCCGGGGATCGATCCCCTTCGCCCGCGCCGCACCGACGAAGCCGAGGCCGTCCACCATGTCGCCATGCCATGAACCGTCCGCGCGCCGGCGCATCAGGTTCGCGGTGCGCAGGAAATGTGCGCGCTCGGTCGCACTGGCGCAGGCCTGATAGCAGGCAAATTTGTGCGGGATGGTCACGACGATGCCGTCGAGGTTCTTCAGCCGCGTTGCCACCGAGAGGAAATCCGGCAAATCCGCTGGCGCGACCTGAACCGGCACGAGAATGCCGTCATGGCCGCGCGCAGCGAAGGCGGCCGTCACGCCTGCCGGCGAGCGCACCTGCGCGATGGGATCGCCGACAATGACGTAGAGCCGCGTCGCGCCTGATAGACCCGGGATCATGCCGGTGAAGCCGGACCCTGAGAGCCGCCCGCCTCGGTCCCCTCAGTCAATTCCAGGCCATCCAGATTGCCTTCCTTGCGCCATTTGTCGAGCAGCCGCAGGAACGCCACCGGCCCGCGCCAGTACTGGCTGTTTCGTGCCGCGATCGGATCGAACACGCCCTCGTTGTTGTAGTAGCCCGGCGTGCACTCGGCCAGATAGGTCTGGCGGCCGAGCGCGGCCTTGACGACCTCCTCGACCCAGGCGTCCTCGGCGGCGAGCGTCGGCTCCAGCGTCCGCGCCTTGCGCTTGCGCGCCTCCGCGATCACATAGGCGATGTGCTGCGACTGCTCGTCGATGATGTGCGGAAAATTGGCGCTCTGACCGGCCTGCACCGTGACGATCAGGAAGCAATTCGGGAAGCCACGGCTGTAGAAGCCATGCAGCGTCTTGACGCCATCGCGCCATCGCTCGGACAGGCTCACGCCGTCACGGCCGTAAACCTCGAAGCCCATGCGGCGGGCGTAATCGGTGCCGACCTCGAAGCCGCTGGCATAGATCAGGCAGTCGAGCTCATAGGCCTTGCCGTCAACCACGACGGCGTTCTCGGTGATCCGCTCGACGCCCTGCCCTTTGGTGTCGACCAGATGCACGTTGGGACGATTGAAAGTGTCGAGATATTCGTCGTGGAAGCATGGGCGTTTGCAGAACGCCTTGTACCAGGGCTTGAGCGCCGCCGCGGCGGCTTCGTCCTTCACGACGGTATCGACGCGCGCGCGGATCTCTTCCATCTTGCGGTAGTCGGCCTGCTCGATGACCTTCAGCGCCTCTTCGAGCGAGGTCACCGGCTGCGGCTGGCGGCGCGGCGCCAGCAGGATCTCGCCAAGCAGGCCGGTCCAACCGTCCTGCACCAGATCCCGTTCGAACGGCTCGCCGGAGATGACCGCAGTGAAATTGTCCATGCGCTCGCGCTGCCAGCCGGGCTCGAGGCTCTGCGCCCAGCTTGCGTCCGTCGGACGGTCGTCGCGCACGCCGATCGCCGATGGCGTGCGCTGGAAGACATAGAGCTCTTTCGCCGATCGGCCGAGATGCGGCACGCATTGCACGGCGGTCGCGCCGGTCCCGATGATGCCGACGCGCTTGTCGGCCAGACCGGTGAGACCGCCTTCAGCCGTGCCGCCGGTGTAGCCATAGTCCCAGCGGCTGGTGTGGAAGCTGTGGCCCTTGAAGGTCTCGATGCCGGGAATACCCGGCAGCTTCGGACGGCTCAGCGGGCCCCCGGCGAGAATGACGAAGCGTGCGCGGATGCGATCGCCACGATCGGTCTCGACCAGCCAGCAACCCTCCTGCTCCTGCCATTCCATCCGCGAGATGATCGTCTGAAACAGCGCGCGCTCGTAGAGGCCGAAGTGACGGCCGATGCGGCGGGAATGCTCGTAGATCTCGGGCGCGCGCGCATATTTGCGCACCGGCATGTAGCCGGTCTCTTCCAGCAGCGGCAGATAGATGTAGCTCTCGGTATCGCAGGCCGCACCGGGATAACGATTCCAGTACCAGGTGCCGCCGAAATCGGCGGCCTTTTCCACGATACGAAAATCCTCGATGCCGGCCTCGCGCAGGCGCGCGCCGCAGAGCAGACCGCCGAAGCCGCCGCCGACTATGAGAACTTCGGTCTGTTCGCTGACAGCTGCGCGCGCAAATCCGGGATCGGCCCAGGGATCGTCGAGATAGCGGCCGAAATCGCCTGCGACCTCGACATATTGCGCCTTGCCCTCGGCGCGCAAACGCCGGTCGCGCTCGTCGCGATAGCGCGCGCGGAGTGCGGAAATATCGACCGTAGATTCGCCGGCTGCACCGGTCTTGTGTCTTTCCGCTGACATCGATTTCCTCCACGGCGGACGCTGCTTCGGATCAGTTAGCCCCGAAAAAGTGACGCATGCAATCGCGTCCATCGCTTTTTGCGTGAACGTCCCGTGACGTTCCGCTAACCTCACGCGCAAATCACAACATATGCCACGCAACGACGTGGCCGCGGAGGAGACCATGCAGGGATTGATGATGGATATGCCGCTCCTGATCAGCGGCCTGATCCAGTATGCCGCGGACTATCACGGCGAAGCCGAGATCGTCGCGCGCGAGATCGAGGGCGACATCCATCGCTACACCTACGCCGACGCCCATCCACGCATCAAGCGCATGGCGCTGGCTCTGAAGCGGCTCGGCATGAAGCAAGGCGACCGCGTCGGCACCCTGGCCTGGAATACGCACCGGCATTTCGAGATGTTCTATGCCGCGCCCGGCATGGGCTATGTGCTGCACACCATCAATCCGCGGCTGTTCCCCGAGCAGCTCGTCTACATCATCAACCACGCCGAGGACCGGCTGCTGTTCATCGACCGCGCCACGCTGCCGCTGGTCGAGGCGATCGCGCCGCAACTGAAGACGATCGAGGCCTATGTCGTGATGTCCTCGCGCGAGCGAATGCCGGAGACCAAGCTTGCGAACGTGCATTGCTATGAAGATCTCCTCGCCAGGGAGAACGACGCCGGCTTCGCCTGGCCGGAGTTCGACGAAAAATCCGCCTCCACCATCTGCTACACGTCGGGCACGACGGGCAACCCCAAGGGCGTGATCTATTCGCACCGCGCCGCCATCCTGCAGACCATGACTTGCTGCAATTTCGACTTCCTGCCGGGACATCTCGAAGGCGTACGCGAAGTCATGATGCCGATGGCGCCGCTCTTCCACGGCAACGGCTGGAACATGCCATTCACCGCGCCTTACACGGGATCAAAGCTGGTGCTGCCCGGCCGCAACTATGAGCCCGACAAGCTCTATGAGCTGCTCGAAGGCGAGAAGGTGACGCTCTCCGCCGGCGTGCCGAGCTTCTGGCTGATCCTGCTCGACTGGCTAGGGCGCACCGGCAATAAATTCTCGACGCTGCGCGCGACACTGTCGTCCGGCTCGGCGCCGCCGCGTGCGATGGTCGAGAAGCTCAAGCTCGACTATGACATCGACTACGTCCAGGCCTGGGGCATGACCGAGGCCCTGGGCTGCTCGATGCCGGGCTTGCGGCCCGGCTCCGAGCATCTCGGCGACAAGGAGAAATTCGACCGGCGCCAGGTGTCGGGCCGCGCCTGCTTCGGCACAGCCTTGCGCATCGTCGACGACGGCGGCAACGAGCTGCCGCGCGACGGCAAGACCGTCGGCCATCTGCGCGCGCGTGGACCGTGGGTCGCCTCGGGCTATATGAAGCTCGACGAAGGCCTCGACCGTGATGGCTGGCTGATCACCGGCGACATGGCGGTGATCGACAGCCAAGGCCACGTCACGCTGACCGATCGCTCCAAGGACGTGATCAAGTCCGGTGGCGAATGGATCTCCTCGATCCAGCTCGAGGACGTCGCCTTGTCCCACCCCGATGTGCTGCAAGCCGCCGTGGTCGCGATCAACCATGAAAAATGGCAGGAGCGTCCGCTGCTCCTCGTCGTCCGCAAGAAGGGCGCGACCGTGGACGGCAAGGCCCTGCTCGACCACATGCGCCCGAAGATCGCGAGCTGGTGGATGCCGGATGCGGTCGAATTCCTGGACGAATTTCCGATGACCGGCACCGGCAAGGTGCTCAAATCCGCGCTGCGCGAGAAGTTCAGGGAATACCGCGTCGCCTGAAGTACGCGCACCCTGCGTGCGCGGTCTTCATCTTTTGGTAGATTCGACGGCGATATATCGAGGTGTCGCTAACTCCAGGGATCGAGGACAGCATGGCGTTTTCCGGATTGGGCCTGCATCTCGGCAATCTGTCGCGCCTGTCGAATGCGCAGACGCGCTCGATCAGCCCCGAGAATTTCACCGGCGAGAAGGGCAAGGGCGGCATGTCCGTCGACGGCCCCGCCGCACGCCAGGCCCGCGATCTCGGCCAGGGCTGGAAGGTCTCGCCCTATGTCGTGATCGGGCCCGGCGCGACCTTTACGCTCGGCGACATCCAGGGCCAGGGCGCGATCCAGCAGATCTGGATGACGCTGGCGCGCGGGCGGCTCCGTCACTCGATCCTGCGCATCTACTGGGACGACCAGGCGCAACCGAGCGTCGAGTGCCCGGCCGGCGATTTCTTCGCCTGCGGATGGGAGGAGTTCGCACAGGTGTCCTCGCTCGTGGTCTGCGTCAATCCCGGCCGCGCCTTCAACTGCTACTGGGAGATGCCGTTCCGCAAGCGCGCGCGCTTCACGCTGGAGAACCGCAGCGAGGAGCAGCTCACCGTCTACTACCAGATCAACTACACGCTGACTGAGGTGCCCGAGGACTGCGCCTATTTCCATGCGCAATTCCGGCGTACCAACCCGCTGCCGTACAAGGAGGTCTACACCATCCTCGATGGCGTCAGCGGTGCGGGCCATTATGTCGGCACTTATATGGCCTGGGGCGTCAACAACAACGGCTGGTGGGGCGAAGGCGAGATCAAGTTCTTCATCGACGGCGACGGTGCATTCCCCACCATCTGCGGCACCGGCACCGAAGATTATTTCTGCGGCGCCTATAATTTCGATCCCTATGTCGCGCATGCCGGCCAGGGTCCGGCGCAACAATCCCGCTACCAGGAATTCACCACGCCCTATGCCGGCCTGCCGCAGGTGATCCGTCCCGATGGTGCCTACAAATCGCAGCAACGCTTCGGCCTGTACCGCTGGCACATCCCCGATCCCGTGCGCTTCCGCTCCGATCTGCGCGTGACGATCCAGGCGCTGGGCTGGCTGCCGGGCGTCAAGGAGGCGAAGTATCTTCCATTGCAGGACGACATCGCCTCGGTCGCGTTCTGGTACCAGACGCTGCCGACCCCGCCCTTCCCGACATTGCCCGGCCCGGATTATCTCGAAATCGGCTAGCCGCCCTTCCCTGGGCTCACAGCATTTGCGCCGCCCGGACGTCGTGAAGATCGTCCGGGCGGCGCCTTCGTGTTCGGCGCCGGCTACCAGGAATACTGGAGCCCCACCCGTCCAAGGGCGCGCACGTCGCTCCACGACTGCGCCGGAAGCGCCACGCCAAACTCCGTCGCGGTCCGGTTGGACGTGGACGTCAAGCTGCCGCGATCGAGACCGAACGCGATGCCCATGGTCAGTGACAGGTTTCCCTGGATCCTGATCATTCCGACCACACCGGCGGCATGCTGCCCGTCGAAGACGGCCCAGTGCGTCGAGATCGCATAGTTGGTCCCGTCGGGCAGGAACGGATTGACGAGCGAAGTCGCCATGGCCGTTCCCGTCGCTGCACGGGTAATCTGGCGTGCGAGATCGAACTGGCTCTGCACCGTCTGCCCCGCGTTCACGCAGGTGTCAGTACCCGGTATGTAGAAGAAGTTGGCACCGTAGACCGAGCAGATCTTTTCGTACTCGACCGCAGCATGGCCGGGCGTCGGGATCGCCAGAACCAGAGCGGCAGTCGCAAGGATAGCGCGCAGGTGACGTCGGAAGACGTCTCGTGCCGCGTTGATTTGCTTCCACATGTTTGTCTCCAATCAGTGACGTTGACGCGGCTCAGTAACGAGCAACGATGGCATCGCCGTTGAAGCGGTAGTTCACGCCGAGCTTCACGAGGTGCAGGTCATGGTCGACGTTTTGGGTACTGATCCGTGTGCTCAGCGCGATCGCGGCCGGACCGAAGTACAGATAGTCGTACTCCAGCCGCGCCGAGAGATTGCTCGTCAGCGCGTATTCAAGGCCGACGCCGCCGGTCAAGCCGGTCCGCTGGTGGTTCACGTCGAGCGGAGCAACCGTGCCGACATAGGCCTGGTAGGCGACATTTGCCCAGGCAACGCCGCCTTTGGCGTAAGCCAGTACGTTATCAAACGCGTAGCCGATGCGACCGGTGCCCGTCGCCATCGCCTGGTACGACACTGAAAGCCCGGACAAGATGGGGTTCGCGGGATCGAACGGACGATTGCCCTTGATCGACGCCCAGGAAAGATCGAGCTCGGCACCGACCACGATGTTGTCGAACTGCCAGTTGGCGCCAACCTGCGCACCTGCGAGCGCGCCCTTTGTGTCCATCGTGAAGCGATCTTGCGCGAATGCGAAGCTCGGGTCGACGAGCCGGCTGCTGCCCATGCCATAACCGCCATGAGCACCAATGTAGAAGCCGTTCCAGAGCGGCACCGGAGCGACGACCGGAGCCTTCACGGTCATGTCGGCCGCGTTCGCGGATGCGGCGGTGAGCGGCATGGCCGCGAGAAGCGGCGTGACGGCAGCAACGCAGGAGAGGAAGCGGCGCGCCGATCGCGAGAGAGAGATTGTCATGGGATGGTCTTTCAAATGTCAGAATGAATTTTAGGAGCGAGCGTCGCGTGCATCACCAGGCGTACATGAACCCCGCGCGGCCGAGGCCACGGACGTCACTCCACGATTGCGCCGGGATCGCCGTGCCGAATTCCGTCTGCGTGCGGTTGGTGAGGGACGTGAGGCTTCCCTTGTCGAGGCCGAGCGAGAAGCCGCCCGAGAACACGAAATTGCCGGAGACCCGCACCAAGCCCGAGAAGCCCGCGGCGTGCTGGCCGTCATAGGTCGCCCAGTGGGTCGAGACCGCGTAATTGGTGCCGGTCGGAAGCCACGGCGCGACGAGCGACGCGGCCATCGCGGTGCCGGTCGAAGCGCGGGTCTGCGCACGCGCGAGATCGAACTGGTTCGTCGCGATCTGGTTGGCGTTGGTGCAGGTGTCGGTGCCCGGAATGTAGAAGAAGCCGGCGCCGTACAAGGAGCAGACCTTGACGTACTCGACTGGAGCGGCGGCGTGGCTTGGTGCGGCGATCATGGCGCCGAGGCCGGCGGTGACGACTGCGGCGATCTTGGACATGGTGGACATGATGTTGTCTCCGAGGATTTCTGTTGAATGTTGTTTCGACGTGCCGGGGAATTAACGCGGGAGGCCGCCGTCGCCGTTGAAACGGACGTTGATGCCGGCCTTCACCACCTGGACGAAATGCTTGATCTCGGAGGTCGTGTCCTGGCTCACCCAATGCAGCGTTTCGGTGGGGAGAAAGATCGCGTTGTATTCGACCTTGGCGGAGACGTTGCGCAGGAAGGCCACTTCCAGGCCGACGCCGCCGACGGCACCGAACAGCTCGCGGTTGTAGTTGGTGATCTCCGGGGTGAACCGCGACGAAAGCTCCATGCGGGCATAGGCGGCACCGCCCTTGGCATAGGCGAGCCATTGGCCCGATGCGTAGCCGACACGGCCCGTCGCGGTCGCGAGGGCGGTGTAGCCGACCCCGTTGGTGGTGCTCGACGTGAGAAGGGGCGACGTGCTGGTGTTGCCCTTCACGAAGGACCAGGAGCCGTCGACCTCGGCACCAAGGACATAGTTGCCCAGCTGCCAATTGTAGCCGAGCTGCCCGCCCGCGAGCGGTCCGTTGTAGTAGGCAAAGAACGGATTGTTGGCGGGGCTGTTGAGGGGATCGCGAAACTCCGACTTCCCCCATCCCCAGCCGCCATGGACACCGGCGTAGAATCCAGACCAGGAGACGACGGGTGCAGGCAGCGGACCGCCGGCGAAAGCAGGTGAAGTGATAATCGCGCTCACCGCTGCAACGGCGGCGGCGAGTCTGATGCGGTGAGTGACGGAGCGTTCTGATTGCGTGTGCATGTCGATGTCCATTTCCTCTTTCGAATTCAAGAGTGTGTTTCTTATATTTATCTATTTTAGATTGTGCCTTGAGATGCAACGTTTGGATCAAGCCCTTGCTTGCTTTTGAACGAACGAAACCGGCGACCGCGCAGCTTGCGGATCGACGGGACGAACTATCGGTTGTTGGAAGAACCCGCGCGCAGTCTAGGACAATGCGCTCCGCGTCCTATCGACTGGCGAACTAGGGGCGCGCGATCCGTAAGGAAGTGCTTCCGTAGTCCCCTTGTGTTGTCATGACTGCTGCCCCCACTTTTGATTGAGGCCGATCTTAGGCACGACCTTTCGGATTGCCAGTCGCGTCAAAGTCACAGTTGCTGATTGTTTCCCACGCGCTTCTCATTCGGTGCACAAACGCAAGACAACGCATGAATGGACGTTAATATCGCTACGCAACAGGTGAGCTCTGACGCGATTTGCGCAGAGCCGCGCCGATGAAAATGCGATGAGGCAAGCGCCGCTATCGCCGACTCGATTCTGATGCAGGCCGGCCCCGCGTGCAGGCGCTGCTTGATCTACAGGAGGTCCAGATGCTCTACCCGATGTCGCCCAAAGTCGTCGAGCTCAAGCGCAAGCTCGAAAGTTTCATGGACCGGCACATCTATCCGAACGAGGAGCGCTTCTATCGCGAAGCGGAAGAGCTCGGACCGTGGAAGGTCTATCCCGTCGTCGAGGAGCTGAAGCCACTGGCGCGCGCCGAAGGTCTCTGGAATTTGTTCCTGCCTGAGTCCGGCCACGGCGCGGGTCTCACCAATCTCGAATATGCCCCGCTCTGCGAGGTGATGGGGCGCACGCATCTGGCGCCCGAAGTGTTCAACTGCTCGGCGCCCGACACCGGCAACATGGAGGTGCTGGAGCGCTATGGCACGGAGAAGGACAAGGAGCGCTGGTTGAAGCCGCTGCTATCAGGCGAAATCCGCTCCTGCTTCGCCATGACCGAGCCCGCGGTCGCATCATCCGATGCGACGAACATCGAAAGCTCGATCGTGCGCGACGGCGACCATTACGTCATCAACGGGCGGAAATGGTACACGACCAACGCAACCGATCCGCGCTGCAAGATCTGCATCTTCATGGGCAAGACCGATCCGGACAATCCCGACCGGCACAAGCAGCAGTCCATGATCCTGGTGCCGATGGACACGCCGGGCATCGAGGTCAAGCGTCCGCTGCCCGTGTTCGGCTTCTACGGCGTGCCCGACCGCGCTTCCGAGGTCGTCTTCACCAATGTGCGCGTGCCCAAGGAAAACATGCTGCTGGGCGAAGGCCGAGGCTTCGAGATCGCACAGGGCCGCCTCGGCCCCGGCCGCATCCATCACTGCATGCGGCTGATTGGCCTTGCCGAGCGCACGTTGGAAAAGATGTGCCGCCGCGTGCGCAGCCGCGTCGCCTTCGGCAAACCGGTCTCGGAGCAGACCGTGACGCAGGAGCGCATCGCGGAAGCCCGCATCATGATCGAGCAGGCCCGGCTGCTGACGCTCAACGCCGCCTATGCGATGGACACGGTCGGCAACAAGGTCGCGAAGGCCGAGATCGCGATGATCAAGGTCGCCGTGCCCAACATGGCCTGCCAGATCATCGACTGGGCCATCCAGGCCCATGGCGGCGGCGGCACCTCGAACGATTTTGGCTTGACCCAGGCCTACGCGACCGCGCGCCTGCTCCGGCTTGCCGATGGGCCGGATGAGGTGCACCGAAACCAGATCGCGCGGTTCGAGCTGAAGAAATACTCGAATGCCTGAGCAGACGCTGGTTCGTCAGTCCCGAGCGGAACGCGTGAGCGTCGGAGTCTAATCGATGCTTGGCGGCTCCTGGATGGGTGCAGAGACAGTTTGCTTCGAAATCGCTTCGAGCATCGCTCCGAAAATGATGATCGGCAGATAGAACGCAAGCATGATCGTATTCCTCCTGCTGTGACAACCTTGGCCCGCAGGACCAGGTTCCTCAAATTGACACTCGCCCGCCTCGGAACAATTTCGTCGCTTACCGAGCTACCGACGAACCGAGTCGCAGGCAGTATCAGGAACGCATCGCGTCAATCGCATGGGCGATCAGAACGACTGCGCTCGCGGCAATGAGAAACACAAACAACCAGCTCATGCCCGCCTCCGATCCCGGAAGTGAACGCGGTCATCCATGCACAGTCAAAAACCATCGGTCTGGAACCGCTATTCAACGGCTGGCTGATGCTTCGCAGCAACATTTGCGTCCGCTGTCGGCTCTATCGGCAGAATGCCAAAAGGAGCAACGCGCCGACGACGCAAGCTGCCAGGACTAAAAACCAAACGCCCATACGGTCCCCCGACTCACACAAGCGCGTCAGGATTAGCCCTGCGATTTGGCATTGAAACGCCTGTTGGCGGTTTTCCCCAAGCCAGGCGCGATCCATGGGCTCGTTGCGTTAGTCCAATACCTCTACCGTCGCGGAGCGGCCGGCGACGAGCGAGATGGTGTCAGGGACATTGTCCAGCGCGATGCGCACGGGGACGCGCTGGGCGAGCCGCACCCAGCTGAAGGTCGGGTTGACATTGGCAAGCAGGTTCGCGCCCTCAGCGCGGTCGCGGTCCTCGATGCCGGCGGCGATGCTCTCGACATGGCCTGACAGCGTGACCGTTTCGCCCATCAGGCGGACCCGCACCTTGTCGCCGGTGCGGATGCGCGCGAGCTTTGTCTCTTCGAAATAACCCTCCACGTGCAACGTATCCGTGTCGACCAGCGCCATCACGCCCTTGCCGGCCGTGACGTAAGCGCCGGGACGCAGATCCATATTGGTGATGACACCGTTCACGGAGGCGTGGACCTCGCTGCGATCGAGGTTGAGCTGGGCGACCGCGCGGTCGGCGACGGCCTGATCGAACGCCGCCTTGGCCTGGAGCTGGGTGGCCAACACCTGCTCCTGCTTCTGCTGCGATACCGCATCGGTGGTCAGCGCGCTGTAGCGCTTCAAATCGGAATTGGCCTGGTCGAGCGTGGCCTGATGACCCGCCACCGATGCATCGGCTTGCCGCAAGGCCAGCGCGAAACGTTCGCGATCAATCCGGAACAGCACATCGCCGCGATGGACTTTCTGGTTGTCCTTGACCAGCACCTCCGTGACGAACCCGGAGACGTCAGGCGCGACCTGCACCACATCGGCGCGGACGCGACCGTCGCGGGTCCAGGGCTGCTCCATGTAATAGACCCAAAGTTCACGGCCGACCGCGAGCGCGGCGACGACGGCGAGAACGGTCAGCGCAAGGCGGCCAAACCAGGCGAAATTCCCCTTCATGGCAAAAACTCCGAGAGATAGACGACGCCGCCGAGAAGACAGACGAAAATCGCGAAATCGAACAGCGCACGGTGCCAGACCAGCCGGTAGAGGTCGAAGCGCTGCATGAGCCGGCGCAGGATCGCGCTCAGGACATAGGCGACGATGATCCACAGCAGCAGCGCCGGCACGAGCACGCCATAGATGTCGATCACGTATCTCATGCTGCAACACTCGCGCCTGTACGCGGCCGGTAGGCCGGTGCGTCCGGGAACAGGCCGCGGCGGATGCCGACGAGGCCGATCAGGGCGTCTTCGCGCGCGCGGTCATTGGAATCCGTCACCGCCTTGGCCAGCGCCCGATCGACGCTGGTCAAAAGCTCGGTCGGCATTCCCCCACCGGCATGGCTGCGGCAAGCGATGGCGAGCTGATCAAGCATGTCGTCGATGACGGCAATGGTGGTTGCGGCAAGCCCATAGCGGGCGCGGCGCAGGTCGATGATATTGATCCCGATTCGAAGCTGCACGAGGCTGTCGGCATCGTGGCGATCGCTCTCGGAGAGGAAGGCGATGCGCTGCACCAGCAGCCCGAGCCGATGCAGCATGAGGCCCGCAAACTCTGCCCGATCATGCTTGCCACGGCGCTCGGCAGCGACCGCGAGCGTCTTCCAGCTCGATAGCACCAGGCGATTGGCGATCCACTCCGCGCCCACGCCGCGCGCGATCCGCGTCACGAGCTCGGCGATGACGACGCCGACGAAGAAGGCGACCGCGGAATTGGCATAGGATGCGAAATCCGCGCTGTAAGTCGATTGCAGCGCCAACAGCGTTGCGGTGTTGGCCGCGAGCGCCATGCCTGTTCCCGCCGTTGCCGGCCGTCCGATCAGGAAGCCGTAGACCAGGAAGGTCGGCGCCAGCGCGACGATCAGGACCTCGATATGAGAGATCGCCGGCACCAGCGCGAACAGATAGATCGCGACGACCACGATGGCGACCAGCGACCACAGGCCGAAACTGCGGATGAAACGTGCGGGCTCGTCCTGCGCGGCAAAGAAGGAGCACGCGACCGCCGCCATCATCGGCGCCGAGGCGCCGTCCGGCCAGCCGGTCCCGATCCAGAACGCGCAGCAGATCAGGATGGCCGTGGCCGCGCCGGCTGCCGACCACAAGGCAAGGCCGCGGTCGCGATGGCGCACCGGCGCGGCGCCGGCCTCGGAACGGAAGGCCAGGTCGAGCGTCGAAACATTGCGGCTCTCGGCGATGGCCTCGCTGAGCACGCGGCAGTCGCGCGACAGGTCGACCAGCTCGCGCAGCCGCAACAGCAGGCTCGTAGTGATGATCCGCTCCCATGAGGCGCTGTCATCGAGCACCGCCTGTCGCCCTGTGATCGCGGCGCGGATCGGCTCGGCAGGTTGCCGCGCGCCGACATCGCTCGCAATCCATTTCGCAAGATCCTCCAGCAGCCGCTTCAGCTCGGGCTGCCGGCGCAACGCCTCCTCCCCCAGCGCTGCCAGCCGATCCTCCAGCGAGGCGATCACCGGCAACAGCATCAGCATGCGCAGCCGGATCTCGCCGAGGCCAGTCACCACATTGCGATCGGTCAGCCGGTCATACGCAAGATGGGTGGAAAGCGTGTCGATCTCGACGATGTCGGTCGCAAGCTTGAGCCGCCTGCCGCGGCGCGTCTCACTCGTTCCCTGACGAAGCAGCACCGCCTGGCTCAGGCGCTGCGCATCCGACAGCCAGGCGTCGACGCGGTTGGCGACGGCTGGCGCGACGCTGCGGGGAAGGACGATGGTGGAGACGAGGCTCGCGCAGATGATGCCGAGGGAAATCTCCTCCACCCGCGCAATGGCGGTATCGAAGATGGCGCCAGGCTCGGAGACGGAGGGAAACCCGATCAATGCGACCGTGTATCCCGCCAGCATGAAGACGTAGCTGCGCGGCGTGCCATCGAGCAGCGACAGATAGAGGCAGAGCCCGACCCAGAGCGCGATCGCGAGGCAAAGCAATTCCGGCGCATCGATCAGGTTCGGCACCAGCGCCACCGTCATGGTGGCGCCGACCAGCGTGCCCATGACGCGGAAGAAAGCTTTTGAGCTGGTCGCGCCCGCCAGCGGCTGCGAGGTGATGTAGACGGTCGCCATCGCCCAATAGGGCCGCGGCAGGTCCATGGCGAATGCGATGACGAGCGCCAGCATCGACGCGGCAAACGTCTTCAACGCAAAAATGACGTCCGCGTGGCGGACCAGGAACGGCTCGTCTGCGCGCATGCTATTTCGTCTCTGGACCGGTCTTGGTGTCCTGCAGGCGACTGGCCCGCTGTTCGATGCGCTGAAGAGTTTCGAAGGTTATCGCAAGTTCGTCCGCGCCGATATCCTTGAGCAAGCTCGCCCGTACCCGGCGCAGCACCCGGTTGGTCTCTTCGACCTTGACCTCGCCCGCTTTGGTCAGATGTAGCGTTTTGGCACGGCGGTCGCTCGGATCCTCGCGGCGTTCAACCAGCCCCTCGGCCTCGAGCAGATCGATCAACCGAACCAGCGACGGCCCCTCGATGCCGAGCTCGTCGGCGAGCACGCCCTGGCGCACGTTCTCGCCCTGCCGCGACAGCACCAGCAGCGGAATCGCGGTCGCATAGGACAGGCCGTGATCGGACAGCGCCTGATCCGACTCGCGGCGCCAGATGCGGGCCAGTCGCGCGATCAGCCGGCCGATCTCGCCGTGGATATGAGCCTGCGAGGGAGCCATGCAAATTAGATAGGACGCGAACTATTAGCCTGCAACTATATAATCCGCGTATCGCAATCGATCACGCAAATGCGAACGAGGACAGCGCTGGATGGGACCGGGTTCCGCGACCGAGGCAAGGGAGACGATAGCGGGCGAGAGCACGCTGACGCTGGTCCCGACCTTCGTGGTCGTCGCTGTGGACGCCACGGGCATGGGAATCATCCTGCCGTTGCTGCCGTTCTACTCGCAGCGGCTCGGCGCGACGCCGTTCCTGCTCGGCGCGCTGATCTCGGCCTATGCCGTCTGTCAGCTCGTTGCCGGCCCCGTGGTCGGCATGCTCTCGGATCGTTACGGCCGGCGGAAGGTTCTGGTCGTCAGCCAGATCGGGACGTTCATCGGCTTCATCCTGCTCGCATTGGCGGGCAACCTGACGCTGGTGTTCCTGGCACGCATCATCGACGGCCTGACATCAGGCAACATCTCGGTCGCTCACGCCTATGCCGCCGAGCACAGCGCGCCGGCAACACGCAAGCAGGCACTCGGCATGACCAGCGGTGCGATCGGAACCGGGCTGCTGCTCGGCCCCGCTCTCTCGAGCTTCCTCGTGCACTACGGCCAGACCGCGCCGGTGTGGGCCGCGGCCGCGCTCTCGCTGATCAGCATCGTTGCGACGATCGCCCTGCTCCCGCCTGATCACCCGGCGTCCGAGCCGCTCTACCAGCATCGCGTGCCCGAGCCGACGTTGGCCCGCAGCCTGCTCGGCATGCGCTATGCCTGGCGGCTGCTCGGCCTGCTCATCGTGTTCTTCTTCGTCAACTCGATGTTCCTGTCGCAGATCGGCCTGTTCCTGTCGGCGCGGTTCTCCTGGGACGGACATCCCTTCGGCGCGCGCGAGCTCGGCTGGATGTTCGCCTATGCCGGCTTCATCAACATGGTGGTTCAGGGACTGCTCATCACGCGTGTGAGCATCATCGCGTCAGACCGCAGCATCGTGATGGCCGCGTTCGCTTGCATGGGTCTCGGATTTGCCGGACTTGCGGCCCGCGACAATGTCGGCCTGCTCGCGATCAACCTGACACTGATCATCGTCGGCACCATGTTCGCGCGCAGCACGCTGACGGCCGAGCTGTCGCGCTCGACCGCGATCAATCGTCAGGGCATGATCATGGGCCTCAACCAGTCGCTGATGTCGGGCGCGAATATCAGCGCGCCGCTCCTGAGCGGCGCGCTGATCGGTCATCGGCTGTTCGTTCCGTGGGCGCTTGCTATGGCCGCCATCGCGGCGATCGGCGCGGCGTTGGCGGGCCAGTTACTGGACACGCCGCGGGCGCGCTAGCGCCCTCGCCTCAGTTCACCACGTAGACGTCGGGATCGAAGCTCGAGCTCGGCTTCTTGAAGGCGTTGCGCAAGGCCGCCGACATCGGGACATTGTAGTTGAGGCCGTTCGGCGCGGTCGGCGATTCCAGCCAGCGCTTGTAGAGCACCTCGATCTCCGGGCTCGCGTAAAGCTCGGCGGTGGCGCGGTCGGCGAGCGCCTTGAACGGCGCGTCTTCCCGCCGCAGCATGATCCCGAAGGGCTCGGCCTTCGAAAACGTCTCTTCGCTGATCATGAACAGCGCCGGCTCCTTCGAGCGCGCAATCGCGACCGCAAGCTGGACGTCGTCGAGCGCGTAGGCCTGAGCGCGGTCGGTTTCCAGCAGCAGGAACGCTTCGGCTTGATCCACGGCCGGCATTATTCTGATGCCGAGATTTCGCTCGGTGTTGACCTTGGCAAGCTGATTCAGATTGACCGAGCCGGCCACCGCCGTAACGGCCTTGCCCTTGAGGTCGTCAATGGTGCTGATTTTCGCGGCTTTCTTGGCCGCAAACCGGGTCGCGCTGAGGAAATGCGTGTTGGTGAAGGCGACCTGCTTCTGGCGGTCGGCGTTGTTTGTTGTCGCCGAGCAGTGCAGATCGAGGGTGCCGTTGACCATCAGCGGAATCCGGTTCGACGACGTCACGGCGAGCGTGTCGACGGCGATATCGGGCATGCCGAGCTGCTTCTTCACGGCATCCACGATCTTGAGGCAGATATCCATGGCGAAGCCGATCGGCTTCTGGTTGCCGTCGAGATAGCTGAAGGGGACCGAGGCCTCCTGATAGCCCAGCGTGATCTTCTTGGTCTCCTTGACCTTCTGGAGCGTGCCCGACAGGTCCTCCGCTGAAGCTGCGCCCGCAAGACATGTGACGGCCAGGATAATTGTGGGAAGACGCATCGGGGGCTCCTCAAGGGGGTCATGGGCTGCGCCGCGGCGCAACTCCAGGGTTCATAGCCCACAGCCCGGATGATCGCCAGACGAGGTTCCGTCTATCAGCTATTGCGGTTTTGTATGTACCACTGCGGGAGAAAATACCGTGCCGCGCCGTCAGGGTTGAGCGGGCCGCAGCGCAGGCGTCTCTGGTCTGACGACCAGTCAGCACAAGTTTTCAGAGTTGGCGCGCAATACCTTGCCTCTCGCGAGGCTGCCTCTCTCCTGCGATTTGATCCCGCATCGATTGCCGTGCGTTGCCTCGCCAAAAAGGACCGGTTGCCGTAAGCGCGGCCGGGACAACAAGGGATGGACGGCCGGGTGGCAAGTTCCGGGGAAACGCGTCGCGGCGCGAGCGAGGTGCTGCGCGTCGAAGGGCTGACCGTGCAGTATGGCGCGCTCGTCGCCCTGCGCGACGTGAGCTGGTCAGTCCATAACGACGAGATCCTCGGCATCATCGGCCCGAACGGCGCGGGAAAAAGCAGCTGCTTTGCCGCCGTCACCAATGCCGTCACCCATCGCGGCCGCACATTCCTCGACAAGGCCGACGTCTCGGCGCTCCGGACGTTCGACCTCGCCGGCCGCGGCCTGCGCCGCACCTTTCAGCAGAACTCGTTCTTCGGCGAACTGACCGTCCTGCAGAACGCGGTCTCGGCCATCTTCCGCGATTTCTCGACCGATCTCGCCACATCCCTGTTCGCGCCCTGGCGCGAGGCCACCACGCGCCGCGCAGCCGAACTGGCGGCTGCACAACTGCTCGACTTCTTCGGCATCGCCCGGCAGTACCATGACCAGCTTCCCGGCGACATTCCCTACGGCGTGCAGCGCCTGCTCTCGGTCGCACTCGCCTATGGCACCGGCGCAAAGGTGCTCCTGCTCGATGAACCCGCGGCCGGCCTCAGCGGCGGCGACATGAAGAAGCTCGCCGACGTCCTGATTGGCCTACGCAAGCGTAACCTCGCCCTCGTCGTCATCGAGCACCACATGGACCTCATCATGTCGATTGCCGATCGCATCGTCATGATCGACCAGGGTGCCATGCTGGCGACGGGAACGCCTGTTGACATCCAGCGCGATCCGCGCGTGCGCGAAGCCTATCTGGGACGCGACGAATGAGCGGCGTACTCCAGAGCGACGGTCTCTCAGTCCGCTACGCAGGCAATGTCGCGGTGTCAGGCGTCAATATCGGCGTGCCCGCGGGGCGAATGGTTGGCCTCGTCGGCGCCAACGGCGCCGGCAAGACCACGCTGGTCAATGCGCTCGCCGGCTGGTCCCGTGGCCGCGCCGTGGTCACCGGCAGCGTCCAGCTCGAAGGACGCAGCATCGAGAAACTCGCCGCGCACGAGCGGGTGGCGCGCGGCCTTACGCTGGTGCCGGAAGGCAAGAACATCTTTGCGGAGCTGACCGTCGACGAGAACCTGGCACTGGTGCGGCCGCCCGCGGACACGACCGGCCGGCATCTCTTCACCATCCCCGAGGTTTTCGAGTTCTTCCCGCGCCTCGCCGAGCGCCGTTCGCACAAGGGCGCAGCACTCTCCGGCGGCGAACGGCAGATGCTCGCGGTCGGGCGCGCCTTGCTCGCCGGCCCGCGCGTGCTGATGCTGGACGAGCCTTCCGCGGGCCTCGCGCCCCGGCTGATCACCGACCTGCTCTCCCGCATCCGCCTGCTGGTCGATCGCGGCCTGCCGGTGCTGCTGGTCGAGCAGAACATCAAGGCGGCGCTGAAGGTGGTCGACCACCTCTACCTGCTCGAACGCGGCAAGATCGTCGGCGAAGGTCCTGCCGACGTCATGGCCGCGGACCATCGCATCATCGAGGCCTATCTCGGCACCATCGCCGATGGAACGCCGGCATGAATATCGCGCAGCAGGTCATCAACGGCATCGTGCTTGGCTCCGGTTATGCCTGCATCGCGCTGGGCTGGACCATTTTGCTCGGCGTCGCACGACTGGTGAATTTCGCCCATGGCCAGCTCTACATGCTCGGCGCCTTCGTCACCTGGTACGCCATCACCAAACTGGGCCTGCCCTACCCGCTCGCCATTCTGGTGGCGATCATCGTGCTCGGCGTGATCGGCCTCCTGATGCAGAACGCGATGATGCGCCTGGTCATGACGCAGAACCTGACCAGCCTGATGATCGTGACGCTCGGTCTCGGCTACGTCCTGCAGGGCAGCAGCGCGCTGATCTTCGGCGGCAATCCGCAGACGCTGCCCGGAACATTGGCGCGCGCCAAGATCGACATCGGTCCGCTCTGGTTCACCTGGCAGGACGTGCTGGTGCTGGTCGTAACCCTTCTTCTTTACGGCGCAGTCTGGCTGTTCACCCAGCGAACCCGCTTCGGCTCGGTCATCCGCGCCGTCGCCGAGGACCCGAAGCTCGCAGAGCTGTTCGGGATCAACGCAAAGTTCGTCTATCTCGGCGTCTTCGTGTTCGAATGTTCCGCGGTCGCGCTGGGGGCGGCGCTGGTGGCGCCCCGCTCGCCGATCCTGACCAGCATGGGTTTCAACGAGGTCATCATGACCTTTGTCGTGGTCGTGCTCGGCGGCATCGGCTCGATCGGCGGCGCGCTCGCAGCCGGGCTCGGGCTCGGCCTGTTCACCGCCTTCTTCGGCGCGTTCGTCGCGCCGGCCTATACGACGGCGGCGGCCTTTGCGCTGTTGCTGGCGCTGCTCGTGATCCGTCCCGCGGGGCTTGCAACCAAATGACCGCGATCGAATCCCCGCAGCCCGCCTCGATCCCGTTCCTGCGCCTCGCCGCAGTCGCGGCCTTCGTCGTGATCGGCTTCCTCCTGCCGCGCCTGCTGGGCGGTACCTCGGTCGCCTATTCCACGCTGACCACGATCGCGATCTTCGCGGTGATGTGCTACGGCGCCGACATCGTGCTGTCCTATCTCGGCGAGGTCAGCCTCGGCCACACCGTGTTCTGGGCCATCGGCGGCTATGCGGCCGCGAACCTCTCGGTCAAATACGGACTGAACGGCTGGGCGACGGCGGCCGCGACAATCGCGCTGTGCCTCGCGGCCGCGGCCTTCCTCGGCGCCGTCACCTTGCGGACCCGCGAGTTCGTGTTCTCCCTCGTGACCTATGCGGCCGCCGTGGTCGCGTACGAGATCGCGTTCAACTGGGACGCCGTCGGTGGGTCCGACGGCATCGTCGGCATTCCGCCGCTGAAGCTCCCATTGCTCGTGACCAACTTCTCCGGCGCGATGCAGGAAGATCTCTGGCCGATCGCCTTCGCGCTGCTGCTGCTCACCCTCGCCTTCATCGCGCGCTTCCGCCGCTCGCGGCTGGGCACCACCGCGCTGATGGTACAGATGAACCCCGCGCTGGCCGCAAGCCTCGGCGTCGATCCGCGCCGGGTCAGGCTCGCCGTGTTCGTGATCTCGGCACCGATCACCGGGCTTGCCGGCTGGCTTTACGCCTATCAGCGCGCCTATGTCGGCCCCGACATGTTCGAGTCCTACTTCCTCGTCATGATGCTCACCGCGATCGTGCTGGTCGGGCGCCGTATCCTGCTCGGCCCCTTGATCGGCACCGCCCTCCTGATTGCCCAGCAGAACTTGCTGTCGCTCGGCGGCGACTGGAACAAGATCGTGTTGGGATCGGTGCTGGCGCTCGTCCTGATCTTCTGGCCCGCCGGGCTCGTGGGCCTCTACCGCCGTATCACCAAGAAGACGTAGAATGCATTGGGAGGAAGCGCATGCACAAGACGAAACTGGCTCTCGCGCTATTGTTGGGTCTCGCATCTGTGCCAGCTGTGGCGCAGGACATCAAGGTCGGCACCATCTTTCCGCTCAGCGGCGGCGCCGGCCCTGATGGCCAGACCGTGACCAACGCCGTCAAGCTGATGGTCCAACAGATCAACGACAAGGGCGGCCTGCTCGGCCGCAAGCTGACGGTGATCTCCAAGGACGACGAGAGCACGCCCGCGGTCGGCGTCAGCCGCGCCAACGAGATGGTTGCCGAGAAGGCGGACATCGTCATCGAAGGCTGGAACTCACCAGTCACATTGGCGATGCAGCCGATTCTCGCCCGCGGCAACATTCTCGACTTCACCGCGGTCTCGAAGTCGGATCTGATCCTCAGCGGCGAGACGAACCCTTACGCGATGCGCATCAACAGCTCGAACGGCCTCGATGCGGAAGTCATCGCAAAATACGTCGCCCAGACGATGAAGGCGAAGAAAATCGCGTTCCTCACCCAGAACGACGTCTATGGCAACGGCTTTCAGACCGCCGTCGAGGCCGAATTCAAGAAGATGAACTTTTCGGGTGAAGTCATCATGACCGAAAAGTTCGCGTTCAAGGACACCGATTTCCGCGTCCAGCTGACCAATATCAAGGGCGCCAATCCAGACGCCGTCATCGTCACCAGTTCGTCGAATTCCTCAGGCCTTCCCGCGCTGGTCGACCAGTATCGCCAGGCCGGCATAAAATCCACCTTCGTCGGCGCCGTCGGCATCATGCTGAGCACCGTGTACAAGGTCGCCGGCGACGCCAACAACGGCGTGATATCGGCCGACATCTTTTTCCCCGATCTGCCGCCGTTCACGACGCAGCCGGAGAGCGTAGCGTTCGTCGCGGCCTACAAGAAGGCCTACGGCGTTGATCCGGACAAGAGCGCCGCGCTCGGCGCCGCCGCCGTGCAGGTGTGGGCGCAGGCGGTCGAACAGACCAAGTCGCTCGATCGCAAGACCGTGGCAGAGGCGATCCGCGGCAAGCCCGTCAAGGGCACCGTGTTCGGCGACGTCCAGTTCCTGCCGAACGGCCAGATGCAGCCTCGCTATGTCGTGTTCGAGGTGGTCGACGGCAAGAACACCAAGCTCAAGGCATTGCAGTAACGACGGCATTCGTGCCATTGGAAGCGCTCGCCCGATCGTCAGGCGGGCGTTTCCCTGGTCGCCTCCTACTCGCAAGTGAGCTGCTGTTCGAACCAACCGGAGACGCGCTCCGATAGGGACGGCCACATGCGCTGAAAACTTCCGAGCTTGCCGACATTGACGCGGTACATCGCCCGCAACTCCTGCTCGATGGCCGGCAGGTCAACGCCCATGCAGGCCCCGTCCTTCGCGATCGTCTTGCCGGCGACGACGACCTCCTTCACCAGCGACGCATTGCCCCGCGCGAACAGAAGCGCCATGGGGTCGACGGGCATGATCTGATCTCGATTCAGCCGGTCGAGGTCGATCACGACGAAATCGGCGGGATTGCCTGCGACGAGCTCGCCGCTCCCGGGCGCGCCGGTGGCACGGCGCCCATTGCGGACGGCGAGCGCGAACAGCTCGGCCGGCGTCCAGGTCGCCCTGAAGCCGAGGCCGCCATGGGCCATCTGCACCAGCCGCATCTCGCGCAGGATGTCGTCGTCCTCGTCCAGCGCCAACCCGTCGACGCCGACCGCGATGGCGCAGCCACATTTGTGTGCGGCGGCGATCGGGGCGAGCCCCGAGCGCAGATGCATGTTCGAGCTGAAATTGGTGACGATGCGCGCGCCGGAGGCTGCGATCATCTCCAGCTCATCGGGACGGGCGTGGATGCAGTGCGCCAGCGTCAGCCGCTCCGAGAGGAAGCCGATATCGCGCAGCCAACGCACCATGTCCGGAAAGTTTTGGTCGGCCCAGGCGCGCTGATAGACGGTCTCCAGCAGATGCATGTGAATGCGGCGGCCCGTCTGCGCCGAGTTCTCCGCCATCGCCTCCAGCAGTGGCTTCGAACACCATTGCACGCCGGCGGGCCCGAGCTGCACGTCGACCATCGGGCCGGAGATGGCGGCGGCAATCGCATCGGTCAGCTCGATATAGGCCTTCGGAGACATCGGCGCGCGGACAAAGAGGTCTTCGATGCTCTTGCGGTCATCACTGGGGAGGCCGGAGAGAATCGGCTCGGCATCGCCATAAACGATCGGATTCAGGTCCCGCACCGCGAGGGCAAATGCCACGCGGATGCCGACATCGGATGCCGCCCTCGCAATCGCCTTGGCTTCATCGAGCAACGGCATCGTCCCGCTTGGGCGGGTGTAGTGCACCATCATCGCCGCGCAACCAGCCCTGGCGGAACGTGCCAGTGCGGAGGCCGCGGTCAGATAGGGATCGAAGGGCGTGCCGAGCGCGGTGCGCAGGATCCAGCTTTCGAGGGGCATGCCGACCGCCCCGAAGGACGACGCGGTCGCGCGCGCATGGTCATGGGCGTTGACGAAGGCAGGAATGACGAAGGAGCGAGGCCCGCCAGCAGGCCCCGCTCCTTCAAGAATGTCGGTGATGGTACCCTTATCGTGCCGCAGCACGACATTGTCGGTCACACCGAGATCAGGGCCACGGAACAGGCTGGTTGCCGCAATCTCCGTGGCCATGACCGTCTCTCCAAATTTAGTTGGCAGTATACACCAACTCCCGCTCCGCACGCGGCGGCAGGAACTCGCGCGAGAACACCTCTGCGGGTGTCGGCGCGCGGGCGAGCTGATAACCCTCGACCACGATGCCGATGGCGCGCGTCATGCGGTCATCCTTGATGTCGCCGATGCCGATCTCCTTCATCTCCGGCGAGACGATCAGCTTGTCGAAGGAATATTGCAGCCGGCGCTTCTCGACGGCGACGTCGATCAGATTGTCGTAGTTCAGCGCAGCCTTCATGCCGGCGTTCTGGTCCTTGGCCACTGCAATCGCGCCCTTGTTGATGGCGCGGACGAGGCCGGCCACGGCCTTCGGGTTCGACGCGATCAGCTTCTTCGAGACCATCACGCCGTTGGAATAGAGATCGAGGCCGTACTCACCGAACGAGAACCATTTGAAATCCTTGTCAGGGTCCTGGCGGTTGAGCACGAGGTTGAAATAGCTGGTGATGTTGAACACGAGCGCCGCGTCGATATCGCCCTTGATCAGCATCGGCTCCTGGAGGTTCGGGGCCATGTTGGAGATCTTGATCTTCTCGCCGTCGAGCCCGTTCTTGCGGGTGAACACCGGCAACAGCCGCGTCGTCGGCGTGCCCTGCGCGCCGCCCAGCGTGTGGCCCTCAAAATCCTTGATGGTGTTGATGCCGCTGGTCTTCTTGGCGACGATCGCGAACGGCGGCTGGTTCCACATCATGTAGACCATGACGGGCGCCTCCTGCGGCTTGGTCGAGGCGTTCTGGATGATGGCGTTGACGTCACCGAAGCCGGCGTCATAGGCCCCCGACATCACGCGCGTGACAGTGGCGCCGGAGCCCTCGCCCTGGTCGATGACGACGTTGAGGCCTTCCTCTTTGAAATAGCCGTTGTCCTTGGCGTAGAAGAATGCGGCATCGCTGCCTTGCGTCTTCCAACCCAGCGTGAACTTGATCGTGGTGTCGTCGGCCGTGGCAGCGCCCGTGGACAGAGCCAATCCCAGCAGCGCGACTGTTACTTTTCTCAACATCGAGACCTCCTCAAGCTTCGTTGCGTGACGGTTCAGAAATTCAGGTGGCGATCACGTCGTTCTTGCGCGTGGCCCAGCCGGTGACACGCCCTTCGATCAGCGAGAACACCGCGTAGAGCGCGACGCCGAGGCCGGCGAGCACGAACAGGCCGGCGAACACCAGCGGCACGTTGAAATTGGAGGACGCGGTCATCATGACGTTGCCGATGCCGCGGTTGGAGGCGACCGTCTCCGACAGCACGGCGCCGACGAAGGCGTAGGAGATCGCGACCTTCAGCGAGGCGAAGAAGAACGGCATGGTCCTGGGCAGACCGACGTTCCAGAGGATGTCGAACTTGCTGGCGCCGAGCGCCTTCAATACGTCTTCGAGCTCGGGCTCGGTGGTCGCGAGGCCCGTGGCGATATTGACGACAATCGGGAAGAAGCAGATCGACAGCGCCGTCAGCACCGCCGGCACCGTGCCGGAGCCGAACCACAGCACGAAGATCGGCACCACCGCGACCTTGGGGATCGAGGAGAAGCCGATCAGCAGCGGATAGCAGGTGTCATAGGCCGTCTTGGAGACGCCGATGATGGCGCCGAGGGCGACACCCAGCGCAACGCCGAGGACGAAGCCGAACATGGTGGTCGCGAGCGTCTGCACGATGTGCGGCCACAGCACCGGAAAGCGCTGAAACAGCGTGACAAAAACCTGTGATGGCCGCGGCAGCACCAGGTCCGACATGCCGGTCATCAGGCAGAACAGCTCCCAGGCGACGAAGAACAGCACGATCAGTCCCGCCGACCATGCCTTCTGCCTGACATCGATCCCGAACATCAGCCTGTCCCCTGTTGGGCTGCGCTGCGCGCATCCTCGATGAAGGCGCGCAGCTTCTGGTTCAGCGCGACGAAATCCGGCTCGAAGGTCATGGCAACGGTGCGCGGCCGCGCGAACTCCACACGGCTGTCATCGAGGATGCGGCCGGGACGCGCGCTCATCACGCAGATGCGGCTGGCGAGGAAACCGGCTTCACGCAAATCGTGCGTCACCAGCAACACGGTCGGCTTGTGCGTCATCCAGAGGTTCTGGAGGATCGCCCACAGCTCCTCGCGGGTAAACTGGTCCAGCGCGCCGAACGGCTCATCCAGCAGCAACATGCGCGGCTCGTGGATCAGCGCGCGGCAGAGATTGGCGCGCTGGAGCATGCCGCCGGATAGCTGCCAGGGATAGCGACTGCCAAATCCCCTAAGGCCGACCTGCTCCAGCAGCGCATTGGCCTTGTCGCGAAACTCGGTCTTACGCAGCTTGCGGAAGTTCGAGCGGAACGGCTCGACGATCTTCAGCGGCAACATGATGTTCCGCTCGATCGTCATCCACGGCAGCATGGTCGGGTTCTGAAAGGCCATGCCGACCCGCAGCGCCCGCGCCGCGACCTCGCGGCCGCCGACGATGACGACGCCGCTGGTCGGCTGCACCAGGCCGCTGACGAGACGCAAAATGGTCGATTTGCCGCATCCGGACGGGCCGACCAGTGCGACAAACTCGCCGTCGGCGATCCGCAACGTCGTCTTCGACAGAGCGGGCACGGCGCGGTCGCCGCGCCCGAAGGTCACGGTGGCCTCGGACAGCTCAATGGCGGTCGGGCCGGAGCCTTCGGGAACGGGCTGGCCGTCAAATTGGGCGTTGGGTTGCATGCGCATCACAGGCAAAGTGCATGCAAGCTGGGTGCCAGTCGGTCGTCCTCGCAAAATCAATGATTTGGCCAAACTCCCCGCCGGATGGCCGGATTCGATTTAGGCAATTCGGCTGCCAAACTGCATGCAACTGGAGCGCTGGATTGGACAAAGCCTGTGCTAAAGAGAGGTTTCGACCCTCCCCGCAAGGATTCGCCGATGGCGGCGCGCACCACCAGCAAGACGTCTGAATCATCGGACAAGGTCGGCGTGATCTGCCGCGCACTCAGGCGCGCGATCATCGAGCAGGCGCTGGAGCCCGGTGCAAAGCTGCCCGAGGATGCGCTGGGCGAACGTTTCGGCGTCAGCCGCACCATTGCGCGCCATGCGCTGGGACAGCTTGCTGCCGAAGGCCTCGTCGAGCTCCGCCGCAACCGGATCGCGGTGGTGGCAACGCCGAGCTGGCAGGAGGCGCGCGATGCCTTCGACATCCGCATCCAACTCGAGGGCCTTGTCGTCCGCCAGCTCGCGGGCAAGCTAAGCAAGAGCCAGATCGCCGAGCTGAATGCCCATGTCGATGCCGAGGACCGCGCACGCGGCGGCACGGATGCAGTTTCGATCCGGCTCGCCACCGAATTCCACATCCTGCTCGCGCACATGACGAACAGCCCGATCCTGGTGCGCTATGTCAGCGAGGTCGCCTATCGCTGCTGCCTGACGCTGTCACTCTACAGCCGACCGCATTCCACCGAATGCGCGATCAACGAGCACCGCGCCATCATCGCATCGCTCGCCAAGGGCGACGAAGCCAAGGTGATGGAACTGATGCACCATCATCTGGATTCCGTGGCCAATCGTGCATTGGTGGCTCCCACCCCGCAGCGTGGCCGCGATCTGCTCGATATCCTCGCGCCCTATGCGGACGAGGTGACGAGCGACCGCGTCGTCAAGCTGCCGAAAGTGGCTCGTCGCTAAAGCGCAGCGAATTGCGCTTTAGCTTTTCGTTTGCGCATGATCTTATCGGAAAACCGCTGCACACTTTTCCGGATCATGCGCGTGTTAAGCCTCGATCCCGCGCTGGACCAAAATCCGCTCTGCGCTATCGTTCCAGACGTCCATCTTCACGATCTGTCCGCCCCGCACGACGAAGCGGTCGACATAGCGATTGCCCTCGAACGGCGTGCCGTCCATCCACTCGCCATAGAGCATGCCGACGCTGTAGACGATGGTCTCGTCCGTGCCCGGACAGACGTCGAACCGGTCCATCTTCTTCTTGACCCAGCGATAGCGGTTCGCATTGAAGCCGGTCGGGCCGCGCGGATGATCGAACTCGCGCCCGCCGGTAAACGTGATCACCGTACCCGGCTTCATATAGGCCGCGGCGGCATCGGGATCGGGTATCATCGAGGCCGTGAGATAGGCCTCCACGATCTCGGCGTCGGTCATCGGGCGTTCGGCTTTTGCGGGGACAGACATGGTGGGCTCTCCGAGGTGGCGGCATTCTACAATTCACGCCCCAAAGTGTATGCACATTTTTTGAACAATTTGGTGGCATAACTGCACACAATCTGGAGCTGCCCGCTTCCCCAGCTTCCGCTAGGCTACCACAGCTGAATCCGACGCCATGACCGCCCAACCCGCCCTTGACCTGATCTTCCGCAACACGCTGTTGCGATCATCCGCCGCACCCGTCGATATCGGCGTGAAGGGCGGCCGCATCGCCGCGATCGAGCCGCAGCTTGCCTGCGAGGCCGTCGAGGTCGATGTCGGCGGGCGCCTCGCCCTGCCCGGGTTCGTCGACACCCACATCCATCTCGACAAGGCCTGCCTGCTCGGCCGCTGCGGGCACAATCACGGCAGCGTCTCGGACGCGATCCGCGCCGTGGCCGGGATGAAAAAGGATTTCACGGTCGAGGACGTCTACGCGCGCGGCGCAAAAGTGCTCGAGCGCGCCATCGTGCACGGCACGACGCGCATGCGGACCCATGTCGAGATCGACCCCCGCATTGCCTTGCGCGGCTTCGAGGCGGTCAAGGCGCTGAAGCGCGACTATGCCTGGGCCATCGACCTGTCGCTCTGTGTCTTCCCGCAGGAAGGCCTGACCAACGACCCCGGCAGCGATGAGCTGCTGGTGCAGGCGCTGCGCGATGGCGGCGAAGCAATCGGCGGCTGTCCCTATATGGACACCGACCCGAACGCGCATCTCGAACGCATCTTCGATCTCGCGCAGGAATTCGACGTCGACGTCGACCTCCATCTCGATTTCGACCTCGACCCCTCCTGGTGGCACCTCGACGAGGTCTGCCGCCAGACCGAGCGGCGCAACTACGGAGGACGCGTGGCGATCGGCCATGCGACAAAACTCTCGGCACTGCCGCCGGAGCGGATGAAGGCGGCCACCGCGCAGCTGGCGACATCAGGCGTTGCCGTCACCGTGCTGCCCGCAACCGATCTTTATCTGATGGGCCGCGAAGCCACCCACAACGTGCCGCGCGGGCTGACGCTTGCGCACAAGCTCGCCGGCGACGGCGTGCTGTGTTCGGTCGCGACCAACAATGTGCTCAACCCGTTCACGCCGTTCGGCGACGCCTCGCTGCTGCGGATGGCAAATTTCTACGCCAACGTCGCGCACGCTTCGGTCAGCGACTTCGATACCTGCCTCGATCTCGTGACCGAACTGCCGGCGCGGCTGATGAACCTTGGCGATTACGGCATCAAGGTCGGCAACCCCGCCGATCTCGTCGTGCTCGAAACCCAGGACAGCCGCTTCGCCATCGCCGAGCTGCCGGATATCGTGATGGGCTTCAAGAGCGGCCGCCAGACGTTTGAGCGGCAGCGGCCCACCTTGTTCGGGCCGGGCTGACCGACTTTCCGCGCCTTGCGCCCGACCCGCGGCTTGCGCGATGATCATCGCAATCGACCAACGGAGCAACCGGATGGCCTTCGACACGATCTTCCTGAACGCGCGCTTCGACGGCGGAGCCCGGCATCACATCGCCGTCGCGGACGGCCGCATCGCCGCGATCACGCCCGTCGATGAACGTCCCGCCGCAAACGAGACCATCGACCTCGGCAACGTCCTCGTCGTTCCCGGCTTCGTCGAAGGCCACATCCATCTCGACACCAGCTTCTATGGCGACGCCTGGCGTCCGCACAAGCCATGCACCAACGGGTTCGACGTGCATGAGCGCGTCGCCTTCCAGGCCCAGAACATGGCCGTATCAGCGCCGATGGATGTGCGCGCACGCAACCAGCTCGATCTCTGCATCGGCCACGGCACCACGCAGATGCGCAGCCACGTCATGGTCGACGGCTCGGTCGGCCTGAAATCGCTCGAGACGATTTTGCGCGTGCGCGAGGAATACAAGGGCCTGATCGACATCCAGCTCGTCGCCTTCCCCCAGAGCGGCATCCTGATGAGCCCGGGCACGCCGCAATTGCTGGACGAGGCCATCGGGCTCGGCTCCGATCTCGTCGGCGGGCTCGATCCCGCGAGCTTCGATCGCGACATCGAGAAGCATCTCGACGTCGTGTTCGGTGTCGCCGGCAAGCACGGCGTCGACGTCGACATCCATCTGCATGACATGGGCACGCTGGGCGCATTCGAAATCGAGCAGATCGCGGCGCGGACGCGCGCGCTCGGCATGGCGGGACGCGTTGCCGTCAGCCATGCTTACGGGCTCGGCGACATCCCCATGGATCAGCTCAAGAAGATCGCCGACACCCTCGCCCGCTCGGGCGTCGCGATCATGACCAATGCGCCAGGCGCCCGGCCCTTCCCGCCGATCCTGGCCCTGCGCAATGCCGGCGTCACCGTCTTCAGCGGCAACGACAACATCCGCGATTCCTGGTGGCCCTATGGCGACGGCGACATGCTGCGCCGGGCCACGACGCTCGGCTATCGCTCGGGCTTCAATATCGACGAAGAACTGCGCGTCGCGTTCGATGTCGTCACCGTATCCGGCGCAAAGGCGCTGCGGCTCGAAGGCTATGGCCTGCGCGTCGGCGCCAAGGCCGATTTCGTGACACTGAATGCCGAGCATATTCCTGAAGCCGTTGTCGGCGTGCCGCAAGGGCGCACCGTGTACAAGGAAGGCAAGCTCGTCGCATGCGACGGTAAGATTGTCGGGAAGCGCGGCTAATGATCGGATCTTTTCCGTTCGATTATACCGCTAGCTTTCCTCACTCCCCAATCCGGTAGAATCCCTGACCGTAAATACGCGCATTGCACGACGGGCCAAGGAGATCATACTAAGACACGCACTGACATCTGCGTTCTCCGGGGAAGTATCGAATGTTCAGCGCATTCAGCAGCATCGATTACCATTCCATTCGGGCCAACACGCCCGCCGAGATGGCCATCAAGCGACTGACCGGCATCGGCGAAGTCCTGTCGGGCATCGACATATCGGCAATCCACACGCAGGACGACATGGCCCGCGCGCTGTTGACGCTCGATACCGCCGACAAATGCATTCGCACGATTCTCACCGAGTTCCGCACCGAGCGCACCACGGAAGTCGTCCGCGAAGCCACGAGCCTGATGAGCCTGATCGAGCTCGCGCGCGACGAACTCTCGGACTACGCGGCGGCAGCAGAGTCTTGAGCTGAATGCGCGCTGGATCTCAGCGCTTGATCTTCGCCAGAATGCGATCCGCCTCGGTGCGCCAATCGGCGCTGCGGGCAAATTCCTTCGTCCCCTTGATGCCGAACAGCCCCTCGTCAGCGAGATCGGCAACCCAGGCCTGGCGCTCGGCGGTGCCCTGCGCCGACCATGGCGTGAGCCCGACCTCGCGCACGGTCTCCGCGACTTCACGCACCTCCTCGGCACGGCGACGGCCGTGCTCGATCACGCGCTGGAAGCAATAGGCGCCCTGCTTCTCCCAGTCGATCGCCGGAAACGTCTCCGCGAGCGAAGCCAGCACGGCGTCCTCGACGCCGTAGGCCCGCGCAGTGGTGAAGCTTTCGATGACCATGGCCTCAAGGCCCTTGATCATGATGCTGCGGCACATTTTCACGGCCGAGGACACGCCGAGCTTGTCGCTCGCGACCTTGGCCGCAAAGCCGATCGTATTCAGCAGCGGCTCCAGCTCCCTCGCGCCGGGCCCACCGAGCAGCAGCGGCACCTTGATGCGATAAGGCGGCACCGAGGTCATCACCGCGCCCTCGACATAGCGTCCGGCAGCGCCGTCGATCAACGCAGCGGCGCGCTGCTTGGCGCCGGGAGACGCCGAATTGAAATCGAGGAACCAGGTGCCCTGGTTGATTGCGCCAGCGCAGGCTTTTGCTACGGGCACGGCCTGGCTCGCCGTGACCGCGGAGATGATGAAATCGGATTTCGCGGTCAGCTCGGCGTGAGACGCCGCCAGCGTCACGCCGAACTTCGCCGCATGCTCCTTCAGCGGAGCGCCGTGCTCGCCTCCGAGCTTGATGTCGTAAGCGGCTACCTTGATATCCTGCTGCCGCAAATCCTCGGCCAGGATCCTGCCGACCTCGCCGTAGCCGACGAGCCCGATCTGCCAGCGCCTGGGATCACCTGCCATCAATTCAATCCTCGTGTCGTCTCGTCGAACAGCTCCTCGACCGCATAGCGGCGCGGGATCAGCGCCTGCTGGAATGCGTAGTCGACGATCAGCTCCAACGGTTTTCTGTTCGCCTCGATCCCGAACGGAACGAGGTCGGGCGTCGCCGCAGGTCCCACCTGCGCCTTGTTCCGCTCAAGCAGGTCATAAACGCCTGTAACTACGTCGGGGCGCGCTTTCGCAAGCTGCTCTGTCACGACCACGAGATGATTGACCGGGACGACGCCACGACGGGTGTACCATTTGGCAGCCTCTGCGGCAGGATCGGAGAATAGCGGCTTCAACGTGGGATGATCAGAGGCCTCGCCGAGGACGGCGTCGAGCTCGCCGTCGATCAGCATCTGCAAGATCTTCTTGTCCTTCGGCGCACGCTCGGTGCTGTCGACATATTCGGCAACGTGCGGATCCTCGAAGGTGATCCAGCGGATCTTGTCGAGATTGACACCGTAGTCGTTGGCGAGAATGCCCCTGATCCATGCGCCCGTCGTCGTCGTGAACGAGCGGATGCCGACGCGCTTGCCTTCGAGATCGGATGGCCCGAGCACTCCCCTTGCAGGGTTGTAGAGCGCGTAGGAATGCTGGAAGCGGCCGAGCATGGTGGCAGGCAGCAGCACCAGCGGCTTGCCATGCGCCTTCGCCATCAGATAGGTAACGATCGCCATCTCGCAGACGTCGAACGCCTGCTCGCGCACCATCGGCTTGAACGCCGTGTTGGTCGGCGTGTACGCGATGAAATCGAGGTCGAACAGGTTGGAGCGGAGTTCGCCGCTCTTCACCGCCTGCACGTGAGGGTGACTGCCGAGCACAGCCTTCAACTTGAGACGATCCATCCGCCCGCTCCGCTTCTCTGGTCCCGCTCAGACGTCCTCGGGATTGTCGACGTAGACCAGCCCGGCCTTCGCCAGCGCCTCGCGCATGCTGTACATATCGAGGCCCAATTCGCCCGAGGCCAGCCGCCTGCGCTTGCCGCCCTCGTCCGCGTTGCGCTTCTTCGCCTTTTCGGCGACCTCAGAGGCATAGCGCTTGGGCACCACGACGACGCCGTCGTCATCGGCCACGATCATGTCGCCCGGATCGACGTTGACCCCGGCACAGACCACGGGAATGTTGACCGAGCCGAGCGTCGCCTTGACCGTGCCCTTGGCCGAGACGGCGCGCGACCACACCGGAAACTTCATCTCGTGCAGCGCTTTGACGTCGCGGCAGCCGGCGTCGATGATCAGCCCCTGCACGCCGCGCGCCTGCAGCGACGTCGCGAGCAGCTCGCCGAACATGCCGTCGGTGTTATCGGTGGTGCAGCCGACGACGAGGATGTCGCCCTTCTTGCACTGCTCAACGGCGACATGGATCATCCAGTTGTCGCCGGGCTGTGCCAGCACCGTGACGGCGGGGCCAGCGATCGACGCGCCGGCCCAAACGGGCCGCAAGTAAGGCTTCATCAGGCCGAGGCGACCGTAAGCCTCGTGAACGGTCGAGACGCCGTATTCCGCCATCCCGGCGGGATCGGCACGCTTGATGTTGCGAACGACGACGGGCTTCATGCCAGCTCCTCCGCAACCGTCGGGAACAACCGCTGATAGGCCTCGCCATAGGTCATGGGCACGCCGGTGTTGCGGCTGCCCTGGATGCCGCGGTTGAGCGCGACGCGCTCGTAGTAACCCCAGAGATGTTTTTGCGCGGCGAGGATCTGGAACGCCTCGTACTTCTTCTTCCAGACCTCGTCGATCTTGAGGAGCAGGTCCGGCTTGTAGTTACACTGCTCGGGCTGGTGCGGCTCGAACAGGAACACCGGCGGCGCCGAATATTTGTACTGCGCGCCGGGCTTGTGGCCCATCGCCTGCGCGACCACGCGGGTCTCCTGCGCGAAATGCGCCGCGTTCGGATGGTCGAAATTATAGGGATCTTCCAGCGCATGCGTCAGCACGAAGCTCGGATTGAGCTCGCGGTAGATATCGACCATGCGGTCGAAATGCGCCTCGGTGAGCTTCAGCGGATAATCGCCGCAGTCGAAGAACTCGATCTCGGCGCCGAGCAGCTTCGCCGCCCGCTCCGCCTCGTCCTTGCGACCTGCCTTGACCGACTCCAGCGTCGCGCCTTTTTCCTTCCAGGCGAACTGGCTCTCGCCGCGCTCGCCAAAGGACATGCAGACGATCTTCATGCGATAACCCTTCTTCGCATGCAGCGCGATGGCGCCGCCGGCGCGCCAGACGAAATCGCCGGGATGGGCGGTGATCACGAGACCTGTTTTCATGGGACGAACTCCCCTCTTTCCTTGATAAGCAACGTATCGATCGCGAGCACCGTCATGTGTCGAACTCGAACAGACGCGCGGGATTATCGACGAGGATCTTCTGCTGGAATTCCGTCTCCGGCGCGAACAGCGGGATCAGGTCAACGAGGTCGCCGTCATTCGGCATCACCTTGACGTTGGGATGCGGCCAGTCGGTGCCCCAGATGACGCGGTCGGGCGCGGTCTCGACGATCTTGCGCGCGAACGGCACCGCGTCCGTGAACGGCGGTCCGGCCGAGGACACCCGCTCCGAGCCGCAGATCTTGACCCAGCATTTCTCGTCGCGCTGCATCAGCTCGATCAGAATCCTGAACGGAAGCTGGTCGAGCCCCTCGGACGCCCTCACCCGTCCCATATGGTCGATGGTGTAGCTCAGTGGCAGCTTTGCCAGCATGTCGGCATATTCGGGCAGATCGATCGCATCGAAATGCAGATCGATGTGCCAGCCGAGCGGCGCGACCATCGCGATGACGCGGTTGAACACGCCCTTGTCGGGGACGCCGCCGAGATGGCGCACGAAATTGAAGCGGCAACCGCGGAAGCCGCCCTCGTGCAGCACCTGGAGGCCACGCTCGGTGATGGTGTCGTCGATATTGGCAACCGCGCGATAGGCGCCATTGCTCTGCGCGATCGCATCGAGCGCGACCGTGTTGTCGGTGCCGTGCACGCTGGCATTGACGATGACGGCCCGCTCGACGCCGAGCTTGGCATGCAGCGCACGAAAATCCTCGAGCGGCGCATCCGGCGGCGTGTAGGAACGGTCAGGTGCATACGGATATGTCGCGCCGGGGCCGAAGATGTGGCAATGCGCATCGCAGGACAGCTTTGGCAGCTCGAACTTCGGCGTGCGAGTATTCGGATCGGGCGGCGGAATGGTCGGCGTGTACATCATCGTCATCACTTGAACCGCCGAGCGAGATCGCTTCTTTCAAGCCTTGCTGCTGACGACCGGCCGCCGCCGTACCGGCGCGGCCTGATCGAGCGCCGGCGCCTGGAAGGCGGCGACGGTGGCCTGCACCAATTGCTCGATGGCGCTGGCGGCATCGCTGCCGTCGGCCTCGCCGCGCGACAGGCGCGAGACGCGATCCGGCGTCACCAGCGAGTAATAGAGTGCGCCGAGCAGGAAGTGGCTGCGCCAGACGATGTCGGTGCGCGGAATATGCGGCAGGCTCTCGTGGACTGCGTCGATGAAGGCATGGCTGGTGTCGTCAAAGGTCTGCGCGATGATTTTTCGCACGACCTCGTTGCCTTCGGCGGACATCACGGCGCGCAGCCGCGTGAAGCGCGCCCCGCCCCCGGCGAGATCGCTGCCCGAGGTGAAGGCCGGCACCACATAGGCGCGCACGATCGCCTCCAGCCGGTCCTGGAGGTCGCGCACGCGCTTGGCTGCGGCGAGCAGCTCGGAACGGCGCAAATTCATCGGCCCGCAATGGCGCTGGTAGATCTCCAGCAGCAGACCGTCCTTGGTCTTGAAATGATAGGTCACACTGCCGGGATTGGCGCCGGCGGCCTGCGCGATGTCGCGCACCGAGACGGCATTGAAGCCGTTGGTGGCGAACAGCTCCTCGGCCGCGGCGAGGATCGCCTCGCGCATGTTCGGCTTGCGGGCCGTTTCCTTGCTGGTGGGCTTGCGTACCATGTGATTTGTACTATCGTACAAAAGATCAGGTCTCGTCAACAAGAACCATGGGCGGCGTCCGGACGGCTCGGAACACCGAGGCAGGATGCGAAAGCCCGCAAGGAGTGCTGGAAAATGCTGGGTTTGAACAAGACAATCGGCGGTTTGATGCTGGGTGCCGGTCTGCTGCTGGGCGGCGCCGCGCAGGCCGCCGACAATTACCCGAGCAAGCCGGTCCATATCCTTGTGCCCTATGCGGCGGGCGGCGCCGTCGACGTGCTCGCGCGTACGCTCGGCCAGGCGCTGGCGAAGACCTGGGGCCAGCAGCCGGTGATCGACAACCGTCCGGGCGCCGGCGGCATCGTCGCCTCGCAGGCGCTGACGCAGGCCGCCCCCGACGGCTACACGCTGATCCTGGTCGCGAGCGGCCATCCGCTCAACCAGTTCATCTATCCGAGCGTGCCCTACGACACGTTCAGGGATTTCACCGCGATCACCGAAGTCGCCTCCTCGCCGCTCGCGATCGTCGTCGCCAAGGACAGCCCCTACAAGACGCTCGGCGATCTCCTCGCCGCCGCAAAGAAGGAGCCGGACAAGCTCTCCTATGGCATGTCCGGCAACGGCACCTCCGCGCATCTCGCCGGCGAGCTGCTCAAATACATGTCCGGCAGCAAGATCGTCGCGATCCCCTACAAAGGCGGCGCACCGGCGCTGACCGCCGTGATCGCTGGCGAGATCCCCCTCAGCATCAATCCGCTGGCGGAAGCGATCGGCCAGCTCGAAGGCGGCCCGGTGCGCGCGCTCGCGGTGACCTCGGCCGAACGCTCCAAGGCGCTGCCGAATGTTCCGACCGTCGCGGAATCAGGCGTCCCCGGCTACGACGTCTCGGTCTGGTGGGGCGTTCTTGGGCCTGCCAAGATGCCGCCGGAGATCGTGGCGAAGCTGGAGACCGATCTGAAGGCGGCGCTGCAGGACCCGAACGTGCTGTCGACGCTGGGCAAGATCGGCGCGGCGCCGGTCGGCTCCTCCGCCAAGGACTTTGACGCCTACATGCACGCCGAGGCGACCAAATGGGAGCCGGTGCTGAAGGCCGCCGACATCCGCGCGCAGTGAGGCTCGTCACATGAGGACCTCTTCCCGGCGATTTGCGCGCACCGCCCTGCTCGCATTTGCAATGACCGGCCTGCTCGGCGCGCCCGCGCGCGCCGATGGCGAAGCAAAACTGCTGGCGCCGAGCGGCAGCTTGCGTGTCGGCATCTATCCGGGCAGCCCGACCTCGATGGTGACGGATGCGGCCGGCCAGCCGCATGGCCTCGCCTACGATCTCGGCGGCGAACTGGCCAAAAGGCTCGGCGTTGGCATCGACTATGTCAGGTTTCAGCGCGTCGCCGACATAGTCACCGCGATCCATGACGGCCAGGTCGATTTCACCGTGACCAACGCCACGCCGGCCCGCGCCAACGAGGTCAGCTTCAGCCAGCCCGTGCTGGCGATCGAGCTCGGCTATCTCGTCCCGGCGAACTCGCCGATCGGCAGGATCGAGGACATCGACAGGCCGGGCGTGAAGATCGGCGTCACCAAGGGCTCGACCTCGGAACGCACATTGCCGGCGAAGTTCAGGAGTGCGACCATCGTTCCCGCGGAAAGCGTCAAGGTCGCCATTGCCATGTTCGGCCGCGGCGAGATCGACCTCTACGCGACCAACAAACCGACGCTGTTCGAGATGTCCGACCAGATGCCGGGCGCGAAAATCCTCGACGGCAATTGGGGCGCCGAGCATATGGCCATCGCGATCCCCAAGGGGCGCGAGGACGCCCTTCCCCTGCTCAACCGCTTCGTCGCGGACGAGCAGTCATCCGGCGTGCTGGACACGATCCAGCAGCAGGCGGGCCTGCGCGGCGCGTCCAAGGCGGCGCGCGAGTAGCTCGCGGACTTGGGTGAGGTGTCCTCCCGCCCTGCCCAATACAGTATTCCCTCGATGCAACCGTCGCCGAACTGCGCTAACTTGCGTCGATCATGACTCGCCGAACCGGCAGCGCCGATCTTCCTCTCCACACCGGGCGGGTTCCGCCATGGCTTGCGAGCCGCATGTCGTCGCTGGGCGCAATCGTCACGCAGGCGATCGTGCATCATTATGGACGCGACGCCTTCCTCCAGCGGCTGTCGCATCCGTTCTGGTTCCAGTCGTTCGGTGCCGTGATGGGGATGGACTGGCACTCCTCCGGCATAACCACCTCCGTGATCGGCGCCCTGAAGCGCGGGCTCGGCCCGCTCCAGGACGAGCTCGGCATCTATGTCTGCGGCGGCCGCGGCCAGCATTCGCGCAAGACGCCTGACGAGCTGTTGCAGCTCGGCGATCGCGTCGGCTTCGACGGTGCGAGCCTCACGCGGGCCAGTCGCCTGGTCGCCAAGGTCGACAGCGCCGCGGTCCAGGACGGTTTTGATCTGTACTTGCATGGCTTCTTCGTCACTGCAGACGCCAAATGGACTGTGGTGCAGCAGGGCATGAACGGCGACAAGCGGCAGGCCCGCCGCTATCACTGGCATTCCGAGGCCTTGAAGAGTTTTGTCGACACGCCGCATAGCGCGATCGACGGACCGCAGCAGGGCGAGATCGTCAATCTCACCGATCACCGCGCCGATGTCTCGCGCGCCGCGCAGCTCGAACTGTTGAGCGGTCTCGGCCCCGATCGCATCCTCGCAGAATTCGAACGCCTCGTTGGGACGGCGCCCGCGCCGGCGCAGGCGATGCTGCCGCATCTGATCATGCCCGCGCATCATGATGTCAGGCCCAAGGACGTGTTCGCACGCCGCCTGCACGGCACGCTGGCCGCCGCGGCCGAACGCGGCCCGGTCGATTTTCCGGAATTGCTGCTGACGCCCGGCGTCGGCGCGCGCACCGTGCGCTCGCTGGCGATGGTCGCCGAGGTCGTGCATGGCGCGCCCTATCGCTTCAACGATCCCGCGCGCTTCTCGCTCGCCCATGGCGGCAAGGACCGGCATCCCTACCCCGTCCCGATCAAGGTCTATGACGAAACCATCCGCGTGCTGAAGGGCGCGATCCAGAACGCCAAGCTCGGACGCGAAGAGGAGATGCAGGCGATCAGGCGCCTCGACGACCAGGCGCGGCGGCTGGAGCGGACTGCCAGCGGTCCGTCGGTCGAGGCCTACATCGCCGGAGAGCGTGAAGCCTCGCCCGATCTCGACGGCCGCTCCGTGTTCGGCTGGGAGCGCGATGTCGTGGCGTCACGGAAATCGACGGGCTGACTGTCCACCGCGACGACCGGCAACTCCGCGATGGCACGCATGCCCGGCCGCTTGCGCCAGTGAATCTGCGCGGGATCGACGGCGAGACCGAGCTTCGGCCATCGCGCAAACAGCGCCTCCAGCGCGCAGGCCGCCTCGATCCGTGCGAGCTGATGGCCGAGACAGAAGTGAATTCCCGTTCCGAATGAGATGTGGCGGTTCGGCTTGCGCGTGAGGTCGGGCCGCTCGGGCTGGTCATGCACCGCCGGATCCATGTTCGCCGCGGCGAGCATGACCATGACGCGATCGCCCTGTTTCAGCGGCACGCCCGCAAGCTCGATATCCCGCCGCACATAGCGCGGCTTGGAAAACTGCACCGGTGACACGAAGCGCAAAAACTCCTCGACGGCGAGCCCGACGCGGCTCCGGTCTTCCTCCAGCCAATCACGCAAGCCCGGATTTCTGAGGAGCTCATAGACCGAGCCGCTGATCAGATGCGTCGTGGTCTCCGATCCTGCCGCGAGCAGCAGGAACACCATCGACACCATTTCGTCCGGCGTGATCTGGCCGCCCTCACGCTCGACCTGAACCAGCTCGGCAATCAGGCCCTCGCCGCCCTGCACCCGTGCGACCTGCAACTGCCGTTCGAGATAGGCGCGCATCTTGCGAAACGCGAGCAGCAGGCGGAAGAAGCTGACGACATTCGTCAGCGACGACATCTTGTTGGCCCAGGCGATGAATCGCGGGCGATCGGCCGCAGGCAGGCCCAGCAATTCGCAAATCACCGACACCGGCAGGATGCGGGCGTAACGCTGGACGAGGTCGGCGGGGCTGCCATCGGCAAACAGGTCGTTCGCCAAGCCGTCGGCGATGGCGCGAATGCGTGGCTCCATCGCCACGATCGCGCGGCGGCGAAAAGCCTCGTCCACGATGCTGCGCAGCCTCGTGTGATCAGGCTCGTCCATCGTCAGCATGTTGTTGGCGATGGTGGTGACCAGTTTTGGCATCCACCAGCGCAGGCCAGCGACTTTGCCGTCCCCCTTGCGCAGCGTGAAGGTGGTGCCGTCCTTCAGGACCTGCGCCGTGGCGTCATGGGTCGTGGTGACCCAGACATCGCCGACCAGAGGAAATCGCGACGCGATCACGGGGCCGGACGCGCGCAGCGCCGCGATCGCCTTGGACGGATCGCGGAAAAAGGCCTCGCTGGTGAAATCGAGGCGCGGTGTCATGGGATCACCGTATTGGTTGGTGGCGCCTCAACCAGATGGTGTGTACGAGGCGACGCGCAAGGGCCGGAACCGCGCGAAAAGAAGAGAGCCTATCCGCGCCCCGGCGAGCGCTGACCGGTCTTGCGCTGCTGATTGGTGTAGGCGTCCCAATGGCTCCAGCTACCGTTGGCGAGGCTTTGCAGATCGGTGCCGAGGGGGCGGCGCGTGCGCTTGTCGTGATCGGCGATCACGCGCTCGGACTGCGCGATCTTGCGCTTGAATTCCGCGATCGCCTTCTGGGTCTGCCCGTCCCGCTTCGAAGACGCGATCTCGCCCATCGTGAAGCGCGCGGTCTCGAGCGCCTTCAACTCGGCGCGGTTCTTCTTCAACTGAACCCGGTGCCAGGCGATGTTGCTGTCGCTGTCCGCAACCATGTGGGAACTCCGCTGATTCGTTCCCACAGTGTATCGCGCGCGGAATCGGCGCCGCAACGCCCGCCAAACGGCGAAAATACGGTCTTATTGCGCGAAAAATCCGCGATCAGCGCTCGGCAAAGGCCTTTTCGACCACGAATTGGGCCGGCTCGCCGTGATTGCCCTCAATGAGGCCGCGCTCGCCCAGGAGCACGCGGGTGTCAGCGACCAGTGCCGGGCTGCCGCAGATCATGACCCGGTCATGGGCGGCTTCCAGCGGCGGCAGGCCGATATCGGCGAACAGCTTGCCGGACGTGATGAGGTCGGTGATGCGGCCGCGGTTGCGGAAGGGATCGCGGGTCACGGTCGGATAGTAGATCAGCTGATCGCGGATGTACTCGCCGATCAGTTCGTCCTTTGGCAGCGTCTCGGTGATCATCTCGCCATAGGCGAGCTCCTTCACGTGCCGGCAGCCGTGCAGCAGCACGACCTTCTCGAACCGCTCATAGGTCTCGGGGTCCTTGATCACGCTCAGGAACGGCGCGAGGCCCGTGCCGGTGCCGATGAGGTAGAGGTTGCGGCCCTCTTCGAGATTGTCGATCACCAGCGTGCCGGTGGCCTTGCGGCTGACGATGATCTCGTCGCCTTCCTTCAGATGCTGGAGGCGCGAGGTCAGCGGACCGTCCGGCACCTTGATCGAGAAGAACTCAAGCGTGTCCTCGTAATTGGCGCTGGCGACGCTGTAGGCCCGCAACAGCGGCTTCTCGCCGACCTTGAGCCCGATCATGGTGAATTCGCCGTTGCGGAAACGGAAGGTCGGGCTGCGGGTGGTCTTGAAAGAGAACAGCGTGTCGGTCCAGTGGTGGACGCTCAAAACGCTTTCCTGATTGAAATTGCTCATCTCACCTTCCCTGTCGCTTCCAATGCGGTTCCGAGGCGGGCAGCTATGCGTCGTTTGTACACGATCATTCGTGTACTAATGAATAATCCTGCTTGCTCCCGGGGTCAAGGCTGCCCAAGATCGCGAGCGTTGCAGTTAGGAACAAGGAGCCCCTTCCATGGCGCATGACGCCCCCCAGGCCACCGGACCCTCGAAGCTCGTGATCCGGAATATCGGCCTGATCCTGTCCGGCGCCCTGGAAAAGCCGATCCTGGACGGCGACACCATCGTCGCCGAGAACGGCAAGATCACTGCGATCGGCCGCTTCAAGGACCTCAACACCGAAGGCGCGACCACCATCGTCGAGGCCAACGGCACCACGGTCGCGCCCGGCCTGATCGACAGCCATGTCCACCCTGTGGCGGGCGACTGGACGCCGCGCCAGAACCAGATCGGCTGGATCGACAGCAATTTGCATGGCGGCGTCACCACGATGATCTCCGCCGGCGAGGTGCACATGCCCGGCCGCCCGCGCGACGTCGTCGGGCTGAAGGCGATGGCGATCTTCGCCCAGCGCGCATTCTGGAATCTGCGCCCGGGCGGCGTGAAGGTTCACGCCGGCGCACCGGTGATCGAATGCGAGATGGTCGAGGAGGATTTCAAGGAGTTGGCCGCGGCCGGCGTCAAGCTGCTCGGCGAGGTCGGCCTCGGCGGCGTCAAGGACGGCCCGACGGCACGCAAGATGGTCGGCTGGGCCCGCAAATACGGCATCCAGAGCACGATCCACACCGGCGGCCCTTCGATCCCCGGCTCCGGCCTGATCGACAAGGACGTGGTGCTGGAGGCCGACACCGACGTGGTCGGCCACATCAATGGCGGCCACACCGCGCTGCCCGACGACCAGATCCGCTGCATCTGCGAGGGCTGCAAGCGCGGCCTCGAGATCGTTCACAACGGCAATGAGCGCTCGGCCCTTTTCACGCTGCGCATCGCACGCGAGATGGGCGACCTGCACCGCGTCATCCTCGGCACCGACGCTCCGGCCGGCTCCGGCGTGCAGCCGCTCGGCATTCTGCGCATGGTCTCGATGCTATCCTCGCTCGGTGACCTCCCGGCCGAGATCGCGTTCTGCCTTGCCACCGGCAACACCGCGCGAATGCGTCAGCTCGATTGCGGCCTGATCGAGGTCGGCCGCTCGGCCGATTTCGTCATCATGGACAAGGCGCAGCACTCGCCCGGCAAGACCATCCTGGAGAGCGTGCAGCTCGGCGACCTCCCCGGCATCGGCATGACCATCATCGACGGCATCGTGCGCACCCAGCGCAGCCGCAACACCCCGCCGGCCGGCCGGGTGCCGGAAGTGGTGGCGAAGTGACGCAGCCGGAGCAGCTCGCCGCTTCGCGTCGCGCCTCCAAGGCATTGAACAAGTCTGCTGCCTGCTGCGTCTAACGCAGGCAGCCCTCGGCGGCGGCAGTTCATTGCTGGACCATCGAGGGAGACATGAAAAGTTCGCTGCGGATTGCCGCCGGCATCGCCGGTGCGGCGGCAGGCTTCATCGCCATGATCGGGCTGCTCGAGCTGACCGGCTTCGGCAATCGTGCAGACCCGATCACGACGGGGCTGGTCGCCCTGTTCGCCATCGCCCCCATCGGCGCAGTGATCGGCCTGGTGCTCGCCACCAAGCTGGCGACACGCAAGGACGACAATAGCGGCGGCCTCGCACGCAACAGCCTGAAGTCACTCGGCGTCGTCGTCCTGCTCTGCCTCGCCGCCGGTGTCACTTACGCCGTCTACGCATATACGACCGCCACGCCCTGGCTCAATCCGAACGCCAGCAATCCACTGCTCGTGTTCGAGGTTCGCTTTCCGGCCGGAGCAACGGTGCCGACGTCACCGCAAGGCATTGCAATCGAATTGCAGACCGACCTCAACACCATGCCGGGCGAGCTAAGTCCGGCCGGCTTCCGTCGTGATGGCGACCACCCCGTCATCGCAGGCGAAGTCGAGCTTGCCTTTAGGACCTCGCACCGGCAGCTCACCGTCAACATCCAGGGCCAGCCGAGCCGGATCTATCCGATCGATCTGACGGCCCGGGCGCCGCATACGCCGGAGTTCGGCACGTGGCGACGGCTCGCCGACGGCAGCGAAATCCGCTACCGCGCCAAATGGCCGGGGAAGACGTAAGGAATCAGCGCTTCTTTGCGATCTCACAGCGCACGTAGGTCTGGCGCTTGGCCTGGCCGACCGGGCCATTCTCGATCACCAGCCGGCCATCCGCCGCAACGGAGACTCGGGGATTGGCGCGAAACTTTTCGCCCTCGCCTTCGCAGGCAAGCCGCATCTTCCAGCTTTGCTTGCCGTCTGCGGTGATCTCGCCGGCGCGGCAGCGCGTCTCGTACCAATACAGGCGGTTGCCGCCTTCGATGCTCATCCGGCTGGCGCTGTCCTGATCACGGCAATCCTTCTTGGTTGACGCCCAGAAGCCCTCGTAGGGCTGTGCGGCAAAGGCGGCAGTGCAGCTGCTCGCCAACGCGGAAGTAAGACTCAGAACCATCGCAAATCGCGTGACTGCTCGCATGACGACAACCTCGATAAACCCTTCATCGACGTTAGTCGCCAGTTCCCGCCCCTTGTTCAACTGCCGTAGGGTGGGCAAAAGGCGCGAAGCGCCGTGCCCACCATCTTTGCGACTTGAGGAAGAACGGTGGGCACGCTTCGCTTTGCCCACCCTACGAGACCGTCCTCACCGCAGCTTGTTCAACAGCGCCATCAGCATCTCGCGCTCCCTGGCGTCGAGCGGCGCAAGCGTTTCCCGGGTGATCGCGAGCGCACTCGGCGCGACCTTCTCCGCAAGCTGCTGACCGGCGCGCGTCAGGCTGACCAGAAGCCGCCGTCCGTCCTCGGGATCCTGGCTGGTCTCGGTCAGGCCTCGTGCGGTCAGGCGGTCGATCACGCCCTTGATGGTCGCGACATCCATCGCCGTCAGCCGCCCGAGCTGGTTCTGCGAGCATGGCCCAGTCTCGGCCAGCTTCGACAATGCCGCCCATTGCGTCGGCGTGAGATTGGTGCCGATGTCGCGCGAGAAGATCGAACTGTGGCGCTGCCAGACCTGACGCAGGATGAAGCCGACCTGCTCGTCGAGCACGTAAGACGATTTTGCCGGTTTGACGCTTTTCTTCGCCGCAACGCTTCTTGCCATCCGCTCCCCGCCCCTCACAACGACAGATGCGCGTCGCGGACATCCGGACGCGCGTCGAGCTCGGCCATGGTGCCGCCGAAGCAGATGCGGCCACGCTCGATGATATAGGCGCGGTCGGAGATCAGCCGCGCAAAGTGCAAATTCTGCTCGGACACCACGATGCTGACGCCTTCCTTCTTCATGGTCAGGATGGCATCGACCATCTGCTCCACGATCTTCGGCGACAGCCCTTCCGAGGGCTCGTCCAGCAGCACCAGCGAGGGATTGCCCATCAGCGTGCGCGCGATGGTGAGCATCTGCTGCTCGCCGCCGCTCATGCGGCCGCCCGGACGATTTTTCATCTCACCCAGGTTCGGAAACAGCGCGAACAGTTTTTCGCGGGTCCAGTGCGGGGCGTTCGGGCGCTTCGGCTGGCGGCCGACTTCGAGATTTTCTTCCACCGTCAGATCGGTGAAGATGCGCCGCTCCTCCGGCACATAGCCGAGCCCGTCGCGCACGATTTCATGCGTCGGGCGCGCCGAGACATCCTTGCCCTCGAACATGATACGGCCGGTTCGCTGCGCGACCAGACCTACGATCGAGCGGAAGGTCGTCGACTTGCCGGCGCCGTTGCGGCCGAGCAACGCCACCACCTCGCCCTCGCCGACCTCGAAACCGATGTCGAACAGGATATGCGCCGGGCCGTAATGGCTGTTGAGGTCTTGCACCGTGAGCTTCATGCGGAGGCTCCATGCCCGGCATCGTAAAGCAGGCCCTCGCCGAGATAGACGGCCTGCACCTGCGGATTGCCGCGCACCTCGGCCGGCGAGCCTTCGGCGATCAGCGTGCCGCGGTTGAGTACGATAATGCGGTCGGCATGCTCGAACACCACGTCCATGTCGTGCTCGGTGAAGAGCACGCCGATCGATTTTTCCCGCGCGATCTGCGCCGTTAGCCGCATCAGGTCGACGCGCTCGCGCGGCGCCATGCCGGCGGTTGGCTCGTCCATCAGCAGCAGCTTGGGCTCGTTGGCAAGCGCCACCGCAAGCTCGAGCCGCTTGAGGTCGCCATAGGCAAGCTCGCCGCAGGGACGATCGGCGTAGCCGCCCATGCCGACGAGCTCGAGCAGCCGCCCGGCCTCGCCGCGGTCGAAGTTCGGCGCCGAGCCGAAGAGATTGAACAGCTGCTTGCCATGCGAGATCAGCGCGACCTGCACGTTCTCGCGCACGGTCATCGTCGCGAAGGTTGCGGTGATCTGGAAAGTGCGCCCGACGCCGAGCCGCCAGATCTCGCGCGGCTTCTTGCCGGTGGTCTCCTCGCCCAGCAGGCGGACATGGCCGGTATCAGGCTTGTTCTGGCCGTTGAGCATGTCGAAACAGGTGCTCTTGCCCGCGCCGTTCGGGCCGATCAACGCCAGAATTTCGCCTGATCGCAGCGAGAACGAGACGCCACGCACGGCGTGGATGCCGCCATAGGATTTGGACAGGCCTTCAACCGCGAGAAGTGGGGGTGCGACGCTCATTCGACGGACTCGATCGGCTTGGCAAGCAAGGGAGATCCCGGCGGCGATGTCTTCCTGCGCCGCTGCGCCAGCATCTCCAGCGTGCCGACGATGCCCTTGGGGAAGACGACGACGATCAGCACGATGAAGCCGCCGAGCACGAGCTTTGACAGGTCGGTCTGGCTGACCAGCCAGATGTTGAGCGCCTTGTAGACGATGGCGCCGATCACCGCACCCGACACCGTCTCGACGCCGCCGAGCAGCACCATGACGAGCGCGTCGACCGACAGCGAGATCCCGAGATTGTCGGGGAAGACGCTGCCCTTGAGGTAGGCGAACAGCGCGCCGCCGATGCCGGCGGTCGTGCCTGCGATCACGAACGCCGTCCACTGGATGCGCTTGGCATTGATGCCGACCGCCTCGCTGCGCAGAGGCGAGTCGCGCGTGGCCCTGAGTGCGTAGCCGAACGGCGAGAATACCATGGCCCGAAGCGCGACCGTCACGAGTGCCGCAACGCCGAGCGCCAACCAATAGAAATGCCCCGGGCTCGCCGCCCAGCTTGACGGCCAGACGCCGAGTATGCCGTTGTCGCCGCCCGTTACACTCACCCACTGGAACGCGATCGACCAGACGATCTGCGCAAACGCAAGCGTCAGCATCGCGAAATAGACGCCGGAAAGCTGCACCGCGAAGAAACCGAACACGGCAGCGCCCATGCAGCCCAGCAGCGGCCCGAGCAGCAGGCACACGACCATCGGCAGCCCGGCCATCTTGGCGAGGAAGGCGACGCCGTAGGCGCCGAGACCGAAATAAGCGGCATGCCCGAAGGACGCGAGCCCACCGACCGACATCAGGAAATGCAGGCTGACGGCGAAGATCACGAAGATCGCAATCTCCGAACCGACTGTGAGAACATAATTGCCGGCGAACAGCGGCAACGTCGCCGCGATGACGAGCGCGGCAAGCGCCGCGAGCCGCTCGTTCGACGTCAGCGGCCGCCAGGGATTAACAGTGAGGCCTGGTGTCTTGCGCGCGGGCGCCTCGGGCTTGCCGAACAGACCCCAGGGCCGGACGATCAGCACCACCGCCATCACCAGGAAGACCAGGATGATGGAGATCTTCGGGAAGATCAGGATGCCGAAGGCGTTGAGCTCGGAGACCAGCACCGCCGCAACGAAGGCGCCGACGATGCTGCCGAGGCCACCGATCACGACGACGACGAAGACCTCGACGATGATCCGCAAATCCATGGCGTGATGCACGGCATCGCGCGGGATCTGGAGCGCGCCGCCGAGTGCGGCGAGGAAGACGCCGACCGCAAACACGGATGTGAACAGCCATTTCTGGTTGACGCCAAGCGCTGCGACCATGTCGCGGTCCTGCGTCGCCGCGCGCACCAGCACGCCCCAGCGCGTGCGCTGGAACAGCAGCCAGAGAATGCCGAGTACGACCGGGCTGAGCACGATCAGGAACAAATCGTAGCTCGGGATGTTCTGGCCGAAGAAATCGATGGCGCCCTTGAAGCCCGGCGCGCGGCGGCCGACGAGATCGTCGGGGCCCCAGATCAGCACGACGAGATCCTCGACCATCAAGGTCAGGCCGAAGGTCGCAAGCAGCTGGAACAGCTCGGGCGCGTGATAGATGCGGCGCAGCAGCACCATCTCGACGATGACGCCGATCAAGGCCACGGCAAACGCGGCGACGACGATCCCACCCCAGAAGCCGAACGCACCCGAAAGCCGCTCCGTCAGCGTGAAGGCGATGTAGGCGCCGATCATGTAGAAGGCGCCATGCGCGAAATTCACGATCCGCGTCACGCCGAAGATGATCGACAGGCCCGAGGCCACCAGGAACAGCGACGCTGCGCTGGCGAGACCGGTCAGAAACTGTACGACATAAAAGGCCATCGGCGGTCCGGGTTAAGAATAAGTCTCAGTATGGGGCTTCATCCTTCGAGACGGCGCTACGCGCCTCCTCAGGATGAGGTCCGGGACCCTCATGGTGAGGAGCGCGGCAACGCCGCGCGTCTCGAACCACGAGGCCCCGGTTCCTCTTCACATCAGTCCTTCGGACGCAGCTTATCGACTTCGGCGTCGCTCGGCAGATAGTCCGAGCCCTTCTTGTAAGAAGAATCCACCATCACGCCCTTGCCGTCCTTCAGCGCGGTCTTGCCGACATAGGCACCGAGCGTCGACTGGTGGTCGATCTTGCGGAAGGTGATCTCGCCGAACGGCGACGGCATCGACAGCCCCTCCGCCGCGGCGATCAGTTTCTCCGGATCGGTCGAGCCGGCCTTCGCAAGGATCGCAGCGGCCGCCTTGATGGTCTGGTAACCGACGATCGAGCCCAGGCGCGGATAGTCGTTGTACTTGGCCTGGTAGGCCTTCAGGAACGCGTCATGCTCGGGCGTCTTGATCGAGTACCAGGGATAGCCGGTCACGATCCAACCCTCCGGCGTCTCGTCCTTGAGCGGATCGAGATATTCGGGCTCGCCAGTCAGGAACGATACGACCTCGCGCCCCTTGAACAGGCCGCGGGTGTTGCCTTCACGCACGAGCTTCACGAGGTCGGCGCCGAAGGTGACGTTGAGGATCGCTTCGGGATTGGCCGCGGCAACCGCCTGCACCACCGGACCCGCGTCGATCTTGCCCTGGGGCGGCCACTGCTCGTCGACCCACTGGATGTCGGGGCGCTTCTCCGACATCAGCTTCTTGAACACCGCGACCGCGGACTGGCCGTATTCATAGTTCGGCGCGATGGTCGCCCAGCGCTTGGCCGGCAGCTTGCTGGCTGCTTCCACCAGCATCGCCGCCTGCATGTAGTTGGAGGGGCGCAGACGGAAGGTGTACTTGTTGCCCTTGGACCAGGTGATGGCATCCGTCAGCGGCTCGGCCGCGAGGAAGAACACCTTCTTCTGGTTGGCGAAGTCGCTGACGGCGAGGCCGATGTTCGACAGGAACGTACCCGTCAGCATCGCAACACCCTCGCTGGAGACGAGCTCGTTGGCAGCGGTCTGCGCATCGGCCGGCTTGCCGCCGTCGTCCTTGGAGACGACGACGAGCTTCTTGCCGTTGATGCCGCCGGCCGCGTTGACCTGTTCGACTGCGAGCTGCCAGCCCTTGCGATAGGGCTCGGTGAACGCCGGCAACAGCGAGTAGCTGTTGATCTCGCCGATCTTGATCTCCTGCGCCACGGCCGAATGAGCCATGCCGCCCGCCAGCAGCGCGAAGGCCGCGCCCACAAAAGTGTTTCTCGCTCGCATCCCAACCTCCAGTTTTGAACTCTCTACGTCTTCAGCGTGATCTTGTCGGAGAAGCTATGCCCGCCTCCCCGGTTCAAACTCTATTTCAAACCGTCTTCACCCTTCACTTCCGCAACCGTCAGCCCGCCGACGCGCGGCAAGGGACGGCCGCTATCGGTGACGGCGACCGCGACCATGATCTCGTTGGCGCGCGGCGCGTCGTTGATCTGCACCTCCATGCCGTCGAAATGGCTGCGCACGAAGGCTGCGTCCTTGTGCCCGAGCGGAATGTCCAGCGTCGTGCCCGGGCCGCTGCGCTTCTTCGACGATGGGATCAGCGCCGCGCCCTTGCTCAGGACCTTGCGCACCGGAGCGCCCATCTTCGGATGCAGGATAGCCGCCGCATGCTCCAGCTCGCCGTTCTCGCCGACAGCCGCGGCCTTGCCGTAGCTTTGCGCCTTCGCGCCATCGATGCCCAGCGCCGCCACCGCGCGCTTCGCCAGGAGCTCGCCGAGCTCCTCGCCGATCGCGATCAGGGGCGAGAGATCCTCGACATATTTGCCGGCAAAGGGATTTTCGATCACGGCGATCGCCGCTGCGCGCCGCGTCGGCGGCGAGACCTGGCGGCCCATTTCCATCTGCGTCTCTTCGACGACGGTGACGATCTTGCGGATGATCGCGCTCATGTTTCGCTTCCCTGTTCAGGCATAGACCGCGTTCTCCAGCATGCGCGGGCGCGTTCGTTGCTCTTCCATATCCCTGGTTCCGATGACAAGCATATCACCACAAAGCTGCAACACGGCACCCTCGATCAATCCACGATCGAACAATTGCCGTGCACATTCCGCGCCAGATTCCAGCGCGGCCGCGATCTCGCTCTGCGACAATTCACCGACATCGCGGGTGACGAGACGCGCGCCGAGGTCGCTGTCGGGCTGAAGCTCGTTCGCAGACTTTCTGATGATGGCGGGATGCCCGGGCAGATCGACGGCATTGGCGATGACCGTCGCGGCCGCATCGGCCTGCGATGCGGTGGCAGCCAGCACCGTGACCGCGTCGGCAATGCCGAGCGAAAAGCTGCGGCCGTGACGCCCGCTGGTCGCGATGCCGCGCACGGGATCACCTGAGTAGACCCTCATCTTGCGCAGCACGCCGGCACGATCAGGCCGATCCATCAGGCCGACCGAAAAATGCTCGCCCTCGCCGAGATGCAGCGCGATATCGCCGCCATTGTTGACATAGGCCTGATCGAGCGTCGCAGCGCCCAGCATGGCGCCAAGAATCTCCTCTGCAACGCTGCCGGCAACCGCGGCCATCGGCGTAATGAAGCAATCGGCGGCATAGGGTGCGACAGCAGCGTGCATCCGACGCGCCACCACGCCTTTTAGCGAAGTTTGCTTTTCAGCGGCCGTCCGCAGTTCCGGCAATTCCGCGCAGAGTTCGTCGAGCAGTCCGGTGAAATGCTGCGCCGCTGCCTCATAGGCCGCACGCACTGCGTCAGCGCGCCCCCTCGCCTCCACGATCAGATCAATCGGTCCATCCTGCAAATGCAGCCGCCGGCCACCAGACAGCAATGCGATTTGCGGGAGCCTGGTCATGCCCAGCGCCCTGGAATCGGATTCTGCCAGGGCAATTGGCGGACGTCGTCACCGCTCTGCACCTCGGACAGCGGCTTCACATAATCCATGTGCCCGCCGAGCGCGGCATAGTCGGACAGCTTCATCGTGAACTCGATCGGCGCGACCAGCGCCGGGGTCGGCACATAGCCGAACGCGCCTGAAGGCATCTGTGTCACGTCGACCATGTAGGTGATGCCGCCGCCCGGCCAGACATAAACAGGCGCGCCGCCGCTGGTGACGCGCGTCAGCGCGTCCTTCACCGAACGCGTCAGCCGCACCGGATTGTCGGTGACGCCGGCGCGCAAGGAGCCGCCGGCCCCCGCCATGAACAACACCGTGCACAGCGCCGGCTCGCAATTCTCCTGGATGCGCTCGACCGAGAACTTCAGGTCATCAGGCATCTCGGTTTCGACCGGCTTCAGGGCCTCGTCGAGCACATAGTAAGACGAGTGCTCGCCGGTCGTGGAGACCATCAGCATGGAGAGACCAGGCTTGGCTTCCTTGGCGTCGAACGGCCCGAGAATCGCCAGCGGATCGGAAATGTTGGTGCCGCCCCACCCCGTGCCGGGATCGGCGACCTGGAAATAGCGGCCCGGCGTCGAGCGGCGGCCCTTCATCTTGATGCCGGTGTCGGCGATGTCGAGCAGCTTGCCGGCCTGGTGCTCCGAGAGCACGCCGGTGATGTGGTCGTCGACGACGACGACCTCGTCGACCTTGCCGTGCCATTGCTTGGCGAACATGCCAATCGTCGCCGAGCCGCAGCCGACGCGCATGCGCTCTTCCTTCATGCCGTTGACGATCGGCGCCTGGCCGGCCTGCACCACCACGCTTGCGCCGCCGTCGATGGTGAGCTCGACCGCCTTGCAATTGGCGAGATCCATCAGCGTATCGCAGGTGACGCGGCCCTCTTTCTTGGAGCCGCCGGTGAGATGATGCACGCCGCCGAGCGACAGCATCTGCGAACCGTATTCGCTGGTGGTGACGTGGCCGACCGCCTCGCCCTGCGCGCGAACGGTCGCGGTTTCCGGGCCGAGATAGCGGTCGGTGTCGATCTTCACCTTGATGCCGCAATAGGAGAAGATGCCCTCGGTGACGACAGTCACCATGTCGACGCCATCGATCTCGGACGAGACGATGAAGGGCGCCGGCTTGTAGTCGGGATAGGTCGTGCCCGCACCGATCGCGGTGACAAAGGTAGAGGGCTCGTGGACGATCTTGCCGTCCCAGTCTTCGGTGCGGCTGAACGGAACGAGCTTCCCGCCATGCGAGACGGTGCGTTCCAGGATCACGTGCGGGTCGACGCGGACGAGCTTGCCGTCGTGGTTGGCATAGCGGTCGCAGGCGCCCGCCGCGCCCGGCTTGATGTAGCACATCACCGGACAGGCATCGCAACGGATCTTGTCGATGGCGGCGCTCGTCGTTTCAGTCACCATGTCCAAAGCCAGTCGACTGCGGTTATCATTCGTATACGAACGATGTTGCGCGCCCTCCCGAAGGCTGTCAAGCGGCGGTGCGGCGCAAAAGATGCGGCTGCCGCATAAAACCCCATTTGCCTATCCGCTCTGTCCACAAAGAAGGCAGTCGCGCTGCAGTGCGGCATGCGCGGCTTGCACGTTTGTGTACAAACGGTATCGTCGCGACGTAGGTTTTGATGAGCACTTGGCCACGGGCTTGGGAACGAGGATGACGCAGACACCGATCCGCCTCACCGTGAACGGCAGGATCCACGAGATCACGGCAGCGCCGCAGACACCGCTGCTCTATGTGCTGCGCAACGACCTCGCGCTCAACGGTCCGAAATATGGCTGCGGCTTGGGCGAATGCGGCACCTGCACTGTCCTGATCGACGGCGCCGCCGCGCGCTCCTGCGTGATTCCCGTGAGCGGCTGTGCAGGCCGCGACATCCTGACGCTCGAAGGGCTCGGCACGCACGACAAGCCGGATGTGGTGCAGCAGGCCTTCATCGACGAGCAAGCCGCGCAATGCGGCTATTGCCTTAACGGCATGATCATGACCACCAAGGCGTTGCTCGCGATCAACCCGCAGCCGACCGAACAGGAGGCGCTGGCGGCGCTGCGCTACAATCTCTGCCGCTGCGGCACCCATGTCGAGATCCTGCGCGCGGTGATGCGCGCATCCGGCCAGATCACTGAGGCCGTTGATTGATGGCCTCCCCTCTTTCGAACGGAGCTGAGCGGCAATCCGGTTCGCTCGTCGTCGTCCGCACCGTGGACGAAGTCACGTCCGAAACCTTCGTCCGCATCACCGCGGATGGATCGGTCTCGGCCTATAACGGCCATGTCGATCTCGGCACCGGGATCCGCACCGCACTCGGCCAGATCGTCGCCGAAGAGCTGGATGTGTCCTTTGCGCGCGTCGTCGTGGTGCTCGGCGATACCGCCGTGGTTCCAAACCAGGGCGCGACGATCGCGAGCGAGACCATCCAGATCACCGCCGTCCCCCTGCGCAAGGCCGCCGCGCAAGCGCGGCACTTTCTGATCGCGCGCGCAGCCGAGCGGCTGGAGCTGCCGGCCAGCGACCTCAAGATCGAAGACGGCCTCGTGCGCGGGCACAACCGCAGCGTCAGCTATGGCGAACTGATCGGCGGCGAGACCATTCGCCTCGAGCTTGCCGACGACGTCGCACTCAAGTCCGTTGGCGACTACGCCATCGTGGGCCAGTCGACGCCCCGCGTCGACCTGCCCGCCAAGGCGACGGGCGAGTTGACCTTCGTGCACGACATTAGGGTGCCCGGTATGCTGCACGGCCGGGTGGTGCGTCCGCCCTATGCCGGCGTCGATGCCGGGCCGTTCGTCGGCACCAGCCTGATCGCGGTGGATGAGGCCTCGGTACGCGACATTCCCGGCATCATTGCCGTCGTGCGCATCGGCGATTTCGTCGGCGTGGTCGCCGAGCGCGAGGAGAACGCGATCCGCGCGGCGGAGCAGCTCGCGGTGAGCTGGAAGCCGACACCTCATCTAACCGATCTCGCCGACGTCGAGACCGCGCTGCGCGCCCATCCATCGACGCCGCGCACGCTGATCGACAAGGGCGATGTCGATGCTGCGATATCGGGCGCGGCCAAGCCGATGCAGCGCACTTATGTGTGGCCGTACCAGATGCACGCCTCGATCGGGCCGTCCTGCGCAGTCGCCGATGTCCAGGACGGCGACATCCGCGTCTGGTCCGGCACGCAGAACCCGCATGTCCTGCGCAGCGATCTGGCGCTCCTGATCGAGCGTCCCGAGAGCGAGATCGAGGTGATCCGCCTGGAGGCCGCCGGCTGCTACGGCCGCAACTGCGCCGATGACGTCACCGCGGACGCGCTGCTGCTGTCGCGCGCCGTCGGCCGGCCCGTGCGCGTGCAGCTGACGCGCGAGCAGGAGCACGCCTGGGAGCCCAAGGGCACGGCGCAGCTCATCGACGTCAATGGCGGGCTCGACGCGGACGGCGGCGTCGCCGGCTACGACCTCGCCACGCGCTACCCTTCCAACGCTGCGCCGACATTGGCGCTGCTGTTGACGGGGCGAATCTCGCCGGTGGCCGATGTGCTCCACATGGGCGACCGCACCGCGATTCCGCCTTACGACTACGACCACATGCGCGTCGTCGCCCACGACATGGCGCCGATCGTGCGCGCGTCCTGGTTTCGCGGTGTCTCGGCGCTGCCGAACACGTTCGCGCATGAATCCTATATCGACGAGGCCGCGACCGAGGCCGGCGTCGATCCGATCGAATACCGCCTGCGTTACCTGAAGGACCAGCGCGCCGTCGATCTCGTCAATGCGGTGGCCGAGCGCGCGGGCTGGACGCCCCGGCCTGTCCGCGAAGAGAAAAACGGCGACATCGTGCACGGGCGCGGCTTTGCCTATGCGCTCTATGTCCACAGCAAGTTTCCCGGCTATGGTGCGGCGTGGTCGGCCTGGGTTGCCGACGTTGCGGTGAACAAGTCCACCGGCGATGTCAGCGTCACGCGCGTCGTCGCCGGGCAGGACTCCGGCCTGATGATCAATCCGGACGGCGTGCGCCACCAGATCCACGGCAACGTCATCCAGTCCACCAGCCGCGCGCTGATGGAGGAGGTTTCGTTCGAGCGCGGCGCGGTGGCGGCGCGCGAATGGGGCGCTTATCCGATCATCCCGTTCCCCGACGTGCCCAAGATCGACGTGCTGATGTTGCCGCGTCAGGACCAGCCGCCGCTCGGCGTCGGCGAGTCCGCCTCGGTGCCGAGCGCAGCCGCGATCGCCAACGCGATCTTCGATGCCACCGGCGTGCGCTTCCGCGAGCCGCCGTTCACGCCCGAGCGTATCCTGAGGGGGTTGCACGCTGAAACATCGCCCGTGCCGCAAGCCCTGCCCGCGCCCGCTGCGCCGCCGCCGTCACGCATCTGGCAGAATCCGTTCGCCAAGCGCGCCGGCATCTTCGCGACGATCGCGGCCGTCTGCACCGCCGCGATCGGCGTCGGCGCGGCCCTCTTGCCCGGACGCGCCATCGCGCCGATCGCGCGGCCTGATGCCTCGGTCTATTCCGCGGCGACGATCGCGCGCGGAGAGCAACTCGCAGCACTCGGCAATTGCGCGGAGTGCCACACCAGCCTCAATGGCGTGCTCAACGCCGGCGGCCGCGCACTTCAGACGCCGTTCGGCACGATCTACTCAACCAACATCACGCCTGACGTCGAGACCGGCATCGGCGCCTGGTCCTATCCCGCCTTCGAGCGCGCGATGCGCGACGGGCTGCACCGCGACGGACGGCAGCTCTACCCCGCCTTCCCCTACACCCATTTCGCCAAGACCAGCGACGCCGACATGCAGGCGCTCTACGCCTACCTGATGACCCAGCCTTCGGTTCGCGCCACAGCGCCGGCGAATGCGCTCGCCTTCCCGTTCAACCTCCGCCCGCTGCTTGCGGGCTGGAATGCCCTGTTCCACAGGACGAGCGAATTCAAGCCCGATCCCGCCAAATCCGAGCAGTGGAACCGCGGCGCCTATCTCGTCGAGAGCCTCGGCCATTGCACCGGGTGTCATTCGCCGCGCAACGCGCTCGGCGCGGAGCAGCGCAATGCGTATCTCGCGGGTGGATTTGCCGAGGGCTGGGAAGCGCCGGCCCTGACCTCGCTCTCGCATGCGCCGATTCCATGGAGTGAAGACGAACTCTTCGCCTATTTGCGCACCGGCCAGTCGCGTTATCACGGCGTGGCGGCCGGTCCGATGGCGCCGATCGTCAGGGATCTCACGGCGCTACCCGACCAGGACATCCGCGCGATGGCGATCTACCTCAACTCGTTCAACGACCCCGCAACCGATACGCAGACGCAGGATGCGCTCGCCGCGAAGCTCGAAGGCGCAACGCAAGTCGCGACCGCCGCTTCCACCGGAGCGCGGCTCTATCAGGGCGCCTGCGCCGTCTGCCACGAGGTCGGCGGCCTGCCGCTGTTCGGCAGCCGGCCCTCGCTCGCGCTCAACAGCAATCTGCACAGCAGAATGCCGGACAATCTTGTCCAGGTGATCCTGCACGGCGTCACCGAGCCCGTCTCCAGCGACCTCGGCTACATGCCCGCCTTCAAGAACAGCATGAGCGACGCACAAGTCGAAGAGCTCGTCACCTTCCTGCGCCGGCAGTTCGCGCCGGACAAGCCGGCCTGGACCGGCGTCCGCGAGACGATCGCGCGCGTGCGCACCTCAACGCATTGATGGAGCACGACCTAATCGGAAAGCCGCTTCACACTTTGCGCTAACGCGGCCCTTCGGGTCCGGGTCATGCTCTAGCCGTGCTTCTTCGCCTCCACCGGCGGTGTGCCGTGGGTGTGGAACGACTCGATCGTCTTCAATCCCCACGCCTGGCCCTTCTTGCGCTCCTCCTCGGTCCACACGATCGGCTTCCAGTCGGGGGCGAGGATGAGGCGCGCGCCGGCATTGGCGACCTCGACGCGGTTGCCGCCGGGCTCGTAGACATAAAGGAAGAAGGTCTGCTGGATCGCGTGCTTGTGCGGGCCGGTCTCGATGTGCACGCCGTTCTCCAGGAAGATATCGGCGGCGCGCAAAATCTCCTCGCGGCTGTCGAGCGCGTAGGTGACATGGTGGAAGCGGCCGGGTGTGCCGGAGTGGTCGAGCGAGTAGGCGAAGTCGTAGCTCTTGTTCGACATCGTCAGCCACATCGCCGCTTCCCGCCCGTCGTTGAGCACGATCTGCTCGGTGAGGCGGCAGCCGAGATAGTTTTCGAAGAACTCGCGGTTGGCCTTGATGTCGACGGCGAGGCAGTTGAGGTGATCGAGGCGGCGGACATTGACGCCGCGCGCGGGAAAGCGTTGCGCCTGGTTCTTCAGCGCGGGTCTAAGCTCCGGCGGCGCCTGGTACCATTCGGTCTCGTAATAGAGCTCGACGATATGGCCGTCAGGGTCGCGGCAGCGGAAGGTCGGCCCCTGCCCCATGTCGCCGTCGATCCAGCCGATGTCGAAGCCGGAGCCTTTCAGCGCGGCGACGCGGCGCTCCAGCGCCTGCTGGCTGCGCGCGCGCAGCGCCATATGCTCCATGCCTGATGTCTTCGACGCCGTCAGCTTGAGCGAATAGCGCTCATAATCGTCCCAGCCGCGCAGGTAAACCGACTCGCCCTTCTGCCCGCTGACGGTCATGCCCATGACGTCGACGAAGAATTTCAGGCTCTCGTCGGGCTTCGGCGTCAGCAGCTCCATGTGGCCGAGATGAGCAAGATCAAGGATCGGTTCGGGCTGCATGCTTTCCTCCAGGCGTGACTGCGATCCGCCGGACCGGATCGCGCAACCGGACGCAAGGCTGCAAACGCGCTCGAGCGTACGGGGGCGGCATCCAGGCCGCAGGTTCATTTGTACTAATGTACAAATGATTAGGTCCCGTCAACAAATCAAAACATGGCCGTCCGGATCGAGTGACGCGCCAGCCGGGATGACCTCCATCCCCGAACGGCGGACCGACTGGCCGAATGGTAAAATCTTCCTTAAGCGCTGTCGGGCCTATCGGCCTAGAAAAGCGGCATCCCCCTACCGATTCCGCCCGCAAGTATGCATTAGGAGCAAATCTCTCAACCGAATTGTCGCAGATTTAACAAAGCCCCCGCGCCTGCCGTTTAACCGTTTGTCCAGCCGCGGCACGCATAGTCAGGGTTAAACCCCTTGCTCATGCCAGGTTCATTCATCGTGACATCCTTTGGACGCGTGATTTCGGTACGCGGGTCGCTCGCCCGGGTCGGGCTGCTGGCGGCAAGCCAGATGCCGGTCTCAGAAATTCGGGCCACCGTCGGCCGTTTCGTCAGCATCCGCTGCGCCAGCTCGGTGATCGTCGCCATGATCACCGAGGTGTCCTGCGAGAACCTCTCGAGCTCCGACTACATCGCCATCGCGTCGGTCGACCTGCTCGGCGAAATCCACAATGCCGCCGACAAGGCCAAGTTCCAGCGCGGCGTCACCAACTATCCGACCATCGGCGATTCCGTCGACCTGATCACGAGCCAGGAGCTGCGCACGATCTACGCGCCGACCGGATCGGACCAGATCAATGTCGGCTTCCTCCAGCAGGACCGCTCCGTCGTCGCCTATGTCGACGTCGAGGAAATGCTCTCCAAGCATTTCGCGGTGCTGGGATCGACCGGCGTCGGCAAATCCACCGGCGTGTCGCTGCTGCTCAACGAGATCCTGAAATCACGCCCGAACCTGCGCATCTTCCTGCTCGACGTGCACAACGAATATGGCCGCTGCTTCGGCGATCGCGCGCTGGTGCTCAACCCGCGGAACCTGAAGCTGCCGTTCTGGCTGTTCAACTTCGAGGAAATCGTCGACGTGCTGTTCGGCGGCCGCGCCGGCGTGCCCGAGGAGCTCGACGTCCTCGCCGAGGTGATCCCGATCGCCAAGGGCATCTACACCCAGTATCAGAACACCGATCGGCTCGGCCTGAAGCGCATCGATCCCAAGCAGGTCGGCTTCACCGTCGACACGCCGGTGCCATACCGCCTGGTCGATCTGATCTCGCTGATCGACGAGCGCATGGGCAAGCTGGAAAACCGCTCCTCTCGCATCATCTATCACAAGCTGATCTCGCGCATCGAGGCCGTCCGCAACGACCCGCGCTACGCCTTCATGTTCGACAACGCCAATGTCGGCGGCGACACCATGGCCGAGGTGATCAGCCATCTGTTCCGCCTGCCCGCCAACGGCAAGCCGATGACGGTGATGCAGCTCGCCGGCTTCCCGGCCGAGGTCATCGATTCCGTCGTCTCGGTGCTGTGCCGCATGGCCTTCGACTTCGGCCTGTGGAGCGACGGCGTGTCGCCGATGCTGTTCGTCTGCGAAGAGGCGCACCGATATGCCTCCGCCGACCGCAATGTCGGCTTCGGCCCGACCCGCAAGGCGGTGTCGCGCATCGCCAAGGAAGGCCGCAAATACGGCGTCTATCTTGGCCTCATCACCCAACGTCCAGCCGAGCTCGACGCCACCATCATCTCCCAGTGCAACACGCTGTTCACGATGCGTCTGGCCAACGAGCGCGACCAGGCGCTGCTGCGCGCCGCGGTGTCGGATGCCGCCGCGAACCTGCTGTCCTTCGTGCCATCACTCGGCACCCGCGAAGTCCTGGCGTTCGGCGAAGGCGTCGCGCTGCCGACCCGCCTGCGCTTCAAGGAGGTGCCGCCGCACCAATTGCCGCGCGGCGAAGCCACCATCTCAAGCGTGCCGTCGGTCACCTCCGGTCACGACATGCATTTCGTCGGCGCCGTGCTCGAGCGCTGGCGCGGCGCCACCTCGCAACGCGACGTGCCGAACGACCCGGTGTTCTCGCAGCCGCCCGCAAAGACGCTCGCGACCGCCGAAGCGCCGATGCTGCAGCCCTCGATGGGGCTGGACCCGGATCGCTTCTCGCTGCTGAAGAAGCCACTGCGGTAAGGAACGGACACCGCTTCGGCAAATTCCGCTGTCATGCCCCGGCTTGACCGGAGCATCCAGTACGCCGCGGCCCCTCGATTCAATCACGATCGCCTCTGGAATTTCCCGAACAGCGGACAGTCGTGAAAGACGGGGAATGCCCCCGGATATCGCGGCTCAAGGCCGCGTCTCGCGGATAGCCCAAGGCTTGTCCTTCGTGCTACCTTTGCCTTTTAGAGCCGGTTTGAGCACGCGGGGCGCGAAGATGTCCGTGGGCGGTGCCAATATTGCGGATCGTAACATCATAACGGTGCTCGCCGTCGACATGGTGGGTTCAACTCGCCACATCGCGGCTTGCGATCCCGATGAAGCTCAAGCGTTTTTGGACCAGTGGCTGGATCACATCCGCAACTCCGTGGAGCGTCTCGGGGGACAGATTGTCCACTATGCGGGAGACGGTGGCATTGCCATATTCGGCTGGCCAACCGCATATGAGGATCATGCGGATCGTGCGTGCATCGCAGCCTGGGACATTCAGAGTCATAGCCAGTCGTCCGGCCCCAGGGGAGATCCGGTCAATTTTCGCGTCGGACTTCACTCCGGCCTGGTCGGCTTACGCATAGGCGGCAAAAATGCCATCGCCCGCTTCGACGTTGCCGGAGCGACCGTGCACGTTGCTGCCAAGCTGCAGCAGGAAGCAGCGGCAGGCGAGATCAGGGTTAGCGCCGAAACCGCAAAGCTGTGCCGATCGCCACTCGGCCTTACGGCGCACAAGACGACTTCGGGAATCGCCGATCGGGTCATCGAGGCCTACACGCTAAATGCCCGGCCGGACGATGTCGATCACAACGAAATCGCCAGCCGCTATCAAAATCCGATCGTGAATCGGGTCGACGAACTTGCGGCGCTTCGGGAGCTCCTCCCGCGCCCGGGCGCCAAAAGCTGCTCCGTCACGCTGCTGGGCGAACCAGGTATCGGTAAGAGCCGCCTTGCGACAGCCGTAATGACCGAGGCACTGACATCCGACGTGCGATGCTGCGTCTTTTATGGCGGCGTACAGAAACGTGCCACCGCATTCGCCGCCGCCCGCACCTTGGTGGGCGACATGCTCGCTGCAAACAGCTCATCTTCGGATGCACATATTCGTGAGGCTCTCGCGGAACTGCACATCGAGGCAGCCGATCGCAGAAAGCTCGAAGCCCTATTCATCGCCGGAAAAGCGTCCTCTCGCCAACGATTGACCGACAATACGCAAACGCAAATTGCACGTGCACTTGTCAATGCCTTCCTCGCATTGGCGCTTGATAGACCAACTCTCTTGCTGATCGAAGACCTCCAGTGGATCGATCCGGAAAGCCGCCATTTCCTGAAATTGCTCGCGCGCGCAAGTACCCCAAAGCCGCTTTGCATATTGCTGACCGGACGTCCGGAATCATCAGACCAGTCCATGGAGATTGCGGACTCGCTCATTCATCTACAACCGCTGTCGCGGGCCTGCATGGAGGCTTTGGGACGCCAATTGTGGCCGAAAACTCGATCCCCGACCGTGTTTGCGAGAGCAATCGATCGCGCCGACGGCGTCCCCTTCGTATTGGAAGAGTTCTTGCGTTCGGCGGACGCGACGAACGCAACGAGCGAACATTCGCTGCCTCAGAGCGTCGAGTCCGTGATTCATGCGCGCCTGCAACGGCTTTCTCCGAAGTTGAAGGCATTCGTGCAGACGCTCAGCCTGCTGGGAGAGGAGGTCGAAATCCAATTGGCTACGACGGTGCTCGGCGTGGACGTAGGCGAGCTGCTGACTGCGTTGTTCGAGCTTGCCCGATTTGCTTTTGTCCATCCGCTTGCGGGTAACTCCGTGCGTTTCCGGCATCAGATCATCGCCGAGGCCTGTGCAAACACGATACCGCGTGGCCGGCGTCTGGAAATCCACCAGGCCGCTGTCCAGGCGATCATTCGGCGTTACCCGAATCTGGATGGTCGTTACGAACAGTTGGCCTTTCATGCAGAGGAAGCCGGAGATGCTGATGCTGCACTTGGCTACCTCTGGGACGCCGCCGTCGAAGCGCGCCGGAACGCCGCAGCCTCATCGCTCAGTTTGATATACGACCGGGCGCTCAAGCTCATCGAGCGTCTTGGGGAAGCCGCCGAAGAAAAATATGTCGACTTCGGTCGAATGAGCTTCGCTTCGATGCTGCAACTCGGCGAATTCAAAAAAGTAAATATGCATTTGCCACGGACGTTGGAGCTGGCGCGGCGCCAAGGCAGGATTGCTCACGTGTGCAGCGTCCAGTCGCAACTCGGGATGGTCTACTGGTTTGAGGGCCGGTATGAAGAAGGGCTGCAAATAACGAGCGAGGGACTGAGGACGGCTCGAGCGCTGAAATCGACTGCACTCATATTTTCAAATCAGACCATCATGGCAAATGTGTTGCACAGCATGGGCCACGTCCATCGCGCGATTGCGGCGATGGACGAACTGAATGAAATGCTCACAGGAGAACTCGAGACTGCCCGTCTCGGGACACCGGCCGGTCCAAAATGCACGGTTTTGGCATTCAGGAGCTGGTTCATGAATGCAACAGGTCAATATGCGGAGGCGCTCGGATTCGCATTGCGTGCATTGGAGATCGCAGTTCGCGAACAGGATTCATATGGGCAAGTGCTCGCCCGCATTACGATGGGACGAAATCTCCTCATGCTCCATCGAAATGACCAGGCTGTGGAATGCTTGTCGATTGCAAGGGAGATCGTCGAACGTAACGGCTACGATGCCAGCAAGGCCAACCTGACCGGAGCAATGGCGACCGCTCTGGCACGAACAGGCCAGGCACATCAGGCCGTCGACCTGATAGACGCCCGTATGGAGAGCGGCACGCATCTGCGGACAGGCCAGATCGAGCTCTGCCTTCTCTATGCGGGTTACGCTGAGGCTCTCGTTCGGGACGGGAAATCCGAACGTGGCCTGAGCGCCTTGGATGACGCTCTTTCCATCGCCAGGACCATCAGGAACCCATGGCTGATTGTCGAATGTCTTGGTTTGAGGGTGCGACTGCTCGCCGAGGCGAAGCCTGGCACCGCCCGCGTCGCTGAGGATCTCGCCGAGATGCACGCGATTTGCGATCAGTTTGGCATTGTTGCCTGGGACGGATCCCGGCTCGCGGTTTAGCAAGGCCGCTCGTGTCGAGACACACCAGTTCACCGGGCCCGTTTCGTGGGCTCGCCGCGCTTCAACGGGCGCGGCATGCAATCCGGGGCTCCGACCCGGAGCAACGACCTTGACGGGACTTTGCCAAGAAGTACAATCTCGAGCATCGGACGGCTATTTCTGACAGCTCTCGTCGCTACCGGGCGAGCTGCGTCTCGCCGAGCTGCGCATATCTCCACAAATTCTGATTTCGAGAAAACGGGTGGTTCAATTGTAGTTCACGGAGGCTCATGCGATGCGTCGTGTCGCTTTCCTCATTCGCTTTGCGCTGGTCGTCGCTGCAAGTTCGGGAATTGAGACCGCTCTCGGCGATCCGATATATGTCGACCAAGGCCCGACATGGACAGCGGAAGACAGGGCTGACTACTACACGCGCGACCAAGGCTCCCGCTTAATCAACCTCACCTGGTTACGGGCATTGAAAGCGAAGGACGGACAACCGTTCCTCTCGGATGGTCTTACCCGATACGGCTTTCTCCCAAATCCGGGCAATAATACCAACCTCCCCGTCGGCCTCCACACCACGGGTCCCGCAGAGTCCCAGATGGTCGGGATAACATGCTCCGCGTGTCACACGCGGCAGGTTGAAGTTGGGGGCAAGACGTACCGCATCGACGGCGGTCCGGCGTTTATGGATTTCCAGGAGTTCCTGAGCGACCTGGACAAGGCGGTAGGAGACGTAACCGCAAGCGACACGGCATTCGCTGCATTTGCTGCGGCCGTCTCCCAACCTGCGACACCTTCTGCTGCCGATGTTGCCGCACTACGTCAGAGGGTTGATGCATGGCACCGGCGCGTTCATGCATTCGTGACCGGTACATTGCCGCCAGTTGGTTGGGGCCCCGGACGTCTGGACGCGATCGGGATCATCTTCAACCGCATATCCGGCACCGACGTTGGGCCGCCGCCCGATTTTTTGATCCCGGAGAACATGAAGATTGGCGATGCTCCGGTGCGCTATCCTTTCCTGTGGAATTCACCGATGCAGAACCAGACCGACTGGGCCGGTTTTGTGTTGAATGGAAACCGCGTCTTCGCACTAGCCCGGAACGCGGGACAGGCTCTCGCATTCGGCAACTTCGAACCAAGGCGCTCGTTCGGCCCGTTCTTCAACTATGCCAACTCCATCAACTTCGATGGACTGAAACGACTTGAGGAATTGCTCCAGAAGATGGGCCCGCCAAAATGGCCATCAGATTGGCCTATCGACTCGAAGCTGGCTAAAGACGGTCAAAAAATCTTCGAGAGGCAGTGCAGCAAGGGGTGTCACGAGAAGAAGGAAGTCCGTGCCCTGCGCGACCTGTTTGTTACGACGTGGGTGACGCCGGTTCAGAACGTCGGCACCGACACACGTCAATTCGACGAGCTTGGTTGGAGGGTGAAGACCGGCGCGCTGAAGGGAGCAGGTATCCCGTTGATCGCCAGGCACCTCGAGGAGGAGGATTATGCCGTCCACATGATGTTCAGTGCAGTCGCCGGAGCGATCCTCGACAATAAGCTGTATCTGGGGAGCGACGTCGGCCCCGGTGACGGCTTTGGCTCCTCGTTGCCTCCCAACGCCCAAAAGGCGCCCTCCACATCCCTCTCTCTGTCACCGGCTCCGGTCAAGGCGTCCATCGCGCCGCCCAGCAGCGCGCAACCTCCGAACCAGCCAGAAAGCCTGACGATCGAACCTGGGACGCTTCTTGAGCGGACCCTCAACAGAGGCGAGTATGAAGCTCGCGTGCTGGAGGGAATTTGGGCCGCGGCGCCTTATTTGCACAACGGCTCGGTGCCGACATTGGCGGAATTGCTCGTACCGCCTGCGAAGCGCATGTCACAATTCAAAGTTGGCGCGAGATACGACATCAAGAATGTTGGTCTTGACGTCACACAAGAGGGGCCAACTCGTCCAGTCACCGATTGCAATGACCTCAATTCAGGAAACAGCCGGTGCGGGCATGACTATGGCACGCGCTTGAGCGACGACGAAAAGAAGGCACTCCTCGAATATTTGAAGACTCTTTGAGAGCCTCGGCTCTGTCTGCGCTAGCCAGGATGTAGTCCGCGCATGCGCTTTGCGCTAAGGACTGCGATCGACTATGTTCCGCGCTTCCCCGAGAGCCCCATCCGGAACATCGTCATGCCCCTTCCTCCTTCACAACGCTTCCCCGCACCCGCCCTCGACACGCTCCCCGACGACATCCGCACGCGCCTGCTCGCCGTGCAGGAGAAGAGCGGCTTCGTGCCGAACGTGTTCCTGACGCTGGCGTACCGGCCCGACGAGTTCCGCGCGTTCTTCGCCTATCACGACGCGCTGATGGAGAAGGACGGCGGCCTCACCAAGGCCGAACGCGAGATGATCGTGGTCGCGACCTCGGCGGCCAACCAGTGCCAGTATTGCGTGATCGCGCACGGCGCGATCCTGCGCATCCGCGCCAAGAACCCGCTGATCGCCGACCAGGTCGCGGTGAACTATCGCAAGGCCGACATCACGCCGCGGCAAAAGGCGATGCTCGATTTCGCGATGAAGGTCTCGGCCGACGCACAGCGCGTCTCCGAGGAGGACTTCGGGGCGCTTGCACCGCACGGCTTCAGCGACGACGACATCTGGGACATCGCCGCGATCTCCGCCTTCTTCGCGCTGTCCAATCGGCTGGCAAACTTCACCGGCATGAGGCCGAACGAGGAGTTTTACCTGATGGGGCGCTTGCCGAAAAAATGACGGAGCTCGACTGGTCCGAAATCCTTGCTCGTCTCGGTGCCGCGACCGTCGCCGCCGGCGCGATCGGCCTCGACCGCGACCTGCACGGCAAACCGATCGGGCTGAAGACGCTCGGCATCGTCGGGCTCTCCACGGCGACCGTGGTTCTGCTCGCCCTGCAGCTCGCCGAGCCAACCAGGGTCGCCGATGCCACCAGCCGCGTCATCCAGGGCATCCTCACCGGCATCGGCTTTCTCGGCGCCGGCGTCATCGTGCATCAGAGCATGGGATTTCGCGTCCGCGGGCTGACCAGCGCCGCCTGCACCTTTCTCGCGGCCTGCATCGGCATCGTCTGCGGCGCCGGACAGTGGAAGATCGTCGCCGTCGCGCTGGCGCTCGCCTTCGTGCTGCTGACGGTGGGCCGCCACATCGAGCGACGGCTGCACCGCATGCTCGGCGGCAAGGGGGATGCGCACACCGCGGAGACGTCTCCGGACGCGCCGCCGCGGACCTAGCCGGCTGCGCCAGCACGCGGCTCTCACATCCGTCACGTTTTCCGTCGCTGGCTCCAGAAGCTTCCGACACCGACGATGGCGGTGACGAGCAGAACGGCAACGAAGGTCTGGATGATCGTGAAATTCAGGGCATCGCGCGCGACGAACAGCGCGGTGATGGCACCGGCAACGATGAACAGAATGCGAAAGATTGCGCTCACGGTGATGCCTCCGGGTCAGCATGACTCGGAGCCACCTGCGCCCTCGACATTCAGGCAACACCGGTTCGGCAATCATGCCGACGGACCATAGCGCCCTGCACCGATACGAATTTGCGGTAGGTCAAGTCGCCTGCGCGCCTCAAAGCGTTGGCGACTGATGCAGGTAACGGCCGTCGAAATCGGCAAGTTCCAAGAATTTCCGCTCGTCCAGCACCGTGACGCGGCCGCGGTGCAGCTCGACGATGCCCTCCTGCCGCAACTGCTTGATCACGCGGTTGGCGTGCACCCCGGTGATTCCCAGGGCTTCGCCGATCTGCTCCTGGGTCAGCGGCATCTCGAAGCTGTTGCCGTCAAGACGCCCGATGACCCGGAGGCGTTCGCGCAGCTCGATCATGACATGGGCAAGCCTTGCGGGCGCGGGACGCTGGCCGACATTGACGATCCATTCGCGAAACATGGCAGCGTCGATCAGCGTGTCTCGCCAGAACAACTCGGCGACGCTTGGACTGCGCTGGTGCAATTTTCGCAGCGTTTCGTGACTGATGAAGCCGAGCGTGCATGGCGTCAGCGTCGACAGATCGTGATCCATCACATGCAGGAACAGGCTCATCAGGTCGGGGATCTCGCCGGGGATGTGGATAGAGAGGATCTGACGCTTGCCGCTTGCTATCGTCTTGGAACGCGCACAGAAGCCATCTGCGATCAGGCAGCAATCGGTTGCGCGCTCGCCGTCGTGCACCACGGGCGCCTCCGCCGGATATTGACGAACCGCGATTGGGAGCGCCTCGATCTCCTTCACGTCGTCGTCCGAGATGCCTGAAGATGTACGCAAACGCCTGACAAGCGCAGCACGGATCGTATCGCTAGGCACGCGAGCTAGCTCCGGTTGGTATGAGGTGGGATCTGTATTGCAATCCCTGGCGCCGAAGCGCCGCTGCAATGAAAAAACCGCGATCCACGCCCCCGGTTCCAACAAAAGTTAAGGACGCCACTCGCCTCCCCATGGTTGGCTTTGCGCCGGAAAGGTGCAGCCATGACCAAGAAGCGCAACCGCACGCGACCGGCCCTGTCACTCCAGGAGCGCCTGAACAGGTTCACGCAGGACGCCCGCGCCGCGGCCAAGAAGCTGCCCGCCGGCACCGAACGCCACACACTCTTGCAGAAGGCGCGCAACGGCGAGGCAGCCGCCGAGATCGAACGCCTTCTGTCCTCACCCGGCCCGCAGCACCAGAAGTGATCGTCCCACCGTTGCGTAGCGGCGACTGCGAGGCGCTACACCGCTAGCGCTGCGCCATCAACTCGAGCGCCGGAGCAAAGCGCTCAGAGAATGTCAGCGTCTTGGCGTGGCGAACTGCAGCAAACGATGCCGAGATTCCTGCTGTGGCGACTGCGAGCAAGGCGATTACGAAAACCAGACGGCGCATTTCGGCCTCCTGTGTGAGCTCGACTACCCACCAGAGATGGGGTGGCTCTGTTTCAGGACGGTTTCATCCCTGCAGAAAATGACTTCGCTCAAGCGGCTGTGATGAGATCCGGCTTCTCGGGCCGCCGCGCCGTAACCAACTAATAATCATCGTCGTTGTCTTGCGACGGTCGCGAGCGGCAACGGGAATTTCGCGCCAGCGACCACGATCATGAATCGCAAGACTGCCGCGATAAGCAGTATTCGCGGGAACGCGGAGTCATCGAGGATTGCTCAAATGAACGTCGTCATCCGGAGGCTCAATGGTCTGTGGCACCTCGTCGTCGGCTCGTGCCAAATCCGAACGCCCTTCCTGGCAACCCAGGACCGCGCGCTGGTCGTGAGCTACGCCCGGCGCGTCTACCCCGGCGCCAAGATCTTTCAGCGCGACTGATGCGAGCGGTTGCGCCTAATCGTCATCCGCCGGCCCGCACCAGCCGGGCAGATAGATAGCGTCCTTGCTCTTGGCCGCGGACAGGGCCTTCTCGAGCGCCTTGTCGAAATTGGCATCGACCGCCTTGCGCGTCAGTTTCCGGCGCAGAAAGTCGGCCCACAGGAATTCCGAGAACGGCGTGGTATCCTTGGCGAAGCCGCCCATGCGGCGGAGCTCGCCGGCAAGGCTCCGGAACGGATCGTCCTTGAGATCGACGACCGATTTCGGCAGATCGCGGAACGGACGCCGCTCGCCCTTGGAATCGTAAGGATAGACCCAGCGCTTGTTGTCCATCACGCCCCAGAAAGCTTCGCGCTCGACCATTCTGAGGTCGCCGACCACGGTCACCAGCACTTCCTTGACGCCCTCGTCGTGCAATGCGCGGCCGAGATGATGATGGTCGATCACGTAGTAGCGCTGGTCCGGTCCGTAGACGACGGGGATCATGTGATTGCCGAGCAGGTCGGCCTGCTTCTTCTTGCCGTGCTCGCGCCAGCGCTTGCGCTTCTCCTTGACCTCGCGCATGCCGACCGTCATCTGCGTCGGCCGGAGCGACAGGATCGGCACCGGATGCACTCTCGGTTCGCGTGCGTTGGTGGTGGTCATGATGAAGGCCCCTCACATGGTTGCAACCGGTGGTCCGTTTCCCTTGATTATGCCATGGGCCCCGCGGCGGCAAAATGCGTTCGATCCGGCCGCGGATATCACAAGCAGATGTTCACGGGAGCCGACGGTGCGTGCTTCGGCGGTGTTGTTGCAACGCAACCTCCGCTTCCTGTCACCGACCTGACAGCCGGCGCCGCGTTCGCTCGCGAGCCGCTCCGGAAATATGCCATGCAAGATAGTGCGAAAGCGCAATGCACGTGCGCGTTGAGAAGATTTTCTGCAAGGCATTCACGACGTATGCTATCTAAAAACCGCTGCTTCGGAGTGATCCCCGCACCATGAAAACACAGCGGCCCATCAGCTCGGATGACGAGCACCGGGTGCTCCAGTTCAGGCCGCGCAACGCGTCTCCCCCGCCGGTCCAACGGGGCAGCGGTACCGTCCAGCCGCTGCGCGTCGCGCCCGAGCCGCTCGACCTGTCGCGCTACGAGAAGCCCCGCCCGGAACCGGACAATTTCCGCCACCGCATGCTCGCCAATATTGCGGCGCTCGCCTTCACCATCGCGCTGACCGCGATCGGGATCTGGCTCGCGGTGAGCATTGCCGACCTGCGCCGCACCCAGGATTGCGTACTGATGGGCCGCCGCGACTGCGCCAAGATCACGACGCCCCATATCTAGGCACCCCCCGGGTGAAAAGGCCGCCGACGGCATCCCCAGCCCTGTCGCCGGGGCCGCCCGGCTCCATTGAACTCAGGGCGGCGCTCCGATATACGGGCTTTCGACCCGGCCAGAGGGGGGGTTGAGGGCGTCATCGGGGCGCGATGCCCACCCACCGTTCCACTCTGGAACCTCAGACAAATATCAGCAATATATCAAAGGCTTAGTGATGTCCTCCACATTCGATCAGGTCGCTACGATCATCGCTGAAACCTGCGACATCCCGCGCGACACGATCACGCCGGATAGCCACGCCATCGATGACCTCGGCATCGACAGCCTCGATTTCCTGGACATCGCGTTCGCGATCGACAAGCAGTTCGGCATCAAGCTGCCGCTGGAAAAATGGACCCAGGAGGTCAACGACGGCAAGGCGACCACCGAGCAGTATTTCGTGCTGAAAAATCTGTGCGCCCGCATCGACGAACTGGTTGCGGCCAAGGGCGCGAGCGCCTAAGCGCGCGGTCATGCAACTCGAATACTTCCACATGATCGATCGCGTCGTCGACCTCAACGTCGACGCGAAGACGATTGTCGTCGAAGCCCTGGTCCCCAAGGAGAGCACGATCTTCGAGGGGCACTTCCCGGGCTATCCCCTGATGCCCGGCGTGCTCCTGATCGAATCGATGGCCCAGGCCTCGGGCTGGCTTCAGCTCGGCGTGCTCAAGTTCGAGCGCATGCCGATCCTGGCCGCCGTCAAGGAGGCCAAGGTCCGCGGCTCGGTCTTCCCCGGCGATCTCATGACCATCGAGGCGACCCTGTCGCATCAGGGCTCGGGCTATGCGGTGACCGAGGCCAAGATCAAGGTCGGCGGTAAGCTGCGCGCGAATTCGACGCTCACCTTCACGCAGATCCCCTTCCCCAATGCGGATATGCGCGGCTTCATGGACGCGGTCGCCAAACGCGTCGGCTTCCCGCAACAGGCCGGATCGCCATGACTGACACTGCTTCGAAGCCCGGCCAGACGGAAGTCTGGATCACCGGCATTGGCCTTGCCACCTCGCTCGGCGAAGGCCTGGACGCCAACTGGGCCGCGCTTCAGGACAAGCGCATCAATGTCGACGAGAAGGGCTTTGCGCCCTGCATCGTGCATCCCCTGATGCCTGTGACCTTCGACAGCCAGATCCCGAAGAAGGGCGACCAGCGCCAGATGGAAGCCTGGCAGCGCATCGGCACCTATGCCGCGGGCCTTGCGCTCGATTCCGCCGGGATCAAGGGCAACAAGGACATCCTGTCGAAGATCGACATGGTGGTGGCCGCCGGCGGCGGCGAGCGCGACCTCAATGTCGACTCCGGCGTGCTCACGGCCGAGGTCAAGGGCGCCAATGCGCCCGGCTTCCTCAACGAACGGCTGATGAGCGATCTCAGGCCGACGCTGTTCCTGGCCCAGCTCTCGAACCTGCTCGCCGGCAACATCGCCATCGTGCACGGTCTCGGCGGCACCTCGCGCACTTTCATGGGCGAAGAGGTCGCGGGTGCCGATGCGGCGCGCATTGCGCTCGCGCGCATCGCCTCGGGCGAGAGCGACATCGCGCTGATCGGCGGCTCCCACAATGGCGAGCGCAAAGACCTGATGGTCCTCTACGAATTCGGCGACTTCAACCTGAAAGACAAGTTTGCTCCGGTGTGGGCGCGCAAGGATCACCCCGGTTTCGCGTTGGGATCTGCCGGCGCGTTCCTGGTGCTGGAATCGAAGGCGCACGCGGAAGCGCGCGGCGCAAAGCCGTTCGCAAAGCTGTCGAGCGTCGTTGCCGACCTCGCCCGGCGCAAGCAACCCGGCGACACGGCCGCGACGCTGGAGAAGCTTTGGGAAAAGCTGCCCAGGCGCGAGGGCAAGGGCGCGATCATATCGGGCGCGACCGGCGCGGAGCCCGCGACGTCAGAGGAGCGCGGCTTCCTGAAGGGCCATGCTGACTTCCCGGTGCGTTCGACCGGCACGATGTTCGGCCACGCCATGGAAACGCAATTCCCGCTTGGCATCGCGCTCGCGGCGCTGTCGATCTCGCGCGGTGCGCTGTTCCCGCCGAACGATTCCACCGGGACCGAGATTGAAATGCAGGGCGCGCCCACCCAGATTGTGGTGGTGGGGGCCGGACACTGGCGCGGCGAGGGCATGGCTCTGGTCGAGGCCGTAAGCTGAAGCGCGTCGCGCTTTGGCGGATGCTCTAGCTCAATCGGGGGATCGACATGACTGCACCACGCGACAAACTCGGGCGTCCCGTCGTCGTCGTCACCGGCATGGGCATCATGACCTCGCTCGGCAACGGCAAGGCCGACAATTGGGCGAAGCTCGTGGCCGGCGAATCCGGCATCCGCACCATCACGCGCTTTCCGGTCGACGGCCTGAGGACGACGATGGCCGGCACGGTCGATTTCGTCAGCGTCGATCCGTTCTCCTCCACCGGCCTGTCCGAGCGGATGGCTGAGCTCGTCACGCAGGAAGCGCTCGCGCAGGCCGGCATCGGCGCCAAGGCCGATTTCCCCGGTCCGCTCTTCCTTGCGGTTGCACCGGTCGAAGTCGAGTGGCCGCAGCGCCGTGAGCTCGGCCGTGCCGTCGGCGCGCAGGATATCACCTATGACGATCTGCTGCGCATCTCCGGCGGCGGCAAGTACAGCGCCTATCACCACCGCTTCATGTTCGGCTCGGTAGCAGCTTATCTCGCCGAGACCTTCGGCACCAAGGGCTCGCCGATCTCGCTGTCGACGGCCTGCGCCTCGGGCGCGACCTCGATCCAGCTCGGCGTCGAGGCGATCCGCCGCGGCGAGACCGATGCCGCGCTGTGCGTGGCAACCGACGGCACCGTGAACCCCGAAGCTCTCGTGCGGTTCTCGCTGCTCTCGGCGCTGTCGACCCAGAACGATCCGCCGCAGGCGGCCTCCCGCCCCTTCTCCAAGAACCGCGACGGTTTTGTCATGGCCGAAGGCGCCGGCGCCCTCGTGCTGGAAAGCTACGAAGCAGCGACCGCGCGCGGCGCAAAAATCCTCGGCGTGATCGCCGGCTGCGGCGAGCTCACCGATTCCTTCCACCGCACCCGCTCTTCGCCTGATGGCAAGCCGATCATCGGCTGCATGAACAAGACGCTGGCCGATGCCGGCATGACGCCGGACCAGATCGACCACATCAACGCGCACGGCACCGCGACGCCCGAGAACGACAAGATGGAGTTCAACACGACATCGGCCGTGTTCGGCGATCTCGCGCAGAAGATCCCGGTGACCTCCAACAAGTCGATGGTCGGCCACACCATCTCGGCCGCGGGCGCGGTCGAAGCGATCTTCTCGCTGCTCACCCTCGAGCATCAGCGCATTCCGCCGACGATCAACTACGACAATCCGGATCCCACGATCCTGTTCGACGTCGTCGGCAACAAGGCGCGCGATGCCCGCGTCACCGCGGTCATGTCGAACTCGTTCGGCTTCGGCGGCCAGAACGCCTCGCTGATCCTGACCCGCGAACCGGCCTGACCGGACGCATGGCGCTGTTACCTGCGAGCATCAAGGCCCGCGCGCGGGAGGCTGCCAAGTCGCTCGGCGGAAGCCTGATCGGGGCCACCACCGTCGGCATGCTGCGCACCACGCGCTATTTCGATCCGGCCAAGACCTCGGACTTCTTCTCCCGCGTGGTGAAGACGATCGGCCCGCGCCTGCGCGAGCACCGCATCGGCCGCGCCAACCTCACCGTGGCATTTCCGGAGAAGTCGCCGGAAGAAATCGAAACCATCCTGATGGGCGTGTGGGACAATCTCGGCCGCGTCGGTGCCGAATTCGCCCATATGGACCAAGTCTGGGATTACGACCGCGATCATCCGGAAAAGAGCCGGATCGAACTGCCCCAGCGCAGCATCGAGCTGTTCGACCAGATCCGCGACGACGGCAAGCCGGCGCTGATCTTTGCAGCCCATCTCGCCAACTGGGAACTGCCGGCGCTCGCCGCCGTCGCGCATGGGCTGGACACTGCGATCCTCTATCGCCGGCCGAACATCGCCTCTGCCGACCGCATCATCCAGGAGATGCGCCAGGTCAACATGGGCACGCTGATCGCTGCGGGGCGCGACGCGCCTTTGCGCCTCGCGCAGGCGCTGAAGGACGGCAAGCACGTCGCCATGCTGATCGACCAGTACCTGACCGGCGGCGTCGAGGTCACCTTCTTCGGCCGCAAGACCCGCGCCAATCCGATGCTGGCGCGCCTGCTGCGCCAGGTCGAATGCCCGATCCACGGCGTCCGTATCATCCGCCTGCCCGGCAACCGTTTCCGCGGCGAGCTGACCGAGGAGATCCCGCCGGTGCGCGACGCCGACGGCAAGATCGACATCCAGGGCACGACGCAGGCGATCACAAGCGTGGTGGAAGGCTGGGTGCGCGAGCATCCCGAGCAGTGGCTGTGGCTGCACAGACGGTGGCGGTAGCGAGCCGCCAAACGGCTAACGCGGCTACCTATTCCTCATCCTGAGGAGCGCGAAACGCGCGTCTCGAAGGATGCAGGCCCGGCCGGTGGCCTCGCCCTTCGAGACGCGCGCGAAGAGCGCGCTCCTCAGGGTGAGGGTCTGGCCTTCTCTCTACCGAAAGACTTCGTCCCAAACAAAAAGGCCCCGGCGCATGACCGGGGCCTTCGCGTTCAAGCTCTCGAACCGTTCAGTACTTCGCGACCACCGGTCCACCGAACGTGTAGTTCACGCGCACCGTGCCGATGTCGATGTCCTGGCCGATGCGGTGGGTGCTTGGCGGCGCGGCGAAGGGGGCAATGGTGTTCGTGGTCACGTCCCGGCTGCCCATGAACAGATGATCGTATTCGACAGCGACAGACCAGCCCGGCGCGAAGCCGAACTCGATTCCCGCTCCCACGGTCCCTCCCCAGCGCGTCTCGGAGCCGACGGCACCGGTCTGGCCGGCGACGACGGCGAAGAACGGCGCGAGAGCGGCCGCGCCGGCCGGCGTCACCGTGAGCGAGTATTTGTCGTGAACGACGGCCGCACCGCCCTTGGCATAGAGCAGCACGTTGTTGAAGGCGTATCCGACCTGCCCCGTGAACAGGCCGAAGGCGTCGACCTTGGTGACGTCGTTGAGGAGAGAGGTGGTACCAAAGACGGCATACTGGCTCGCGTTGCTGCCCCTAAAATCGGCCCAGTTGCCCTGCGCTTCCAGGCCGAACACCCAGTTGGCCGCCTGCCAGCGATAGCCGATCTGTCCACCGACGGTGGCGCCTGTCGCGTTGTGGCACCCCTCGGGAACTGACGGCACGATCGGGAAGCCGGAATCGTTGAAGATGTCCCAGCAGGTGTGCGCAGAACCGCCGCCACCGTTGATACCGAGATAGAGACCGCCCCAATTGTAGACCGGCGCCACGACAGGAGCCTTGGTGTAACGCGGGGCCATGTCAGCCGCCGACGCCGCGGTGACGAACAGCAACGAGCCGGCCGCAGCCAGAACAAATTTCTTCATCGGGGCAATTCCTATGAACGAATGTATTCCGGTTCCATACACCGGAACAGCGCCGGACGCTGTCACCCCACGGACACATCCGGATACCATCGCAACGACGTCAGGTTGTATGCGCAATCTGAGAAGACCGGCCGCAGATCGGCACCGCGCGCGCTGCTTCAGGTCATTGCGTCCGCGCGTCGATGAAGCCCAGGCGTCATCGCGACTTAAGCACCGCCACCGCCGGCGACCCGCAGGTGACGCTTCTACTGTGCATGGGGTTGTTTTGCAGATTTTGGCTTCCGGGCGGTCCCCAGAGCGACTACCGCCCTGTCTTCACCTTGGTCCACAGCCGATTGATCACCCGCTGGGTCGCAGGCTCACGCGCCGTGATGACGAACAGTTTTGCGAGCGTCGCCTCGTCCGGATAGATGTTCTTGTCGTTCAGGATTTTCGGATCGACCAACTTCTGGCTGGCGAGGTTGCCGTTGGCGTAGGACAAAAAGTCCGAATTCTTGGCGGCAACGTCAGGACGGTAGAGATAGTTGATCAGCTCGTAGGCTTCCTTGACGTTCTTGGCATCCGCGGGGATCGCGAGATTGTCGAAGAACATCTGCGCGCCCTCCTTCGGGATGGCGTAGCCGATCTCGATGCCACCCTTCGCTTCGGCGGCGCGTGCGCGCGCCTGCATGATGTCGCCGGACCAGCCGACCACGAAGCAGATCTCGCCGGTGGCGAGCGCGCTGAGATATTCGGACGAATGAAACTTGCGCACGGAAGGGCGGACCTTCGCGACGATTTCGGCGGCCTTCTCGAGGTCGGCCTGCTTGGTCGAGTTCGGATCGAGCCCGAGATAGTTCAGCGCCGCGGGGAAGATGTCGTCGGCGGAGTCGAGCATGTGGACGCCGCAGTCCTTGAACCTCGCCAAATTCTCCGGCTTGAAGACGATGTCCCAGCTGTCGATCTTCGCGTCGGGCCCGAGGATCTGCTTCACCTTGGCGACGTTGTAGCCGATGCCCGTCGTGCCCCACATGTAGTTGGCGGCGTAGACATTGCCAGGATCGTAAATGCCAAGGCGCTCGGTCACCACCGGCCAGGCATTGGAGAGGTTCGGCAGCTTCGACTTGTCGAGCTTCTGGAGGATGTTGGCCTTGATCTGGCGCTGGAGGAAATAGGCGGTCGGCACCACGACGTCATAGCCGGACTTGCCGGCCATCAGGCGCGTCTCCAGCGTCTCGTTGGCATCGAACGTGTCGTAGACCACCTTGATGCCGGTCTCCTTGGTGAAGGCATCAAGGACGTCAGGCGCCATGTAGTTGGACCAGTTGTAGAAGTTGACGACCCGCTCCTCGGCCCCTGCGGGGCCAGAAAGCAACGTCAGCGCCGCGGCGATTGCAAAACCAAGGCAAAGCCTGGAGCGGCCGACGTTCGTCATCTTTCCTACCTCTTGCGTCCGCGCACCGCGTCCGACAACCGCTCCAGCGCGGTGTCGAGCGTCTCGTCCTTCTTGGCAAAGCAGAAGCGGACCACGGAGGTCACCGCGTCCTGCTCGTAGAAGGCCGACACCGGGATCGCCGCGACCTTGTAGTCTTTCACGATCCGCCAGCAGAACTCGGTGTCGCTCTCGTTCAGCCCGAGCGGCGACAGGTCGACGGTGAGGAAGTAGGTGCCCTGCGACTTCAGCACGGGGAAGCCGAGGCTCTCCAGTCCCCTGGTCAGGCGGTCCCTGCTCCGCGTCAGGTCCTTCCGCATCGACAGGAAGTAGTCGTCGGACTTGCCGAGCCCATAGGCGACGGCGGCCTGGAGGTTCGGCGCGGTGGTGAAGGTCAGGAACTGGTGCACCTTGGCGGCCACCCGCAGCAGCGGCGGCGCGGCGCAGACGAAGCCGATCTTCCAGCCGGTCAGCGAGAAGATCTTTCCGGCCGAGCCGACCTTGATGGTGCGGTCGCGCATGCCGGGGATGGTGATCAGCGGGACGTGCTTGTGCTCGTCGAAGGTGACGTGCTCCCAGACCTCGTCGCAGATCGCGATGACGTCGAACTCCTGGCAGTAGCGGGCGAGCAGCTCGAGGTCCTCGCGCGGATAGACCACTGCGGAGGGATTCAGGGGATTGTTGAAGAGCACCGCCTTGGTCTTTGAATTGAAGACGCTTTTCAGCATGTCCTCATTCAGCCGCCAGTGCGGCGGCTCGAGGCGGACCAGGCGCGGAATGCCGCCGGCCTGGCGGATGATCGGCAGGTAGGAATCATAGACCGGCTGGAAGCAGACCACCTCGTCGCCGGGCTGGACCACCGCGAGGATCGCCGAGGTCAGCGCCTCGGTGCCGCCGGAGGTCACCATCACCTCGCTCATCGGATCGAGCTTGAGGCCGTGCCAGTGACCGTAATGGGTCGCGATCGCCTGGCGCAGCTCCGGCAGGCCCATCATCGAGGGGTACTGGTTGTAGCCGTTCAGCGAGGCATCGGCCGCGGCGCGGCGGATGTCCTCAGGCCCGGGATCATCAGGAAAGCCCTGGCCGAGATTGATGGCGTTGTTGTCGCGCGCGGCCTGCGACATCGCCTCGAAGATGGTGACGGGAAGGTCGGCAAAGACCTTGTTCAGCGAGGAGCTCTTGGTCGTCATCGCGAGGTCAGCCACCGACCTTGCTGGGAAGACCCGCCGCCTTCCACCCCAGCATGCCGCCGGCCAGATGCTTGTCGTAAGGCAGCCCCGCCGCCTGCGCCGCGAGCGAGGCCGTCACCGAGCGTTTTCCGGAGCGGCAGGCGAACACGACCTCCTTGCCCTGGGGATCGGGGATCGCCTTGGGATCGAAGGTCGAGAGCGGCACGACAACGCCGTAAGGATAGGCCTCGGCGTCGACCTCGTTCGGCTCGCGCACGTCGACAAGGAGATAGCGCCCTTCCGCGACACCCTTGGAGACCTCGTCCGGGGTCAGATCCTGTACCTGGTTTGCCACATCATCCTCCAACGTCACGAGCCGCCTGCCGGGGCGATCCCGGCGGGCGGCAACCTCGCCTCTCGGCAGCCGAAAATCAAGCGCTACAAAGGCTTGAGCTGCATGCCGCAAGTTAAAGCTAAATCGCAGCGACTTGAAGTGCGGCTTTCAGGATGCCTGAAACTCCTGCTTCGCATCCCACCACGCGCTCGGTGTCATTCCCCGCGAAGGCGGGGAATCCAGTACGCCGCGGCCTATCAATTCAACCACAACTGTCTCGGAGTACTGGGTCGCCCGGTCAAGCCGGCCGACGACGGCGGTGGGGCTAGATCGTGACCTGGGTACCGACCTCGACCACGCGGCCGGAGGGGATCTGGAAATAGTCGGTGGCGTCGTTGGCGGAGCGGCTGAGCGAGATGAACAGCCGGTCCTGCCAGCGCGGCATGCCGGAATGGGCGGCGGGCTTGAGCGCCCTGCGCGACAGGAAGAACGAGGTCGACATGATGTCGAACTGCCAGCCGAGCTTGCGGGCGATCGCCAGCGCCTTCGGCACATTGGGCGATTCCATGAAGCCGAACTTCAGCGTCACCTTGGAGAAGGTCGGTGAGATCTGCTCCAGCCTCACGCGCTCGGCCGGATCGATCCGCGGTGTCTGCGCGGTCTCGATGGTGAGAATGACGTTCTTCTCATGCAGCACTTTATAGTGTTTCAGACTATGCATCAGCGCGGTCGGGGCGCTGAGCGGGTCTGAGGTCAGGAACACCGCGGTGCCGGGCACGCGCTGCGGCGGCCGCTTCTCCAGCATCGCCACGAGGTCGGCGAGCGGGAATTCGAGCTTGCGCGACTTCTCGAACAGCAGCCTGCTGCCGCGCCGCCACGTGTACATCAGGATGATCATGAGCGCGCCGAGCGCGAGCGGCACCCAGCCGCCCTCGAACACCTTGAGCAGGTTGGCGGCGAGGAAGGTCAGATCGAGGAACAGGAACGGCACGATCAGGGCGGCGGCAGCGAACGGCGACCACTTCCAGACCTTCCAGATCACGACGAATCCCATCATCGCCGTGACCACCATGGTCCCGGTAACGGAGATGCCATAGGCCGATGCCAGCGCGCTGGAGGAACGGAACAGCAGCACCAGCAGCACCACCGCGACCAGCAGAAGCTGGTTGATGCGCGGGATGAAGATCTGGCCCGAATGGGCTTCAGAGGTATGGCGAATCTCGAAGCGCGGCAGCAACCCGAGCTGAATCGCCTGGCGCGTCAGCGAATAGGCGCCGGTGATGACGGCCTGGCTCGCGATCACCGTCGCGGCGGTGGCGAGAACGACCATGCAACCACGGAAAAAGCCTTGCGGGAACAGCTGGAAGAACGGGCTCACGATCGCGCCGGGATCGCCGAGGACGAGAGCGCCCTGCCCCAGATAGTTCAGCGCCAGCGACGGCAGCACGATGAACAGCCAGGCGGTCTGGATCGGCCGCTTGCCGAAATGGCCGAGGTCGGCATAGAGCGCCTCCGCACCGGTGACCGCCAGGAACACGGCGCCCAGCGTCACGAAACCAATGATGCCGTGGTGGAACATGAAGGACACGGCGTAGAGCGGGTTCAGCGCGAACAGCACCTGCGGCTGCTCGATGATCGGGTGGATTGCCGCGATCGCGATCACCGCGAACCAGACGCACATCACGGGACCGAAGAACGCGGCGACGCGGGCGGTGCCACGCGACTGCACGGCGAACAGGCCGACCAGGATGATCACGGTCAACGGAACGATGTAGGGCTCGAAGTGCAGGGTGACGTCCTTCATGCCTTCGATGGCCGACAGCACCGAAAGCGCCGGCGTGATCACGGCGTCGCCGTAGAACAGGGCGCCGGAAATGATGCCGAGCAGGACGATGGTCGCCCCGCCGGTGCCGACCGCGCGCTGGGCCAGCGCCATCAGCGCCAGCGTGCCGCCCTCGCCATTGTTGTCGGCGCGGAGCAGGATCACGACGTATTTGAGCGTCACCACGACGATGAGCGCCCACAGGATCAGCGAGAGCACGCCGAGCACGGCCGCCGGCGTCGGCACCCCCTCCGCGCCCGAGGCGGCCATCACCGCCTCGCGGAACGCGTAGAGCGGGCTGGTGCCGATATCGCCGTAGACGACGCCGATGCTGCCGAGCGTCAGCGCACCGAAACGGGCGGTGGTGTGGGCTTCGCCATGCCCATTGGCCGCCGCCGTTTCCGGGGCGGAAATCGCTACGTCACTTGTCATGGGAGAGCCCAGTGGCCTCTAGAATGCTTCACTGCACAACGGCGGAAGAGCGCGCGGCTTATAGTCCTGCGCTGCCGGCATAGCCTAGCCCGATTTTGGGCCCTTGCCATGCGAAATTTGCATGACTTGACCAATTGCGTTCAGATGGTGACTTGGGTGCCGACTTCAACCACCCGTCCGGTCGGAATCTGGAAATAGTCGGTGGCGTCGTTGGCGGACCGGCTCAGCGCGATGAAGAGGTGGTCCTGCCACAGCGGCATGCCCGACTGCGCCGAGGCCTTGAGCGACCTTCGCGACACGAAGAACGACGTCGACATGATGTCGAACTGCCAGCCCTGCTTGCGGGCGATCGCCAGCGCTTTCGGGACGTTCGGCTGCTCCATGTAGCCGAAGCGCAGTCTGACCTTGGAGAACTTGTCGCTGATCTTCTCCATGCGGAACCGCTCGGACAGCTCGACCCGCGGCGTGTGCGCGGTCTCGATGGTCAGGACCACGTTGTGCTCGTGCAGCACCTTGTTGTGCTTGAGATTGTGCAGCAGCGCGGTCGGCACGAAGGCGGGATCGCTGGTCAGGAACACCGCGGTGCCCTTGACGATGTGCGGCGGGCGCTTCTCGAGGCTGCGGATCAGGTCGTCGAGCGGCACCTCGATCCGGCGCGTCTTCTGGAGCAGGATCCCAGTCCCTTTGCGCCAGGTCCAGATGGTCCCGGCCATGACCGCGCCGAACAGCAGCGGCACCCAGGCGCCCTCGAGCAGCTTGAGCAGATTGGCACTGAAGAAGCTGATGTCGACGACGACGAAGGGCACGATCACCGCCGCAGCCGTCGCGGCGCGCCAGTTCCACAGTTTCCAGATCACGACGAAGCCCATGACGCCGTCGGCGACCATGGTGGTGGAGACCGCGATGCCGTAGGCCGAAGCCAGATTGCTGGGGGTGTGGAACAACAGCACCAGCAGCATCACGCCGATCAGCAGCAGCCGGTTCACACGCGGCAGATAGATCTGGCCAGCATGGGTCTCGGAGGTGTAGCGCACCTCGAAGCGCGGCAGGAGGCCAAGCTGCACCGCCTGATAGACCAGCGAATAGGCGCCGGTGATCACGGCTTGGCTCGCGATCACGGTCGCCGCGGTCGCAAGTCCAACCAGCGGCAGCACCAGACTCTCGGGCACCATGCGATAGAACGAGTGCTCGATCGCGCTGGGATCGGACAGCACCAGCGCGCCCTGCCCGAAATAGTTGATCAGGAGCGCGGGCAGCACGAAGAACATCCAGGCCGACTGGATCGGCTTGCGGCCGAAATGGCCGAGATCGGCGTAGAGCGCCTCGCCGCCCGTCACCGCCAGGAACACGGCGCCCAGCGTGACCAGGCCGATCGTGCCGTGCGACAGCAGGAATTGCAGCGCGTAATAGGGATTGATGGCCGCCAGCACCGACGGATCGTCGGCGATGTGCACGGCGCCCATCACCGCAAGAACCGTGAACCAGACCACCATCACCGGCCCGAAGGCCGAGGCCACCAGCGCGGTCCCCTTGCTCTGGACCGCGAACAGCAACACCAGGATGATGACGGTGAGCGGTACGACATAGTGGTCGAAGGCGGGGGTCACGAGCTTCAGACCCTCGACCGCCGACAGCACCGAGATGGCCGGCGTGATCATGGAATCGCCGATGAACATGGAGGCGCCGACCACGCCGAGCGCCATCAGAAACCAGCTTCGCCGCCCGAGCGCGCGCTGGCCGAGTGCCATCAGCGAGAGCGTGCCGCCCTCCCCGTTATTGTCGGCGCGCAGCAGCAGCAGGACGTATTTGGCGGTGACGACGATAAAGAGCGCCCAGAGAATCAGCGAGAGCACGCCGAGGACCATGACCCGCGAGACCGGCTCGCCATGGGCCGCGCCCCTGACCGCCTCGTGGAATGCGTACAGCGGCGAGGTGCCGATATCGCCGAAGACAACACCGATGCTTCCGAGCGTCAGGCCCCAGAAACCCGAGGTGACCGGCCCGTCCTGAGCGTCGGTCGATGTGATGCTCGCCGTCATGTGAGATGAGAAACGCTTCTTCCCGAGAATTGATCCGGCGCCTTTTGACCGTTCCGGCGCGCCTGTCAATCGGCACACCACCATAGCAGCCGCCGGGGCGGATGCTGTGACGGCGCAGCAACGATCGTTATTAGCGCGACGACATGCCTCAGGTAAGATGGTAGCGCAAGTGTCTAGAGCCGTCCGCTCCTAGGGAAGCGGAACGACGGGGCTCGAGATTCTGGGTTTGACGGGTTTTCTTCACGCGAAACCGGCGGCCGCTTCGCGCGAAACGCTCTACGGCTTCAAATTCGGCGGCAGCGGCGGATCCTCGCGCATCAGCGTGATCGTCACCCGCCGGTTGGCCGCGAGCGAAGGATCGTCCGGAAACAACGGCTGGGTGTCGGCCTTGCCGGCGACGGCGAAGACGTGGGACGGCGGCAGGCCCTCGCGTTCGAGGATCTGACGCACGGCATTGGCGCGATCGGCCGACAGGTCGAAGGCGCCATAGTCGCTGCGGGTCGGCACGAATCCGGCCGCGGTGTGGCCGGCGATGGAGACACGGAGCGGCGTGGCCTTCAGCGGGATCGCGAGCTTCTCGATCAGGCGGCGGGTGCGGTCATACGGCACCTTGGAGCCGTCGGCGAACATCGAGCGGCCATCCTGATCGACGATCTCCAGGTTGAGGCCCTGCTTGGTCTCCTCGAACATGATGTGCTTGGACATCTCGGTCAGTTCCGGCATGTCCTGCAGCGCCTGGCGCAGCGAGGCGGCGGCGAGCGCGAAATTGCGGTCGACCTTGATCTTCGCGCCCGACGTGCGGTCGCGGTCCTCCTGATCCGGCGTCGGCGTGTTGGAGGCGTCCTCGGGCTGGATGTGGTCGACGTTCTTCAGCCGCGGGCGGGTCGGCAGGCCGTCGGACTCGACGATACCGGCGTAGCGCGCCTCGCTCTGCACGCCGAATGCGTCGCGCATGGAGCCGGCAACGATCTTCAGCTTGTTGGCGTCCTGCGTCGAGAACGCGACGAGCATCACGAAGAAGCTCATCATCAGGCCCATCAGGTCGGCGAAGGTCACGAACCAGCCGTGACCGCCACCGTGAGCATCGCCGCGCTTCTTCTTGGCCATCTCTCGAGATCCCGGGCGGCGGCTTTACGCCGGCACCGGCTCGCCCTCGGCGTGACGATGCTTCTCCGGCAAATAAGCCAGCAGCATTTCGCGCACGAGCGTCGGGCTCTTGGAGTCACGGATCATCAGGATGCCGTCGATGATCAGCGTGCGGTTGGTTTCCTCGTCGAGCAGCTTGCCGTGCAGCTTGTCGGCGATCGGCAGACAGAACAGGTTCGCGACGAGCGCACCGTACAGGGTTGCGAGCAGCGCGGTCGCCATGAACGGGCCGAGCTTGGAGGGATCGGTCATGTTGGCGAACATCTGCACCATGCCGATCAGGGTGCCGATCATGCCGAAGGCCGGAGCGCAGTCGCCGATGGCGCGGTAGATCTTGCTGCCTTCGTCGAGGTGCATGAGGAAGTTGTCGCGGTCGCGCTCGAGATTGTCGCGGATGAAGTCGAGGTCGTAGCCGTCGGCGACGTAGCGGATCCCCTTGGCCAGGAACGGCTCGTCGGTCTCGACCTTTTCGAGGCCGACCGGGCCCTGCTTGCGGGCGATCTCGGCGATGCGGGCGAGCTCGTCGACGAGGTCGTGCGCCGACAGGCGGCTCATGGTGAAAGCGAACTTGGCGCCGAGCGGAAGGCCGTGCAGGAGCGCGCTGAGCGGAAAGCGGATCATGGTGGCCGAGACCGAGCCGCCGAAGATGATGATCATGGCATGTTCGGAGATGAACATGTGGAGGTCGCCGCCCATGAAGATCATCGCCGTAATGACGATGATGCCCGCAATGAGCCCGACGCTCGTCATGATATCCATGGGACACTCCAACGCGAACGCAACAACGGCCGTCCTGGCCGCTGGCGCGGCCCAACCCCGAACCGCATCGGAAACCCTAGAGTGCCCCCCTTAAAGCCGCGTAAAGGTTAAGTTGAGCCGGGGCGCCAGACCGGCGCAGCGCGCTGACAGGACGCCGGCTTTGCCCGCGACCGACGGGAATCTCAACACTTCGCTAACCATGATCGCGGGGCGCCAGGACGGCAGCTCAGGACGAAAGCCCGGTCAGCTCGAGGCTGAGTGCCCGCAGGCGCCTGCGCGCGCCGGCATCGTAGGCCTGCGGATTGGCGCGCGTCTCGTTCATGCCGTTGAAGAACATCCCGCTCTTGCCGGCGACATCGTCGCCTTCGACGAGGTGCAGGATCGCCGCACCGCCCTGCTCCACGGTCGAGATCGGCGTGATGCCGCCGGCGCGCACCATCGTGGTGTTCATGTAGGTGGCCGGATGCAGCGCGTTGACGGTGATGCCCATGCGCTTCAATTCCTCCGCGAAATCGATGGTGAACATGATCTGCGCGAGCTTGCTCTGCGCGTAGGCGCGCGAGCCGCTGTAGCCCCTGCTGATCATGACGTCGTCGAAATCGATCGGATGCTGACCGAGGGAGGCAACATTGACGACGCGCGAAGGTGCTGCGGACGTCAACAGCGGCAGCAGCAAGTGCGCAAGCAGGAAGCCCGAGAGGTAATTCACGGCAAAGCGCAGTTCGTAGCCGTCCGGACTCTCCTGCCGTTGCGGTCCGTCGTTCTGCGAGCCGATGCCGGCGTTGCTGACGAACACATCGAGACGCTGGTGATCGCGGAGAACGGCCGCAGCGAGCTCTCGCGTGCCTGACATCGACGACAAGTCGGCCTGGTAGAATGTCGGCGCAGCGTGGCCGGCCTGCACGATCTGGTCGATCAGCGCCTTCGCGCGCACGGCATCGCGGCCGTGGAGCAGGACCCTCGCACCTGCTTCGGCCAGCCGACGCGCGACGTAGCGGCCGACGCCGTCCGTCGAACCGGTGATCAGGACGGTTTTGCCAGTCATCTTCATTGTGCGTCCTCCGACTGCGGCCCTGCGCCACATCCGCGACGAGAGATCATGCAGTATTGTATCGCCGGGCGGCATGCTCCATCGCAGGAGCCGTTTTGCCATGTTGACGCTGTTCGGTCTTCTCACCGCGCTGCCCGCGGTACTGGCGCTCCACCTGCTCGAGCCAGGGCTCGTCCTGCCGGCGTTCAGCGTCTTGCTGTTTGTCGAGGCCGGCTTTGCCGTGATCGCAGCGCGCTTGATTCACGTCCCTGATGGTGGCGACGACATCACCCTCTGGGATCTCGCCGGCGGCTTCACCCTGATCGGATGCGCCGCCGCAGTCTTCGGCGAGCCGGATCAGGCCGCCCTGTTTCTGACGGAACAGGGCGGCCCACGGCCGGCAACGCGGCCCTAAGTCGTTCGGTCGCCCGTTAGTGAATCTCCGTCGAGCGCTTCAGCGCGGCCTTCAGCTTCTCCAGCGAGAAGTCGGGGCTGCGCGCGATCTCCAGGATCGGCGTCTCGCGGCGGCCGCAGAGTTCGGCGGCCTCGGGCAGCTTTGCGGCGATGTCGAGCGGGATCACGATGGCGCCGTGCTGGTCAGCATGGATCAGATCGTCGGACTTCACGGTGAAGCCGGCGACGCGCACCTCGCCACCAAAACTTTCCGCATGCACCCAGGCATGCGACGGGCCGATCGAGCCGGCCAGCGCCTGGAAGCCCGGGGCCCATTGCGGGATGTCGCGGATCGAGCCGTCGGTGATGACGCCGAGGCAGCCGAGCGCCTTGTGCACGTTGCTCTGCACCTCGCCCCAGAACGCACCGTAGCCGACGTCGGGACCGTCGATGTCCTGGATCACCGAGATGCGCGGACCGTGGCCGGTGCCAACATATTCGTAATATTCGATGCGCCGCTTGGACTGCTCTTCGGCCGGCAGCGAGGACTTCAGCACCGAGCGGATCGCAACCGTGCGGGCATAGCCGACGATCGGCGGCAGGTCGGGAAATGGGCAGACCAGTTGCTTGGTGGTGTAGCCGATCAACCGGCGCTCCGGCGCCACGATCTCCATGGCATTGCAGATCGTCGGGGTGTCATAGCGGCCCAGCGCTTCGAGGACGGCAGCGGGCAGCGGCCCGGTCGCGGTATCAGTCACGGCGTTCTCTCCCAGATTGGCGGCCGCTGTTGGCGCGGTGCCGCCGGCACAGGGCGATATAGCCGAGATCGGGCGTCAACCCAACTCGGCCGCCTTCATGGCAGATATCCGCGAAAACCGCTCAGTGCATGATCCGGAAAAGTGCGCAGCGGTTTTCCGAAAAGATCATGCTCAAACAACGACCTAAAGCGCGATGACGATTCAGCCAAATCTCATCGCGCTTTAGTGCAGCCGTCCGGGCCGGTCATCGTCGAGCGGCGGCTCCGACAAATTGGCCAGCGTCGGCGCCGAAGGCGGCGACGGGACCTCGCCTCCGGACGGCGCGGTGGCCGCCATCGCGCGCGCCTGGTCGCGGTAGGATTTGTAGCCGAGCGGCAAACCGAGCAGATACAGCACCGTGCCGATCGACAGCACGTGCCAGGGATAGGCGATCAGGATAGCGATGAACACGATCACCGCGACGAACGCCGGCAGCACCAGCTCGGGCGGCACGCGCATGCGCTTGGTCTTGCCGGAGAATACCGGCAGGCGCGACACCATCAGGAAGGCGATCAAGAGCGTGTAGGCCGCCGTCACCGCCGCGGGCAGCCGGCCGAGATCGAGAAACGCGACGTAGATCGGCAGCAGCACGGTGATCGCGCCGGCCGGCGCCGGCACACCGGTGAAGAAATTGGCGGCGAAGGCCGGCTTGTTCGGATCGTCCATGGTGGCGTTGAAGCGCGCGAGCCTCAAGCCCCCGGAGATCGCGAACACCATGGCGGCGATCCAGCCGGCATTGCCGAGCTCGTGCAGCTGCCAGAAGTACAGCATCAAGCCGGGCGCGACGCCGAAATTGACGAAGTCGGCGAGGCTGTCGAGCTCGGCGCCGAACTTGGACTGGCCCTTGATCATGCGCGCGACGCGGCCGTCGATGCCGTCGAGCGCGGCCGCGAACACGATGGCGTAGACCGCAAGCGTCATCCGCCCCTCGATCGACAGCCGGATCGAGGTCAGGCCGGCGCAGATCGCCAGCAGCGTGATGACGTTGGGCACCAGCATCCGCACCGGGATCGGGCGGAACCGCCGGCGGCGCACGTCGGGATCTTTGAAGTCGTAGGGGGTCATGGATTACCTCAAGGCGAGATATAGCAAGCCCCGTCCCCCTCCGCCATTGCGGCGGAAGGCCCTGATGCACCTACCAATGGTTAATTGGCGCGGTAGGCGCGGCTTGGGTCGTCCCCGGCAAGATCGGCCAAAATCGTCTCTCCGGCGATCGCCGTCTGCCCTTCCGACACCAGCGCCTTGGTACCCAGGGGCAGGTAGACGTCGAGGCGCGAGCCGAAGCGGATCAGGCCAAACCGCTCGCCCGCCCCGATCGCCTGCCCTTCCCTGACGAAGCAGACGATGCGCTTGGCGACGAGCCCCGCGATCTGGATCACGCCGATCTTGGCCGTCGGCGTCGTGATCACGAGCGAGTTGCGCTCATTGTCCTCGCTCGCCTTGTCGACCTCGGCGTTGATGAACAGGCCCGGCCGGTAGGCGATACGGTCCACCCTGCCCGCGATCGGGCTGCGGTTCACATGGCAGTTGAACACGCTCATGAACACCGAGATGCGCGGCAGCGGCCGGTCGCCGAGCCCGAGCTCGGCCGGCGGCAGCGCCATGGTGATCATCGAGACGCGGCCGTCGGCCGGCGACACCACGAGCCCCTCGCGCACCGGCGTCACGCGCACGGGGTCGCGGAAGAACAGCGCGCACCACACGGTCAGGATCGTGCCGATCCACCCGAGCGGCGACCACAGCCAGAACAGGATCAGGCTTGCCAGCGCAAAGCCGCCAATGAAGGGATAGCCCTCCTTGTGGATCGGCGGGATCTGACGCTGGATCGAATCGAGGATGGACATCGCTATCTGCCGCCTGGAAGTTGATGGCGCCGGGTCGCCCCCGCGCGGTGGAGTTGTTTAGGCCAGAGTTGGGACCGGAGACAAGGTCACTCCGCGGCCGCCGCTGATGTCGCGAGGGCGTCGTCGACCGGCGGCGGCTCCCGGTTGGGCGCCTCGCTGCTGTCGGCCATCTTGGCCAGTTTCTCCCGTGCCGCCTCGGCTTCGCGCTGCCTGTTCCACATGCTGGCGTAAAGGCCGCCCTGCACGAGCAGCTTGGCGTGGGTGCCCCGCTCGGCGATCCGGCCCTGGTCCAGCACGATGATCTCGTCGGCGCCGACGATGGTGGACAGCCGGTGCGCGATCACCAGCGAGGTGCGGTTCTTCGACACGCGGTCGAGCGCGCCCTGGATCTCGTGCTCAGTGTGGGTGTCGAGCGCCGAGGTCGCCTCGTCCAGCACCAGGATCGGCGGCGCCTTGAGCACGGTGCGCGCGATGGCGACGCGCTGCTTCTCGCCGCCCGAGAGCTTCAGGCCGCGCTCGCCGACCTGGGTCTCGTAGCCCATCGGCGCCATGCGGATGAAATGATCGATCTGCGCCAGCCGCGCCGCCTCTTCGACCTCGGCATCATCGGCATCCCAGCGGCCGTAGCGGATGTTGTAGCGGATGGTATCGTTGAACAGCACCGTATCCTGCGGCACCATGCCGATCGAGGCGCGCAAACTGGCCTGCGTGACCTCGCGGATGTCCTGGCCGTCGATCAGGATCTTGCCGCCGGAGATGTCGTAGAGGCGGAACAACAGACGCGAGATGGTCGACTTGCCCGCCCCCGACGGGCCGACGATCGCGACCGTCTTGCCGGCCGGCACCTCGAAGCTGATGCCCTTGAGGATCGGCCGCGTCGGCTCATAGGCGAAGCGCACGTCCTCGAAACGCAGATTGCCGGCCGAGACCACCAGCGGCTGCGCGTCGGGCATGTCCTTGATCTCGGCCTCGCGGCCCAGCACGTTGAACATCTTCTCGATGTCGATGATGGCCTGCTTGATCTCGCGATAGACCATGCCCATGAAATTCAGCGGCTGGTAGAGCTGGATCATCATGGCATTGACCAGCACGAAATCGCCGACCGTGTTGGTGCCGTTGCGCACGCCGATCGCGCACATCAGCATGGTCGCGGTCAGCCCGAGCGTGAAGATCACGGCCTGGCCGGTGTTGAGCACCGCGAGCGAGGTATAGGCCTGAACGCTCGACTCCTCGTAGCGCGCGACCGACTTGTCGTAACGCTGCGCCTCGCGCGTCTCCGCGCTGAAATATTTCACGGTCTCGTAGTTGAGCAGCGAGTCGATCGCCTTGGTGTTCGCCTCGGTGTCGGAATCGTTCATCTTGCGGCGGATCCCGATCCGCCACTCGGTCGCGATGTAGGTGTAGTACATGTAGACCGCGACCGTGATCAGCGTCGCCACGACGTAGCGCCAGTCGAACTGCCACAGCAGCACCGCCAATAGCAGCGTGACCTCGACGATGGTCGGGATCAGCTGCAGGATCACCATGCGCACGATGACCTCGATACCCTCGCGGCCGCGCTCGAGCACGCGCGTCAGGCCGCCGGTCTTGCGCTCGAGGTGAAAGCGCAGCGACAGCTCGTGCATGTGGATGAAGGTGATGGTGGCGAGCTTGCGCACCGCATGCATGGCGACGCGGGCGAAGATGCCGTCGCGCCATTGCGTCAGAACCGCCATCAGGATGCGCGTCACGCCATAGCTTGCGGTCAGCAGCAATGGCGAGGCGATCACCCAGAGGTGCCAGTTGTCGGCCGCGACCGGTGCGGTGTTGGCGCCGGTCAGCGCATCCGTCGCCCATTTGAAGCTGAACGGCACGGTCAACGTGATCAGCTTGGCGGCGAGCAGCAGCACCATCGACCAGACCACCCGCATCTTCAGGTCGAAACGGTCGCCCGGCCAGATATAGGGCCACAGATGCGCCAGCGTGCCCATCAGCGTGGCTCGCTCCAGCGATCCCCCTGCGGGAGGATCGGGAACGTCTGCGCCGTCGAACGATTGAGGTTGGTCCATCAAGAAGCCTGAAAGCCCGCCGGGTGCGGGCAGCGTTACGATTTGCGGTTTTCGCCCGTCATATAGAGCCTTCCCGATGCCAGCGCACCCCGCCAGATGGCGAATCTTTGATTGTTTGTCGCCATTTACCGGTAGATTTCCGGGTGATCCGAATCACCAATTGGGCTTGACGCCCCTGCGCTGCAATGCATCATGGCACCAATGAGCACGATCAAAACTGTCTGCGTCTATTGCGGCTCCGGCCCAGGAACCAATCCCAGCTTCACCGAAGGCGCCAAGGCGTTCGGCAAGGCTCTCGCCGAGAGCAACGTCCGCCTGGTCTATGGCGGCGGCTCGCTCGGCCTGATGGGCTCGGTCGCGACCTCCGTGCTCGATCACGGCGGCACCGTCACCGGCATCATTCCTGAATTCCTCCGGAAGCGCGAGAACGCGCTGACCCGCGTGCAGGAGATGATCGTCACCCCCGACATGCACGAGCGCAAGCGGCTGATGTTCGAGCGCTCCGACGCCTTCGTGGCGCTGCCGGGCGGCGTTGGCACGCTCGAAGAGCTGGTGGAGCAGCTGACCTGGAAACAGCTCGGCCGTCACGCCAAGCCGGTGCTGCTCGCCAACATCGACAATTTCTGGGAGCCGCTGTTTTCGCTGCTGTCGCACATGCGCCAGACCGAGTTCATCCGCGCCGGCCTTTCGGTCGACATCCTCAAGGCCGATCGCGTCGAGGATATTCTGCCGAAGCTGAAGGCGGCAGCGGCACAGATCGCCGAATCTGAAACGCAGCTCGCCCCGGAAGTGGCGCGCAAGCTCTAGCGCCTTACTCCGCCGGAAACGTCACCGCCTCGATCCGGTTGCCATCGGGATCGGTCACGAAGGCCGCGTAATAGCGCACGCGGTCATGTGGGCGGATGCCCGGCGCGCCGTCGGACGCGCCGCCGGCGGACAGTGCTGCGGCGTGAAACGCATCGACCTCGGCCGTCGTCTTCGCCCGCAGACAGATGTGAACGCCGCTTTCCGATGGGACGTGCGGCATCCCCTCGCGTAAGTTGATCCAGAACTCCGGATAGGCCTTGCCGAAGCCGACCGTCCGCGGCCGCACGACGAGGCGCGCGAGCCCGAGGGCCGCGAGCGTCGTCTCGTAGAATTTTGCAGAGCGATCGAGATCGGTGACGCCGACGGAGATGTGATCGATCATATAATACCCCCATCCGTCGTTGCCGGCCTCTCCCCACTCTCCGCTGTCATCGCCCGCGAAGGCGGGCGATCCAGTACTCCGAGACGCCGCGGCGTTACGGAGAAGCCACGGCGTACTGGATACCCCGCCTTCGCGGGGTATGACAGCCGTGCCAAGAGCTACGCCGGCGCCCCCGACTTCACCAGCTTGTAGATCACCGAGTCCATCAGTGCCTGGAACGAGGCGTCGATGATGTTCGGGGACACGCCGACCGTGGTCCAGCGATCTCCGTTCTCGTCCTCGCTCTCGATCAGCACGCGCGTGACCGCGCCGGTGCCGCCGTTGAGGATACGGACTCGGTAGTCGATCAGCGTCAGGCCCTCGATGTACTTCTGGTACTTGCCGAGGTCCTTGCGCAGCGCGACGTCGAGCGCGTTGACGGGGCCGTTGCCTTCGGCGGCCGAGATCAAGCGCTCGCCGGCGACGTCGACCTTGACCACTGCAAGCGCGACGGTGACGCGCTCGCCGTGCGAATTGTAGCGCTGCTCGACGTTGACGTCGAACTGCTCGACCTCGAAATAATGCGGCACCTTGCCGAGCGTCCGGCGCGCCAGCAGATCGAACGAGGCGTTGGCGGATTCATATGCGTAGCCGGCAGCCTCACGTTCCTTCAATTCCTCAACCAGCCGCGTCAGCTTGGGATCGCTCTTCTCGTAGGCAATGCCGGCCCGGTCGAGCTCGGCGATGACGTTGGAGCGTCCGGCCTGGTCTGACACCAGCACCTTGCGATGATTGCCGACCAATTCCGGCGGCACATGCTCGTAGGTCTGCGGGTCCTTCAGCACGGCGGAAGCATGAATGCCGGTCTTGGTGACGAAGGCGCTCTCGCCGACATAGGCCGCATGCCGGTTCGGCACGCGGTTGAGCATGTCGTCGAGGGTGCGCGAGACCTTGACGAGAGTTGCGAGCTTTTCGGGCGTGACGCCGATCTCGAAGGCGTCGGAAAACTCCTTCTTGAGCTTCAGCGTCGGGATCAGCGAGCACAGATTGGCGTTGCCGCAGCGCTCGCCAAGGCCGTTCAAGGTGCCCTGGATCTGCCGCGCCCCGGCGCGCACCGCGGCGAGCGAATTGGCCACGGCCTGCTCGGTGTCGTTATGGGCGTGGATGCCGACATGATCGCCGGGGATTTGCTTCGTCACCTCGGTGACGATGGCTTCGATCTCGTTCGGCATGGTGCCGCCATTGGTGTCGCACAGCACCACCCAGCGCGCGCCGGCCTCATAGGCGGCCTTGGCGCAGGCGAGCGCGAAGGTTGAATCCTCCTTGTAGCCGTCGAAGAAGTGCTCGCAGTCGAGCATGACCTCGCGCCCCGCGGCCTTCGCCGCCGCGACGCTGTCGCGGATCGACGCCAGATTTTCTTCCTTCGTCGTCTCCAGCGCGACGCGCACCTGATAGGCCGAGGACTTCGCCACGAAGCAGATCGCATCGGCCTTCGCTTCAAGGAGCCCGGCCACGCCGGGATCGTTGGAGACCGAGCGCCCTGCCCGGCGCGTCATGCCGAAGGCGGTGAAGCGCGCATGCTTGAGCTTGGGCTTGGTGCCGAAGAACTCGGTGTCGGTCGGATTGGCGCCGGGATAGCCGCCCTCGACATAGTCGATGCCGAGATCGTCGAGCATCGCCGCGATGACCTGCTTGTCGGTCAGGGTGAAATCGACGCCGTTGGTCTGCGCCCCGTCGCGTAGCGTGGTGTCGAACAGATAGAGACGCTCCTTGCTCATTGCGCAGCTCCGAGCGTCTTCTTCATCGTGGTGTTGGCGAGCCACTCGTCGTTGATGGTGATGCTGTTACGCTGCATGGCGACATAGCCGCGCTTGGCGAAGAAGTTTTGCGCGGTGTCGCTGGCATCGACCGACAGGCTGGTCGCGCCACGGCCGCCGGCGAGCTTTTCCAGCGCGTCCACCAGCATGGTCGCGATGCCCTGACCGGTCACGGCGGGATGCACATAGAGCATATGGATGTGATCGGCCCCGCGCAGCGAGGCGAAGCCGACGGGCGAGCCCTCCAGCGTGGCGACCAGCGTGAGATCGGCCGCGAGCCGCTTGCCGAACTCTTCGGTTTCCGCCGCCTCCATCCAGGCCTGCTGCTGCGCCTCGTTGTAGTCTTCGCCGGTCAGCTCCTCGATGCTTGCCGTGAAGATCGCGGCGAGAACCGGCACGTCATCAGGCAGGAACGGTCGCAAGCCGGGCTTTGGCAAAGTCTGTCCCATCGTCTTCACCACATCCCATAGAGTTTCAGCGCCAGCGCCACGGCGGCCGCGAGCAGCAGGATCTTCAGCGCGATGTAATAGAGCCAGTGCCGCGGGAAAGGCGTGTCGGGCCGCTTCATCGCGCGACCTCCCAGGTCGTCCCGTCCTTGGAGTCCTTGATCGCAACGCCCATCGCGGCAAGCAGATCGCGAATGCGGTCGGATTCTTTGAAATCCTTGCGGCTACGGGCGGCCGTCCGCTCCGAGATCAGGCGTTCGACTTCCTTGGCATCGACCCCGCTGGCCTGCTGCTTGCGCCCTTCCCACTGCGCAGCGCTTTCGGAGAGGATGCCGAGCAGGCGCAACGAGCCCGCCAGCGCGCTCACGTCGCTGCCACGCAGGCCGTGCAGCGCCGCGATCGCCAGCGGCGTGTTGAGGTCATCGAGCAGCGGCTCGACCACGGACGCGGCCGGCTGGCCGGGCTCGGCGTCGGCCGCGACCCGATACCAGTCGTCGAGCGTCCTGGCGCTCTCCTCCAGCGACTTCAGGGTCCAGTCGATCGGCGAGCGGTAATGTGTCTTCAGCATGTTCAAGCGCAGCACCTCGCCCGGCCAGTCGGCGAGGAGCTCGTGGATGGTGACGAAGTTGCCGAGCGACTTCGACATCTTCTCGCTCTCGACCTGCAGGAAGCCGTTGTGCATCCAGTAGTTCGCCATGCGCTCCTGGTGGAAGGCGCAGCAGGTTTGCGCGACCTCGTTCTCGTGATGCGGAAACACGAGATCGATACCGCCGCCATGGATGTCGAAATACTCGCCGAGATGCTTCCAGGCCATGGCCGAGCACTCGATGTGCCAGCCCGGACGCCCCTGCGCGGCGATCCCGGCCGGCGACGGCCATGACGGCTCGCCCGGCTTGGACGGCTTCCACAGCACGAAGTCGGTATTGCCCTTCTTGTAGGGCGCGACGTCGACGCGGGCGCCGGCGACCATCTCGTCCAGCGAGCGATTGGACAGCGCGCCATAGCGCGGCAGGCCGGAATTGGCCGCGTTCATCGCCTGCGGCGAGAACAGCACATGGTCCTCGGCAGCATAGGCAAAGCCGCCCTTGATGAGCCTTTCGATGATCTCGCGCATCTCGCCGATATGCTCGGTCGCGCGCGGCTCGACGCTCGGCCGAAGCGCCCCGAGCGCGTCGACGTCGGCGTGAAACTGCTTGCCGGTCTGCTCGGTGACCTTGCGGATCGCCTCGTTGAGCGGGAGCCCCGGAAAATCGCGCGCGGCGCGGTCGTTGATCTTGTCGTCGACGTCGGTGATGTTGCGGACATACGTCACGTGCGCCTCGCCATAGAGATGGCGCAGCAGCCGAAACAGCACGTCGAACACGATCACCGGCCGCGCATTGCCGATATGGGCGAAGTCGTAGACGGTCGGTCCGCAGACATACATGCGGACGTTCTTCGCATCGAGCGGCACGAAGGTGCGCTTGTCCCGGCTCAGCGTATCGTAAAGGCGCAATTCCATATGGATACCCGTCGGCTGTTGGCCGGGCGTCCGAGGCTCTCAATGTTTTTGAGAAAAGACGGCTCCAGCCAGCGAATCGCTAGCTCGTAATCTCGCGGCAAATGCCACAAATGGCGAGGAGACCGTACATGCGGCCACATATGGGCTATCAGGCGCCCCCGCGTCAAGAGAGCCGCGAAAACGCCGTTTTATCTCCGCAAAGCGCGGCCGCCCCGCCTTGATGGTTCATCATCCTTAACCTTTTGAGTTTACTTGGAACCCGGCGGTTCCCTAAAGCCCCGGTGCACCCATGCGATCCCTGCTCGCGCTCGTCTCTTGTGCCTCCATCATCGCGGCATCCAGCGCGCTCGCCGAGACCCGCGTCTTCATCATCGCCAACCAGGCGGACGGCTACGGTGTCGACCAGTGCCTCGCCAAGGGTGAGAAATGCGGCGCACAGGTCGCGCGCACCTATTGCCAGTCACGCGATTTTGCCCAGGCCTCGGCCTATCGCCGGGTCGATCCCGACGAAATTACCGGCTCTGTCCCCAAAACTGGCGCAAACTGCTCCCATGGCCATTGCGACGAATATGTCGCAATCACCTGCCAGCGCTGAATTCCCTCGGAGCTGGCGGACCTTAGGACCAGTTTTCGGCCCCTGAAACGACGTGACGATGCCGCAGGAAGCGGCTATTGGAGGGCGCGCGTCGGCCCCCAAAATCACGCCGGGCCGTGACCTCGCTAGAATGGCGGATATGCCTGAATTTTTGTCTCTCTCCCGTGCCCGCTCCATCCTTGCCTGCACCGTGCTTCTGAGCACGGTCATGCTCGCCAACGGTGCTTTCGCGCAGGCGGGCCCGCCCGGCCCGCCGCCTCAGCCCGGCCAGAACGGGCTTGGACCAAATCCGATGTGCGTGCGGCTGGAAGGCCAGCTCGTCGCGCTCGATCGTGGCGGCGGCGGTGGCGACCCCGCGCACGAAGACCAGATCCGCCGCTACCAGGATTCCCAGGCCAAGCAGCAGGCCGAGCTCGACCGGGTCACCATGCAGGCCAAGCGCATGGGCTGCGATTCCTCCGGCTTCTTCTCGCTGTTCAACGGCCAGTCGGCGCAATGCGGTCCGGTTAACACCCAGATCCAGCAGATGCGCGCCAATCTGGACCAGATCACCGGCAATCTCGAACGCCTGCGCGGCGGCGGCCCCGGCGGCTTCAGCCCGGAGCGCGACAACCAGCGCCGCTCGGTGCTGGCGGCGCTGGCGCAGAACAATTGCGGCCCGCAATATGCCAACGCCGCGCAATCGCAAGGCGGCGGCAACTTCCTGAACAATCTGTTCGGCGGCGGCGGCAACAACCCCAACAATCCGCAAGGCGTGCCGCCCTCCGATCTCGGACCGCAATCTGGCACCTACCGCACCGTGTGCGTGCGCACCTGCGATGGCGCCTACTTCCCGGTCTCGTTTGCCACCGTGCCGGCGCGCTTCCCCGACGACGAGAAGACCTGCAAGGCGCTGTGCCCGGCCGCGGAAGCCGTGCTCTACACTCATCGCAATCCCGGCGAGGACATGAACTCCGCGGTCTCCACCAGCGGCCAGCCCTACACGGCGCTGCCGACCGCGTTCAAATTCCGCAGCGAGTTCAACCCGTCCTGCTCCTGCAAGGCCGCAGGCCAGACCTGGGCCGACGCGCTGAAATCCGCCGACGACAAGGCGGCGGCCGAGCAGCAGGGTGACATCATCGTCACCGAGGAGAGCGCCAAGAAGATGCAGCAGCAGCGGCTCAACAAGGGCACGCCTGCGACTGCCAAGAAGGGCGCGGCGCCCGCGCCGACGACGGCCAGCGCACCGGCTGCGGCAGCGCCTGCGGAGACCGGCACGGCACCCCCGTCGTCGGAGAACAAGCCGATCCGCTCGGTCGGTCCGACGTTCCTGCCGCAGCAGCAGAAGTAGGCTCTAACCCGTCATGCCCCGCGAAGGCGGCCGCCAGGTGCGGCCGTTTCGCTGCTACTGCTTACCCTCGCGGCTCCACGGGAAGAGATTGGCCGGAAAGTCCGCTGCGTAGCGCTTTCCCTTCGGGGGCGGCGGCGGCTCGTCCGGTGGATTCGGATTCGGCTCGACCACCCGCCGATAGAGGTGCCAGGTGGCATGACCGAGCACCGGCAGGACGACAGCGAGACCGACGAAGAACGGCAGCGAGCCGATCACGAGCAGCGCCGCGACGATGAGGCCCCATCCGGCCATCGCAACCGGATTCGCGGCCACCGCTCGGAGCGACGTGCGGATCGCGTCGATCGCAGTCGCATGCCGGTCGAGCATCAACGGAAACGACACGACGCTGACGCACAAGGCCACAACCGCAAACAGGAAGCCACAACCGCAACCGACGATGACGAGTGACCAGCCTTCCGGTGTCGTCAGCACCCGCGTTGCGAAGTCGGGAATGCTTGCGGCCGCCGCGTGACCGAAGATCGTGACATAGATTGCGTTCGCGACACCGATCCAGGCCCCGAACAGGACCAGCAGGAGCACGCCGAGCTCGACCATGGCGCCGAACGACGGTGCGCGCAGCACCTTGATCGCATCCCATGCATCGACCTCCTCGCCGCGCTCGCGACGCCGGCTGAGTTCATAGAGACCGATCGCGGCAAAAGGGCCGATCAAGGCAAAGCCGGCAGCCAGCGGAAACAGGAGCGGCAGCACCGAATAGCCGAGAACCATCCTGAACAGGACGAGACCGAGAACGGGATAAATCACGCACACGACGATCGCGTGGCTCGGCATCGCCTGGAAATCCTCCCAACCCAGGCGTAGGGCCTCGGTCAGGTCGGACAAGCTGATCTTGCGAATGGGGTAGGAGGCCGCTTCGCCGAACAGGTGCCGCTTTATGATGTTGTCGGGATAAAGAGTGGCCATGGACACACCCTCCTCTGCTGAAAGTCGCGGCGGCAAACGGCGCGCTTTCCGGCCGCGCGTATCCGCCCTTATGTGCGGGAGACGCGATCGAGCCGAGTACGGCAGTTCCAGGCTCAACGAGGAAGGAGCTTAGCCGGACGAAACCCGTCGCGACCTGCGCCCCGAGCTTAGCGCGCGCGATCTGGAATGACCAGCGCTCCCGGCTGGGTGAATTGTGCGTCGCATATTTTGTGCGATGCATCACATCGAGAATGCGACCGAGGCTCGCCAGCTCGCACGGCAACATCGATCGCCCACGCCGCGTAAGCGTGTTGACATGCTATTGACGCCGGGTTCGCGGGGGATCATTTTAAATGCCTGGACGCCCCCAGCGGTCGCGGTCTTCCTCTTGAATATCGCGACTGGTTGAATGGGCGAGGCAAGAGGCGCGGTGATGGCGCATATGTCAGCATAGATGTCCGCGTAGAGAAAGTCCGCCATCGCGACAGACGTGAGCTCCGCCCTGGATTCGTATCCGTAGCCTTCGATGGCAAGGATGGATCAGGATGGCTGTCGCACTGATACTGCTTCTGGTCGCGATCGGCTCGGTGCTGTTTCACCTCTACAGCCCGTGGTGGTGGACGCCGATCGCCACGAACTGGGCCTATATCGACCACACCATCAGCATCACGTTCTGGATCACGGGCTTCGTTTTCGTCGCGGTCATCGTCTTCATGGCCTATTGCGTCTTCCGCTTTCACCACAAAGAGGGAAGACGGGCCGACTACAATCCGGAAAACAAAAAGCTCGAATGGTGGCTGAGCGTCGGGACCGGCGTCGGAGTCGCGGCCATGCTGGCGCCCGGTCTCGTGGTCTGGCACCAGTTCGTGACGGTGCCTGCGGATGCCACCGAAGTCGAGGTCATGGGCCAGCAATGGCAATGGAGCTTCCGCCTTCCGGGCAAGGATGGGCGGTTGGGCACATCCGATGTCCGCAACATCGCTTCCGACAATCCGATGGGACTCAATCGTGACGACCCGCATGCGCAGGACGACGTCGTGATCGAGAACGGCGACCTGCACCTTCAAATGGGAAAGCCAGTCAAGGTTCTCCTCCGCTCGGTTGATGTCCTGCACGATTTCTACGTGCCCGAATTCCGCGCCAAGATGGACATGGTCCCTGGCATGGTGACCTACTTCTGGATAACGCCGATCCGAACCGGAACGTTCGATGTTCTATGTGCGGAGCTTTGTGGCGCTGCTCATTATCAGATGCGGGCCAAGGTCATCGTCGACGAAGAGCGTGAATATCACGCTTGGCTGGAGCAACAAAAGACGTTTGCCGAATTGTCGCCGGTAAGAGCTGTCGTGAAGGCGACGTACCAATCCGGTGGCAAGTAGCAGGCTGCCGCTGCGAAGATGGATCGGGTGCACGAGGCCGACGCCTCACCCCCGATGGAAACGACCGAGGAGGTTTCTATGGTCGATATTCCATATGAAGGGATCGCAGGCATCCCGCCTGCCGAAGTACCTGAAGTCGAGCTCTATCATCCAAGGAGCTGGTGGACACGGTATGTCTTCTCGCAGGACGCCAAGGTGATCGCCATTCAGTATTCGCTGACGGCCTCGGCCATCGGGCTGGTGGCCCTGGTGCTGTCGTGGCTGATGCGACTGCAACTGGGATTCCCCGGCACCTTCTCTTTCATCGATGCCAACCAGTACCTCCAGTTCATCACCATGCACGGCATGATCATGGTGATCTATCTGCTCACCGCATTGTTCCTCGGCGGCTTCGGCAACTACCTGATCCCGCTGATGGTCGGCGCCCGGGACATGGTCTTCCCATATGTGAACATGCTGAGCTACTGGGTCTACCTGCTCGCGGTCCTGGTGCTGGCCTCGACATTCTTCGTCCCCGGCGGCCCCACCGGCGCCGGCTGGACGCTATACCCGCCGCAAGCAATCCTCTCCGGAACGCCCGGGCAGGATTGGGGCATCATTCTCATGATGTCGTCCCTGATCCTGTTCATCATCGGCTTCACGATGGGCGGCTTGAATTATGTGGTCACGGTGCTGCAGGCGCGCACCCGCGGCATGACGTTGATGCGCCTGCCCCTGACGGTGTGGGGCATTTTCACGGCGACCGTCATGGCGTTGCTGGCATTCCCTGCACTCTTCGTCGCCTCGGTGATGCTGCTGCTCGACCGCCTGCTGGGAACCAGCTTCTTCATGCCCTCCCTCGTCGAGATGGGCACGCTTTCGAAATATGGCGGCGGCAGCCCGCTGCTCTTCCAGCACCTGTTCTGGTTCTTCGGCCACCCCGAGGTCTACATCGTTGCCCTGCCCGCCTTCGGCATCGTCTCCGATCTGATCAGCACGCATGCGCGCAAGAACATCTTCGGTTATCGCATGATGGTCTGGGCCATCGTGGGGATTGGTGCGCTCAGCTTCGTCGTGTGGGCGCACCACATGTATGTGAGCGGCATGTTCCCGCAATTCGGGTACTTCTTCGCCACCACGACGCTCATCATCGCGATCCCCACCGCGATCAAGGTCTACAACTGGGTGCTGACGCTGTGGCGCGGCGACATTCATCTCAGGGTGCCGATGCTGTTCGCCCTCGGCTTCATCATCACCTTCGTGAATGGCGGCCTCACCGGCCTCTTCCTCGGCAACGTTGTCGTGGACGTGCCCCTCTCGGACACCATGTTCGTGGTCGCGCATTTCCACATGGTGATGGGCGTGGCACCGATCATGGTCGTGCTCGGCGCGATCTATCATTGGTACCCCAAGGTCACGGGGCGGATGCTGAACGACGTCCTGGGCAAGTTTCACTTCTGGGTCACCTTCCTCGGCGCCTACCTGATCTTCTTCCCCATGCACTATCTGGGACTGCTCGGGGTTCCGCGCCGGTATTTCGAACTCGGCGACACGGCGTTCATCCCGTCCTCGGCCCATACACTGAACGCCTTCATCTCCGTGGTGGCCCTGACCGTCGGCTTCAGCCAGATGGTGTTCCTGTTCAATCTTGCCTGGAGCCTGTTCAAGGGTGAGGCCTCGGGCGGCAATCCGTGGCGGGCGACGACGCTGGAGTGGCAGACGCCGGAGACGCCGCCGGGGCACGGCAACTGGGGCAAGGAGCTCCCGATCGTGTACCGCTGGGCCTATGACTACAGTGTGCCCGGTGCTGCGGAGGACTTCATTCCGCAGAACCAGCCGCCGCGCGCGACGCAGCTCGTTCAGGGAGCTGCTTCGTGAGTGCCATCATCCTGTTCCTGGCTGTGCTTGCGGTGATCGCCGGATGGTGGCTGTCGCAGCAGCGGCTGATGGCCAAGCCCTGGCTGGAGGAAGGCTCGGTCGGTGATTTCCCCGGCGGCGATAGCATGACCTGGCCGGCAGCGAAGGTCGGACTTGGCGTGTTTCTCGCTGTCGCGAGCACACTGTTCGTCCTCTTCATCAGCGCCTACTCGATGCGCATGAGCGTGGTGGACTGGCGGCCGCTGCCGGTCCCGCGGCTGCTGTGGGTCAACACGGGCGTCCTGGTCCTGAGCAGTGTCGCGCTGCAATGGTCGTACGTGGCTGCCGGGCGAGACGATACCGAGAGCGTCAAGATCGGTCTGCTCGCCGGCGGAGCATCTGCCGTGATCTTCCTCGCCGGACAGCTCCTGGCCTGGCAACGGCTCGGGGCTGCCGGATATTTCGTGGCGTCCAATCCGGCAAATTCCTTCTTCTACCTGTTGACCGCGGTGCACGGGCTGCATCTGACGGGTGGCCTGGTGGCCCTCGGGCGAACCTCGGCCAAGGTATGGCGCGGCGCCGAGATCGCCGAGATGCGCTTGAGCGTGGAGCTGTGCGCCATCTACTGGCACTTCCTGCTGTTGGTCTGGCTTGTCCTGCTCGGTCTTCTCACGGGCTGGACCGACGATTTCGTCAACATCTGCCGTCAATTGCTGAGCTAGGGAGGCGAGACCAGATGGCTGAAACCGTGCTGACACATTCGGGCCAATCGCCTGCGCGGCTTGAAGGCTGGCGCGGCATCGCCGCCGACTGGGCGTCCGATCAGCGCGCCTTCAAGAACGTGTCCTGGGGCAAGGCCATGATGTGGATCTTCCTCCTCAGCGACACCTTCATCTTCAGTTGCTTCCTGCTCTCCTACATGACGGCGCGCATGTCCACGACCGTGCCGTGGCCGAATCCCAGCGAAGTCTTCGCCCTCAATATCGGGGGCCACCACATCCCGCTGATCCTGATCGCCATCATGACCTTCGTCCTGATCAGCAGCAGCGGCACGATGGCGATGGCCGTCAATTTCGGCTACCGCCGCGATCGCGTGAGAACCGCAATCCTGATGCTGGTCACGGCGGCATTCGGCGCAACCTTCGTCGGAATGCAGGCGTTCGAATGGACCAAGCTGATCATGGAGGGCGTTCGACCCTGGGGCAATCCATGGGGCGCGGCGCAGTTTGGCTCAAGCTTTTTCATGATCACGGGTTTCCACGGCACCCACGTGACGATCGGCGTGATCTTCCTGATCGCGATCGCGCGAAAGGTCTGGCGGGGCGACTTCGACGTCGAGAGGCGTGGCTTCTTCACAAGCCGCAAGGGCTATTACGAGATCGTCGAGATCATGGGCCTGTACTGGCACTTCGTCGATCTCGTGTGGGTGTTCATCTTTGCATTGTTCTATCTTTGGTGAGGTCGGCGCATGACAAACGCGGCGGTACACATGGAAGGCCAGCTCCACGCTCCGGCGCACGGCGCAGTCGCAACAGCAGCCGTGCACGCCAAAGGGCAACAGCACCCGATCAAGCTCTACCTCGTGGTCTGGGGCTGGTTGTTCGTCCTCAGCACATGCTCCTACCTTGTCGACTACTTTGGCCTACACGGCTACCTCAGGTGGTCGCTGATCCTGCTGTTCATGGTGTTGAAGGCCGGCCTGATCGTCGCCGTCTTCATGCACATGGCCTGGGAGCGGCTGGCCCTCACCTATGCCATCCTGCTGCCGCCGATCGCGGTAATGGTGTTTGTGACCATCATGGTGCTCGAATCCGAATACACCCACTTGCTTCGGGTGATGTTTTTCGCAGTCCCGTCGTAGCAGCAAGCTGATTTCGCACTGTCATGCCCCGCGAAGGCGGGGCATCCAGTAACCCGTGTCAGCAGTCGGTTCCTACAATGCCCGCCACGGAGTACTGGATCATCCGCCCCCGCGGATGATGACAGCGGTGGGGCGCCATCGCCTGCCCCGCCGCGCGGCTCGCATCAGCCCTCGAACGCGTCGATCGACGCCTTGCTGCCGCGTGAGACCAGTGTCTCGTCCGCCGCAGGCGACGGCTCGCCCTTGTCGCGAAAGCGGTTGGTGATGGGATAGCGGCGGTCGCGGCCGAAATTCCGGGCCGTCACCTTCACGCCCGGTGCAGCCTGGCGGCGCTTGTATTCGGCGACGTTGAGCAGATGATCGATGCGGGTGACCGTCTCGCGGTCGAAGCCGGCGGCGATGATCTTGTCGAGCGGCTCCTCGCGCTCGATCAGACGCTCCAGGATGGCGTCGAGCACGTCATAAGGCGGCAGCGAGTCCTGGTCGGTCTGGTTCTCGCGCAGCTCCGCCGTCGGCGGGCGCGTGATGATATCAGGCGGAATGACCTCGCCCGCAGGCCCGAGCGCGCCGTCGGGCTTCCAGTGGTTGCGCAGCGCGGCCAGCCGAAACACCTGCGTCTTGTAGATGTCCTTGATCGGATTGAAGCCGCCGTTCATGTCGCCATAGAGCGTGGCGTAGCCGACCGACATTTCAGACTTGTTGCCTGTCGTCACCACCATCAGCCCGGTCTTGTTGGAGATCGCCATCAGCAACGTGCCGCGGGTGCGGGCCTGCAGGTTTTCCTCGGTGATGTCGGGCGGCAGATTCTTGAAGATGCCGGACAGGATGGTCTCGAAGCCGGTCACGGCTTCAGCGATCGGCAGCACCTCGTAGCGGATTCCGAGATGCCCGGCGAGCTCGCCCGCGTCCGCGATCGAGCTCGCCGCGGTGTAGCGATAAGGCAGCATCACGCCGTGCACCTGGTCGGCACCGAGCGCATCGACCGCGATCGCCGCGCAGAGAGCGGAGTCGATGCCGCCGGAAATGCCGAGCAGCACGCCGGGAAAGCCGTTCTTGGCGACATAGTCGCGCAAGCCCAGCACACAGGCGGCGTAGTCGGCGTGGTCGCCCTCCGGCTGCGCGGCAATCGGCCCCGCGCAGCGCCAATCCTCGCCGTTCCTGGTGAAGCGCAATGTGGTGACACTCTCTTCGAACGCCGGCAATTGCGCCGCGAGCGAGAGATCGCCGTTGAGCGCGAAGGAACCGCCGTCGAACACCAGCTCGTCCTGTCCGCAAACCTGGTTGAGATAGACCAGCGGCAGCCCGCTCTCGGTGACGCGCGCCACGGCGACCGAGAGGCGCACGTCGCTCTTGTCGCGGGCATAGGGCGAGCCGTTCGGCACCAGGATGATCTCGGCGCCGGTCTCGGCCAGCGTCTCGACCACGTTCTCGTAATCCTCGGACTCCTCCTGCCAGATGTCCTCGCAGATCGGCACGCCGATGCGCACGCCGCGCACGGTCACGGGACCCGCGGCCGGGCCGCGCGAAAACAGCCGCTTCTCGTCGAACACGCCGTAATTGGGCAGATTGCACTTGAAGCGAAGTGCGGCGATTTTTCCGCCATCGAGCAGCGCGCAGGCATTATGGAGCCTGCCGTCCTCGACCCAGGGCGTGCCGACCAGCACCGCCGGGCCGCCATCGGCGGTCTCGCGCGCGAGCGCCTCGATCGCGCCGCGGCAGGCGTCCTGGAACGCCGGCTTCTGCACCAGATCTTCCGGCGGGTAGCCGGCGATGAACAATTCCGGAAACAGCACGAGATCGGCGCCGTCGGACCTGGCTTGCGCGCGCGCGGCACGCACCTTCGCGGCATTGCCCTCGATGTCGCCCATGGTCGGATTGAGCTGGGCGAGCGTGACCGCGAATACGTTGAGACGTTCGGTCATGGCCGCCGCACTCCGCTTCAGAGGAACCCCAATCGCTCGATGATGGCGATGATCCAGAATGCGCCGGCCATCAGCAGCGCAACGCCGACCGCGGCCGAGCCCATGTCCTTGACCCGGCCGATCTGTTTGTCGTGATCCATGGTCAGCCGGTCGGCAAGCTTCTCGATCGCGGTGTTGAGCAGCTCGACCGTCAGCACGAACGCAACCGAACAGACCAGCTCGACCGCCCGCAGCGCCGTCGCGGCGACGAACCATGCCAGCGGCACCGACAGGATGAGCGCAAAAATCTCCTCGCGAACGGCCTGCTCCGACCGGAACGCGAAGGCCAGACCGTTACGCGAATTGATCGTCGCCTTCCAGATCCGCAGCAAGGTGTTAGAGCCCCGCGGCGACCGGCATCGGCCTGGCCTTGCCGGCGCGTTCCTGCTTGAGGAGCTCCGCGATCAGGAAAGCCATGTCGATCGATTGCTCGGCATTTAGGCGGGGATCGCAGACCGTGTGGTAGCGGTCGTTGAGATCCTCGTCGGTGATCGCGCGGGCGCCGCCGATACACTCGGTGACGTCCTGACCGGTCATCTCCAGATGCACGCCGCCGGCGTGCGTGCCTTCCGCCGCGTGGATGGTGAAGAACGACTTCACCTCCGACAGGACGCGGTCGAACGGGCGCGTCTTGTAGCCTGACGTTGAGGTGATGGTGTTGCCGTGCATGGGATCGCACGACCAGACCACAACCCTGCCCTCGCGCTTCACGGCGCGGATCAGTCCCGGCAGATGATCGGCGACCTTGTCGGAGCCGAAGCGGTTGATCAGCGTCAGCCGGCCCGGCTCGTTGTCGGGGTTGAGCACGTCGATCAACTTCAGCAGCTCGTCGGACTTGAGCGACGGGCCGCACTTCAGGCCGATCGGATTCTTGATGCCGCGGAAATATTCGATATGGCCGTGATCGAGCTGCCGGGTGCGGTCGCCGATCCAGATCATGTGGCCCGAGGTCGCGTACCAGTCGCCGGTGGTGGAATCGACGCGGGTCATGGCCTGCTCGTAGCCGAGCAGCAGCGCTTCGTGGCTGGTGTAGAAATCGGTCGCGCGCAACTCGGGATGGGCCTCGAGATCGAGGCCACAGGCGCGCATGAAATTGAGCGCGTCCGAGATGCGGTCGGCGAGTTCCTTGTAGCGGCGGGACTGCGGGCTATCCTTGAGGAAGCCGAGCATCCACTCATGCACGCTGCCGAGATTGGCGTAACCACCGGTCGCGAACGCCCGCAGCAGGTTCAGCGTCGCGGCCGACTGGCGATAGGCCATCAGCTGGCGCTGCGGATCCGGCACGCGCGCTTCCTTGGTGAAGGCGATGTCGTTGACGATGTCACCGCGATAGCTCGGCAGCTCGACACCGTTCATCTTCTCGGTCGGCGACGACCGCGGTTTTGCGAACTGGCCGGCAATGCGGCCAACCTTCACCACCGGCACCGCACCGGCATAGGTCAGCACCACCGCCATCTGGAGCAGCACGCGGAAGAAATCGCGGATGTTGTTGGCGCCGTGCTCGGCAAAGCTCTCGGCGCAATCGCCGCCCTGGAGCAGGAAGGCCTCGCCGGCCGCAACGCGGGCCAGCGACTTCTTCAGATTGCGCGCCTCGCCCGCGAACACCAGCGGCGGAAAGGTCGCAAGCTGCGCCTCGACGTCGGCCAAGGCCTTGGCGTCGGGATAATCGGGCACCTGTAGCACCGGCTTGCTGCGCCAGGACTCGGGCGTCCACCGCTCGGACATCGCAATCTCTCCGTGAAGTAAAAAAGCACAACCTGATCTGTGGGTTGCGAGGGCCGCCTTATACACAGCCCGGTCCCCGGCCGCCAGTTGTAAATCCATTTCGCACTGCAAACCCTTGCGGGGAAAGCCGAATTCGCATTTGCTGAGGGCTGGCAAGGAAACCGGCAGGACATCGGCTGCCCATGGACGCGGCGCGCGACGACGTTTTCATCGACGAGATCAGCTTCCCGGCGACTGACGGGTATCCGCTGGCAGGCACCCTGTTCCTGCCGCGCGGCACCAAACGCCATGCCGTGCTGATCAACTCCGCCACCGCCGTCCCGCGAAAGATCTATCGCGGCTTTGCCTCCTACCTCGCCCATCGCGGCTGCGCGGTCCTGACCTACGATTATCGCGGCATCGGCGATTCCCGGCAGCCGGCGATGGTCGGCTACAACCAGCCGAAATCGCTGGTCGGATTCAAGGCCTCGATGTCGGGCTGGGCCGCGCAGGACGTCACCGCCGCGGTGCGCTGGATGCGCGAGCGCTACACCACCCTGCCGCTCGCCTATGTCGGCCACTCCTTCGGCGGCCAGGCGCTGGGGCTGATCGACAACAACAGCGACATTTCACGCGCCGCCTTCGTGGCCTCGCAGGCCGCGACCTGGCGGCTGATGGAGTCGCCGGAAAAATATCGCGTCTACGCCTTCATGAATTTCGTCGGTGTGCCGCTCGTCCACGCGCTCGGCTACGCGCCGGCCTGGGCCGGTATCGGCGAGGATCTGCCCAAGGGCGTCTTCCTGCAATGGGCCGACTGGGTCTCCAGCCCGCGCTATCTGTTCGACTCCAAATTGCCGGCGCTGGAGAACTTCGCAAAGTTCAAGGGCGAGCTGCGCGCGCTCTGCTTCTCCGACGATCCCTGGGCGACGCGGCCCGCGGTCGAGCTGCTCGCGAGCGGCTTCTCCGCGATCAAGCCGGAGGTGCTGACGGTCAAGCCGTCCGAAATCGGCGCCAAGGCGATCGGCCATTTCGGCTTCTTCCGCCCGGAGCACCGCGACACGCTGTGGCGCGGCGTGGCGGAATGGATCCAGGGGGAGTGATATTACGCGGCCGCCGCGGGCAGTTTGATGACGATCCGCAATCCGCTTCGTTCGCCCTCCGTGATGTTCGCAGCGTCGATCGATCCCCCAAGCCGATCGACAATCCGCTTGACGATCGAGAGGCCCAGACCGACGCCCTCGCCTTCCGGCCGCTGCCCACGGAAGAACGGCTCAAATATCCGGCCGATCTCTTCGGGGGACACGCCTGGCCCATTGTCCTCGATCCGAAGCACAGCCTTGGTGCCGTCCCGGTAAATCGCCACATCGATCCTGCCGCCCGCCGGCGTGAAACGGAGCGCGTTATCGAGAAGATTGCGGATCATGGCTGCGAGCATGACCGGCTCGCCGCGCACCGGAGCTGACTCGGCCCGTTCGAAACCAAGATCGACTCCGCGGCTGATCGCCTCCCGCAACAGATCGGCGATGACGCTCTTCGCCGCGAGGTCGAGCTCCACAACCTCCCATTGCCCGCAATCGGTGGACTCAGCGTCGTGTCGTGCCAGCGCAAGCAACTGCTCCAGAAGATGCTTGCTGCGACTCATGCCCTGCCGAAGCGCTGCAAGGCGCTCGCGCGCGGCCGGTGGCAGTTCGACGTGATCGAGATTCTCAGCCTGTACGCTCAACGCCGTAAGCGGAGTGCGCAGTTCGTGCGCGGCGTCCGCGATAAACCTTCGCTGCTGCCCTATCATCTCGTGCATGCGCTGCAACAGGCCGTTGATGGAAGACACGAACGGATTCAGTTCGCTTGGGAGGTCGCGCAGCGGCAAGGCCGTCATGTCATCCGCACGCCGTGCGTTGAGTTCGTCCGCCAGCCGGACCATGGGTCGAAGCGATCCGGCTATGACAAGGGCGATCACCAGCATCAGGCAAGGGATCAGCGCGGCGATCGGAAGCACGGTGCGGAGCGCCATGTCACTTGCGATCTCATCCCTGACACCCGTGCTCTGGGCCACGGCAAACCGGCTGCCGTCGGATCGCGTCTTCAGCACCACCCGGACCGGCTTTCCCTGTCGCGTTGCATCGCGCATCCCATCCTGAAGCCGCCACAATTGGCGCTCCTCGGGTGTGCCTTGCGGCGCCCTGCCCAGCTCCATCAGCCAGACTTCGGAGTTTTCATCGACCCCATGGAGGTCCTGAGCTCCGGTGAAGCCACCGCTCTGAACGAGGCCCGCGATCTGGATCAGCACGGAGTCCTGCGTCTCGATCGCCTCATCGAATGCCCACCGGTGTGCGAAGACGCCTCCGATGAGGCCGGTCACCAGCACGATCGTCGTCAAGCTGATGAACAGCCGGCCGCGCAGCGAGTTGATCATGGCGCGCGATCCACCATCCATCCCATCCCGCGCACATTACGGATCGCCTCCGTGCCGAGCTTCTTGCGGATGGTGTGGATCAGGAATTCGACCGCATTGCTTTCGACCTCCTCGTTCCAGCCGTAAAGCTGCCGCTCGAGCTCGCTCCGCGACAGGATGGTGCCGGGGCGCGTCAACAAAGCCTGGAGCAGCGCGAACTCGCGCGCGGTCAGGAGGGCCGTTTGGCCAGACAGCGACGCCTCGCGGGTCGCAGGATCGAGACTGAGCTTGCCGTTGCCAAGCACAGCGGACGCACCGCTGCCTTCGCGGCGAAGCACTGCCCGCATCCGAGCCAGCAATTCGCGAATCTCGAATGGCTTGACCAGATAATCGTCTGCGCCGAGATCGAGGCCTTCGATCCTGTGATCGACGCCATCCCGCGCGGTGACGATAATGACCGGGCACCTGCAGCCATTCGCGCGCAACTGCCGCAGGATATCCCGGCCGTCCGCGTTCGGCAGGCCGAGATCGAGCAGCAGCACCTCGTAAGACTCGGCTGAGGCGGCAAGCAGCGCGGACTCGCCATCCCTCACCCAGTCGACGGCGTAGGCAGCATCCTTCAGCGCCTGCTCGACGGCGGCACCGACCATCCTGTCATCCTCGATCAGTAAAACCCGCAAAGCTCGATCCTCGAAACCGCCGGGCCATCCGGCCGTCAAAATCATGACCGTTCCGACTTAGCGCAGAGTTAGGGAGCGCCAGCAGGCCCAAAATGCGGCGAAGGCCGCCCCGCGTTGAAGATTCTCGTCCCTAAGCCCGGCCTAAGTCGCCTGCGCGACGGTCTCGCATCGCTTCGGCTTGGGAGATTTGGGCGTGTCGCAATATTCAGGTTTTGGCGCAAAACGGATGCTGAACAAGGTTCCGGAGGTCACGGCGATCTTCTGGGCCATCAAGATTCTCTCGACCACGGTTGGCGAGACCGGCGCCGACTATCTCGCGGTGCATGTCGGCCTCGGCGCCAGCCTGACCGCGATCTGCATGAGCGGCCTGCTGGTCGCTGCCCTGCTGCTGCAACTGAACCGCCGCGTCTACGTGCCCTGGATCTACTGGCTGACCGTCGTTCTCGTCAGTATCGTCGGCACGCAGCTCACGGATCTCCTGACCGACAAGCTCGAGATCAGCCTCTACATCAGCACAGCGGCGTTCGCTTGCGCGCTCGCCGCAACCTTTGCGGTCTGGTACGGCGTCGAGCGTACGCTGTCGATCCACAGCATCGTGACGACGCGGCGCGAGCTGTTTTATTGGACGGCCATCCTCTTCACCTTCGCGCTCGGCACGGCCGCAGGCGATCTTGCCACCGAAGCACTTGGTCTCGGTTTCCAGCTCGGCGTCGCCGCCTTCGGCGTGCTGATCGCGGCGGTGATGATGGCCTATTATTTCGGCGCCAATCCCGTCCTCACCTTCTGGCTTGCCTACATCCTGACCCGCCCGCTCGGCGCCTCGCTCGGCGATCTGCTCTCGCAATCACGCGAGTACGGCGGCATCGGCCTCGGCACGATCCAGACCAGCATCGCCTTCCTGACCGTGATCGTCGGCCTCGTCGCCTGGGTGACCTTCGAGGGCGACGACAGGCGCCGCGCCGATCCGGCGCAATAGCTTCAACCGCGAAATCCCGCTCTCTGCATGAAGCAGGAGCTCCACCAGGAGAAACCACATGATGAAACTGATTTCCGCCGTCGCCGTCTGCCTCGTGACGACCTTCACGGGCGAACCGCGCATGCATGCGAGCCAGCACTTCACCTTCGTGCCGCTCGCGGAAGCCGCGACCGCAAAGCTCGGCGATCTCACGCCGTTCCGGAGCATCGTGGTCGACGTCGCCGCGCTGATCGACAAGGGCGACCTCCCCGCCGCCAAGACAAGGATCAAGGACCTCGAGACCAAATGGGACGAGGCAGAAGCCGGATTGAAGCCGCGCGCGGCAGCCGATTGGCACACCGTCGACAAGGCGATCGACCGCGCGCTGGAGGCGTTGCGCGCGGGCGCGCCGGATGCGGCGAAGTGCAAACAGGCAGTCGCTGATCTGCTCGCGGCCATGGATACCGCCGCGAAGTCCTGACGCCTCTGCGCGCCATCATCCCGTCAGCCGCGGATCCCGGTCCGCGGCTGACATATCAACGAGGACACCATGGAAGATCAGACCAAAAGCAATATCATCAGCGAGAGCAAGGTCCCCGAGGTCACGCTCGGTTTCTGGATCATCAAGATCGCCGCCACCACGCTCGGCGAGACCGGCGGTGACACCGTCACCATGACGCTGAACTGGGGCTATCTGGCCGGGACCTGCCTGTTCCTCGCGGCCATGATCGTCCTGGTCGCGGCGCAGGTCCGCGCGCGCAAATTCCATCCGGCACTGTATTGGGCCACCATCGTCGCATCGACCACCTTCGGCACCACGATGGCTGACTTCGCCGACCGCTCGCTCGGCATCGGCTATACCGGCGGCTCGACGCTGCTGCTCACTTGTCTCGTGCTGGTGCTCGGCCTCTGGTATCGCGCCGAGGGAACGATCTCGGTCAACAGCGTCAGCACACCGCGCGTTGAGGCGTTCTATTGGGGCGCGATCACCTTTTCGCAAACGCTGGGTACTGCGCTCGGCGACTGGATCGCGGATACCGGCGATATGGGCTATCGCGGCGGCGCATTGATCTTCGCGGCCGGACTCGTCGTTATCGCTGCACTTTACTTCTGGACCCGCGTCTCACGCGTCACGCTGTTCTGGGCCGCCTTCATCTTGACGCGTCCGCTGGGTGCGACCGTCGGCGACTTTCTCGACAAGCCGCTCGACCACGGCGGGCTGGCGCTGAGCCGGCCGCTGGCCTCGGTCGTGATCGCAGCTTTTATGCTGGGGTGCCTGCTGCTGATCCCGCAACGCGCGGGGCAGCATCCCGGCGACGCCCCGGCGCCGGAGCAAGCCTGAATGGCCGAACGTTAGCGAATGATCGTCGTCAGAGACGAGTAGCGCCGGTTCGGCTTGGCCTCGCCCGGCGCAAACTGCGCGAAGGCCTCGCTGACGCGGACCGCCGGCGGCGTATCGCTGGCGAAGCGGAATTCCTTCGGCCGCGGCGCGTAGAAGCTGGCGCTGTAATAGGCGTCGTCGAAACGCGCCTCGCCGACGCCGAACAATGCGTCGCAGACGAACAGGAGCGCGTAGACTCCCGCAACCGCCGCAACGATCTCCCTGAGAACAGACATGTCGATGCCCCAACCTTTTGCAGGCAGGATGCACGCCGGTTCCAAAGTGGAGGTTTAAGGCAGCAGCCTTCTTGTCCGCAGGGTTTGCCGCCGCTGAGCGGAATGCAGACAATTTTATCGATGTCGAAAAGAGAGCCCGCCTGACCGGACGATCAGGCGGGCCCAGGATTGGCCGATCGGGAGGTTATCAGACGGCCAGATTCATCCAGACAGCCTTGGGCTCGGTGAAATTGTCGAGCGCGGCGGTGCCGTGCTCACGGCCGAGGCCGGAGTCGCGCTCGCCGCCCCAGGGCAGGCGCACGTCGGTGTAGCCATAGGTGTTCATCCAGACCGTGCCCGCACGCGCCCGCTTGGCGAAGCGCTGGAGCTTGCCGATGTCGCGGCTCCAGACCCCGGCGGCGAGGCTGTAGGCCGTGCCGTTGGCGATCCTGAGCGCATCGGCCTCGTCCTTGAACTTGATGACGCTGACGACGGGGCCAAAAATCTCCTCCTGCGAGATCCGCATCTCGTGTGCGACGCCTGCGAACACCGCGGGGCTGATGAAATAGCCGCGATCACCGACTTTCTCGCCACCGGTGACGAGGGTCGCGCCCTCCTTTTGGCCGATGTCGACATAGTCGAGGATCGACTTCATCTGCTTCTCGGAGATCACAGGACCGAGCACCGTCTTGCGATCGAGCGGATCGCCGATCCTGAGTGACTTTGCGCGCGCCGCCAGACGCTCCACGACTTCGTCGTAAGCCTTCTCCTGCACCAGCACGCGGGAGCCGGCCGAGCACACCTGGCCGGCATTGAAGAAGATGCCTGAGGCCGCAGCCTTGGACGCCGCTTCGAGATCGGCATCGTCGAAGATGACGTTGGCCGACTTGCCGCCGAGCTCGAGCGAGACGCGCTTGAAGTTGCTCGCCGCGCCCTTCATGATTCCACGGCCGACGCCGGGTGAGCCGGTGAAGGTCACCTTGTCCACGTCAGGGTGATTGACCAGCGCGTCGCCGACGACGCGGCCCGGACCGGTGACGACGTTGAAGACGCCCGCCGGCAGGCCCGCTTCGAGTGCGAGCTCGGCGATGCGCAGCGCCGACAGCGAGGTCAGCTCTGCCGGCTTCATCACGATGGTGCAGCCGCAGGCCAGCGCCGGCGCGAGCTTCCACATGCCGATCATCAGCGGGAAATTCCACGGCACGATGGCCGCGACCACGCCGACCGGCTCGCGCACGGTATAAGTCAATGCATCGTCGCGCACCGGCACGACATCGCCGCTGATCTTGTCGGCCCAGCCGGCGTAATAGATCAGCGTGTCGACCGCGGCCGGAAAATCCTGGCGCGTCGTCGCGGAGATCGGCTTGCCGGCGTCGATCGATTCGAGCTCGATGATTTCTTCGGCGTGCTGCTTGAGCAGGTCCGCCCAGCGCAGCAGGATCTGGCCGCGCTCCGACGCCCGCATCGTGCGCCAGGGGCCTTCGAAGGCCCGCCGCGCGGCTGCCACGGCGTGCTCGACATCGGCCTCGTTACCCTCGGCGACGATGGCGATGACCTGCCCGGTGGCGGGATTGAGGGATTTGAAGGTACGGCCGGAGCTCGCGGGGACGCGGCGGCCGTCGATGAGCAGATGCTGCGGCCGGGACATGAACTCGGTGGCCGGCGAGTGCGCAAAGTCATATGCAACGGACATCATATTTCCTCCTGATCTGGTATACCAGACTAGGCGCCTATTGGCCGGAGTAAATATGATATGGTTTGCAAATGGACGCCTCACATATGAAGTGCAGTTCATAAGGATTTCAGATGCTTCAGATCGAGATCGAGGCCGTCTGGCGATTTCGCCACGAGGGCAGCCCGCGCACCGCCGTGATCATGCTCGGCGTGCTCAACGAGATCCGGAAGACCGGAAAGATCACGAGCGCGGCCAGCGATGTGCACCTGTCCTACCGGCACGTCTGGAATCTGATCGAGCAATGGTCGGAGTTCTTCGGAACCCCTCTGGTCGAGACCCAGCGCGGCAAGGGCTCGAAGCTCACGCCGTTCGGCGAGCGGCTGGTATGGGCCGGCGAACGCATGCAGGCCCGGCTCGGGCCGCAGCTCGAAAACCTGGCGCAGGAGCTGGCGAGCGAGATCAAGCCGTTCCTCGAACAGCGCCCTTCGGTGATCCGCGTTCATGCCAGCCACGGCTTTGCCGTGGCAAAGCTGCGCGAATTCCTCGATCGCGAGCCCGGCATCGGCGTCGATTTGCGCTATGTCAGCAACCAACATTCGCTGGTCGCGCTGGCGCAGGGCGCCTGCGATCTCTCGGGCCTGCATCTGCCGCACGGCGCGTTGCGGGCCCAGGGCATCAAGGCGGCGCGCGAATGGCTGGATCCGCGCGAGGATCGCATCATCAGTTTCGTCACGCGCGAGATGGGGCTGATGGTCGCGCGCGGCAATCCGCTGCGTATTTCCTCGCTTCAGGATCTCACCGGTCCAAAAGTCCGCTTCGTCAACCGCGACCATGATTCCGGCACGCGCCTGTTGTTCGACCAGCTGCTTGCCGCGAACGGCATCGACGAGAGCAAGATCAACGGCGCGCAGCAGATCGAGTTCACCCACGCCGCCGTCGCGGCCTATGTCGCGAGCGGCATGGCGGATGCGAGCTTTGGTGTCGAGGCGGCCGCGCGCCACTTCGGCCTCGATTTCATCCGCATCCTCACCGAGGATTATTTCTTCGTCTGCAAGCGTGCCTTCCTCGATACCGGGCCGATGCAGCGCATCCTGGAGATCATGCGCAGCGCCGATTTCCGCGCCGCCGTCGCCACCCTGCCCGGCTACGTGCCGTCGGATACCGGTAACGTAACCGGCGTGAAGGCGTTTCTGGAGATGCACGCCGTGCGATGATGCTCGGCTCGGCAACGATCTCACGTCCGGCCGCTGGGACGCGCGGTACGGGCACTATCGGCAGCGTCCGACCTTCGTCGGTTCGCTCAAGCTGATCGTCAACCACATCTGCCCCGGCGCGGCACCTTATTGCCGAGCGCTCGGACTCAGCAGGCAAGCCGCAAGCTCGGTGCGGTTGTGCACGCCGAAGCGTCGGCACAGGTTCGCGACGTGCTCCTTCACGGTCTGATCGGAAATCCCCATCTCGCGGGCGATTTCCTTGTTGGTCTGGCCGCGGCAGACCCGGATCGCGACGTCCGCGGACCGTGGCGGAAGCGATGCCGAGAGCGTCGCCACCGGCGTCGTTGCCGGCTCGGGGACCCGGATTGCGGCAGGATGGGCGTCGATCGCGCCCGCGTTCGTCATGTTGGTCAAAGCGAGCGAGCCGGCCCGACACAGCATCTCCATGCGCTGCCGCGACCGCATCGTGTAGGGCGCGTCCGTATCGGTCGTCGCCGTAAACAGCACGCCGACGATCTTCTGCCCGCACCACAACGGGCCGCCCATGTTGTATGCAAAGCCCCACTCGTGCAGCATCTCGAAGGACGGACTGTGCCGCCATTGCTGCGGACCGATCACCGTTTCGCCGTCGACCGCGCGGCCTTGGGTCATGATGCAGTCGAGCACGGGGTCGCGCTTCCAGAAGCCGGCCCTGTAATTGTCGAGCAGGCCTTCTGCGACGTGCCGGCTGTAGACCAGTTCCGGTTCGAGCCCGTCGAGCAAATAGAGGCCGACGGTCGGCGATCCCGTCAATTCCGTGATCGCCGAGCAGCAGGCAATGCCAAGCGCGCGCACCGAGCGGCTCTCGGCGATGGACATCAGCCGATCTGCGAGCTGGCGCTCGGGCAGACCATCCAAATGCTCCTGCTCGGCTCTCACCGCCACTCCTCGCGCGAACGCGCGGTGCCCTCGGACACACGCGCGTCATTGCCGATTGTTATAGGCTTAAAATTTCTGCCTCGCCTGACCTTTGGTCAAGCGAAAAGAAGCGGCAAAACACTGCTCTCCCGGCCCAGCTTTGCGGCAGAGCAGCATGGCCAACACCCCCCATGATGGGGGATTGCTGCTTTGGCCGCCTCATCTCTAGCATCCCGGCCATCGGGATCGCGTAACGACGTTCGCGCGGTTCCGACGGGGACATCTCGACACCAACGCGAGCCGTTCGTCGCGCGCACCAACAGTCTTTGGCGCGTTTGGGCGGAGTCTTGCCCGCGACCGGCGTCTGTTCCGCCCGACCCAGATCTTCGCGTGCAGCAGCGTTGCGCGAAGAACCAACAGCCCGACGTGGAGACACCGACCATGAGCCCTTCCGTGCAACTCGCCGTAAAGCCTTCCGCGACCCCGACGGTGGCCGAGTTCCATGCGCGCCTCGACGCGCTGCTACCGCTGGTCGAATCCAGGGCCGCGGAGGCTGAGACACAGGGCTATCTGACTGACGACGTGGTAGCGGCGCTGCGCAAGGCCGGCATCTACACCATGCTGTTCCCGAAGGAGGTCGGCGGCGCCGAGCTTCTGCCTTACGACGCCATGACCGTGATCGAGCGGCTCGCTTACGCACACGCCTCCGCCGGCTGGTGCGCCATCGGCAACAACATGGAAGGCACGACGCTCGCCATCTACATCGAGGACGAAGGCATCAAGAAAGTCTTCGCGGGCGGGCCCGACATTACGATTGCCGGCAACGGCGTGCCGCGCGGCTTCGCCCGACCGGTCGATGGCGGTTACATGATCCGCGGTAACTGGGCCTATGGCAGCGGCATTCAGCACGCCGAGTGGGTCCATTCAGGCTGCTTCGTCACCGACGCATCCGGCAAGGACATGGTGTTCGGCCCGAACGGCCAGCCCAAGATCGTCGTCACCCACCATCCGCGCGCGACCATCAAGTTGATGGGCAATTGGGACGTGCTCGGCCTGCGCGCGACGGGAAGTTTCGACTACACTTTGAGCGAGGGCGACGAGTTGTTCGTGCCCACGCACATGACCTACGATTTTGACATTGGCGCGCCGCGCCGAGGTGGTGTGCAGGGTGCACTGGGACTGGCGGGCTACAGCGCCTGGGCGCATTCCGCCTGGGCCGTCGGTGTCGGCCGCCGCATGCTCGACGAACTCGTCAAGGTGATCGTCCAGCGCCAGGATCCATTCGGCAAGTCGCGCGACAGCGCGAGCTTCAAGTTCCAGTTTGCGCAGGCCGAAGCTCGTTTCCGCGCAGCACGTGCGTTGGTCCACGAAACCTGGAAGGACGTCTCGGAGACTTGTGCCGGCGGTGAAAGTCCGTCGCTGGAGCAGATGACGATGATCAAGCTGTCATTGCGCCACGTCCACGACGTTCTGTCGGATGTCGCCACCTTCGCGCATCGCGCCGCGCGCGGCGCCTCGCTGCACAACACGCCGATGCAGCGGTTCTATCGCGACATCCATTCGGGCACGCAGCACATCCTGATGGCCGACCAGATCGTCGAAGAGTGCGGCCGTGCGCTGCTCGGCCTCCCCGGCCCTGGTGCGCAATGGACGGTCTTCGGGGTGACGGGCTGAGCAAGCGACCAGACACGAGGGCGTCGAGGTGAGGACATCCCGCATCGTTGGCTTCTGCGGCAATAGTTGGCGCCCGGCGAAGTCGCGCATGCTGGTGGAAGCCGTCGCCGCCGATCTTCAGGCGCAGCATGGACTGAAGACCACCGTCCTCGACCTTGTCGACGCCGGTTGCGGCATCGCCGGCTTCACCCGGACTGCACTCGATGACAACGCGCGCGCCGTCGTCGAGGCCATCGAACAAGCCGACGGTCTCGTGATCGGATGCCCGGTGTTCCAGGGCTCTTATCCCGGATTGTTCAAGCACGTATTCGACTTGATCGAACCCAGCGTGCTGCGCAACCGCCCGGTGCTGTTGACCGCGGTCGGCGGCGGCCTGCGCCACTCGCTGGTGGTCGAGCACCAGCTCCGCCCGCTGTTCGGCTTCTTCGAAGCCTGCACCGTTTCGACGGCGATCTACTCCAGCAGCGGCGAGATCGTACCGGGCGAGCCGCTCGCACCAATGACGGCCGCGCGGCTCGCCAACGCCGTCGAACAATTCGCCTCACTTCTCAGCGGTCGCCAGGAAGCCGCCGCATGACTCACCAACGCCCGGCTCTGCCGCCTTCAACCGGAGACGACCATGCTTGATACCGTCAAACCCTCGCCCGATCTCACCGGCTTCTCCCGCGCGGAACATACGATCAACGGCGTGCGGACCGTCGTTCACAGCATCGGAAGCGGCCCCGTGCTGGTGTTCCTGCACGGCACCGGCACCTTCACCGGCTTCGAGATGGCGCGCGATTGGGCGAAGCGGCACACGGTCATCATCCCCTATCATGCGGGCTTCGGCGACTCCGGCGACTCCGAGACGATCGACACCGTCGAGGATCACGTCCTTCACTACATGGATCTGTTCGACAAGCTTGGCCTTGAGCAGTTCGACCTCGCCGGGTTCTCGCTCGGCGGATGGCTTGCCGCGGAGTTCGCGATCCGTCAGCCGGATCGGGTCCGCAAGCTGGTGCTGGTTGCGCCCGCCGGTCTTGTGGTCGGAAGCGCGCCTGCGCCCGGATTGTTCGAGATCGCACCGCAAGAACTGCCAGCCTATCTCGCGCACGATCCGGCCGCGGCACTCCGTTACTTTCCCAAGGCGCCCGATCCGGCCTTCGACGCCCGGCTTGGACGCGAGGTCACGGGCTTTGCCAAGCTGATCCGCAGCGAACCGCAGGGCAATCCCAAGCTCGCGCACTGGCTGCATCGAATCACGATGCCGACGCTGGTGCTGTGGGGGGCCGCAGATCGCTTGCGCCCGACCGCCCAGGCAGATGCCTGGAAAGCAGGGCTCCCCGACGCACGCGTGACGCTGGTGCCGGCGACCGGTCATCTCGTGTTCGAGGAAACGCCGTCTTCCGCACACTACGTCACCGATTTTCTCGTCGATTGATCCGCACACAACAGAGGACACCACCATGATCGAGATGCCTCCGGGCGTGACCCCTGCCAAAGAAGGCTTTGGCAACGTCATCTGGAACATTCTGGGCCAGACCTACACGCTGAAGCAGCATTCCGAAGCGTCGATGGCCTGGCATGCCGTGTTTCCGGATGGCACCTTCGTGCCGCCGCACGTGCATCCGACCCAGGATGAATTCGTCTATGTGCTGAGCGGCCGCTACGACCTCTGGCTCGACGGCAAGGACTTTGTCGCCAAGGCCGGCGACCTCGTCCGCATGCCCAAGGGCATCCCCCACGGCATTTTCAACAAGTCGGGTGAAACCGCCACCAGCCTGTTCTGGGTCGCACCGACGCGGTCGCTGAAAGAGCTGTTCGAGCGCATCCACAATCTCCCCGATCCGCAGGAGGTCGTGCGACGTGCCGCCGAACACGAGGTCAACTTCCTGCCGCCGCCCGCCTGAGGCCACGCCGATTCCGTCGACACGCAAACCGCGAGAACCGATGATGACCATGCTGACAACAACTTGGACGTCCATCTCCGAGAACGACCGCCGTCGGATAGCCCGGTGGCAAAAAGCCATGCTGGCGCTCGCCATCCTCTGCGAGATCTTTCTCGCCGCCGACTGGTATGCCTTCGCGGCCGTCCTGCCATTCGTCTCCGAGAGCCTCAAGCTCAATCCCGCCGAGGCGGGACTCGCCCAAGGCATCTTTGCGCTGACCTACGGCATCGGCATGGTCGTCTGGTCTCCGGTCAGCCGGTCGATGACGGCGCGCAACATGCTGCTGATCGGGCTTGCGGGCACTGGTATTGGCATGGTGCTCCAGGTGTTCGTGCAAAGCTACACGCAGCTCGTGATGCTCCGGCTCGTGATCGGCTTCTTCGACGCCGGCATCTTCATCGGCAACATGAAGCTGATCTTCGGCTGGTTTCCGCAAAGTCGGCGTGGCTCGGTGGTAGGCATCATCCTCGCCGCCTACAGCCTCGCCATCACCATGGATTTCGCGCTCGGCATTCCCCTGACGATTGCGACCGGTTGGCGGACCTTCTTCGCCGTGCTGGCGATCGGCACGCTGCTCGTTGCAGCCGTCGACGCACTCGTCGTCCGTAACAATCCGCGCGAGCTCGGCATCGACGGTTTTACCTGGGGCAATGAAACACCGCAGGAGCACCTGCCGCTCGGCGAGATCTTCCGCTCGAAATGGATCGCGGTCGGCGGCTTCGGCATCGTGGCCTGCACCTTCGCGATCGCCGGCACCGCCACCTGGGTGGTGCCGGCCTTCATCACAGTACAGCACATGCCGCCGGAAGCGGGCGCTGTCATCGGCACCGTCATGGGGTTGTCGCAGGTGCTATTCCTGGTGATTGGCGGCTACATGTCCGATCGGCTCGGCAAGCCCTTCATGATCAAACTCACCGCATGTCTCGCTTTCCTGACCGCGCTGATGTTCCTGTGGAGCGTGGTCACACCGATGTCGTTCTCGATGCTGGTGCTGTTTGCAGCACTCAGCGGTATCGCGCTTCTCGGCGGCGGCGCTATCTTCGCCCTGCTCAGCGAAAAATACTCCGACGCGCTCGCACCGGCCGCGATTGGATACGCCGAGGTATTTGGCATCTTCTCGGCCTTCGTGGCGCCCTGGATGATGGGCGCCATCATCAACGCCTCGGCCGGCTCGTTCACCGGCGCCTTCATTGCTTTCGCGGTGGTCGAGCTCATCATCGTCGGCCTTTTGATGATCCTCGCCCGCGAGGACGTCAGTCAGGGCGCGGTGGTCGGAAGCCCCGCGGAATAAGATGCAGCGATCAAGGGCACGGGGCAGAAGCCCGTGCCCTTGGGACCTCGACAAAGGTCCATCTTTTGGGAAATCGGGCGCCCTCACCTTGTCCGCGGCGGGCAAGAGTGGCAATCTCGCATGCAAGTGCCCCAAGAGACCCCGTCATGCCGCGCGCGAGCGCCAAATCGCTTCCCCAGCTCAGTCTGCGCATCGACCTCGATGGCGAGGATCGGATCGGGCCCGGCAAGATCGAGCTTTTGGAGCAGATCCGCGAGCAAGGCTCGATCTCGGCGGCCGGCCGCGCCATGGACATGTCCTACAAGCGTGCCTGGGATCTCGTGGACGAGATCAACCGCATTTGCGGACATCCCGTGGTCGAGCCGCAGGCCGGCGGCAAGAACGGCGGCGGCGCGATGCTCACGCCCTTCGGCGAAAAGCTTGTCGCGCGCTACCGCAAGATCGAACGCGACGCCGCGCGCGCCGTGCACAAGGAGCTGGAAGCGCTCAGGAGCGACATCGGCCGTTCGCGGAAATCGTGAACGGACGGGCGCGCATCCTGGCGGCTCGCTAGCGCATCCAGCGTGGCAGGGGCAGATTTTTCTTGCGCAGGAATTCCGGGTTGAACAGCTTGGATTGATAGCGCTGTCCGCCATCCGCGAGGATGGTCACGATGGTTTTGCCTGGACCGAGGTCGCGCGCAAGTCGCATGGCTCCAACGATATTGATCGCGCTTGAGCCGCCCAACACCAGCCCTTCGTGCTCGATCAGGTCGAACAGGACAGGCAAGGCTTCCTCGTCCGTAATCTGATATGCCGTATCGATGGGCGTGCCTTCGAGGTTCCGGGTGACACGGACTTGCCCGATCCCTTCGGTGATGGAGTCTCCCTCTGTCGTCAGTTCCCCTTTGGTGAACCAATTGTAGAGAGCGGCCCCCATGGGATCGCTGAGCGCAATCTTGATGCCGGGATTTCGCTCCTTGAGGGCTCGCGCGATCCCACCCAAGGTACCGCCGCTCCCGACGGCACATGTGAAGCCATCGATTCGTCCATCCGTCTGCTGCCAAATCTCCGGACCAGTCGTGCGATAATGCCCGTCCCGATTGGCGACATTGTCGAACTGATTGGCCCAGAAAGCACCGAGCTCCTCGGCGAGCTGACCGGAATAGCGCGCGTAATGACCCGGATTGGAATAGGGTACGGCAGGCACCAGGCGCAAGTCGGCACCGCACAACCGCAACATGTCCTTTTTCTCCTGACTTTGCGTGTCAGGCATCACGATCACGCTTCGATAGCCGCGTGCATTCGCCACGAGCGCTATGCCGATTCCGACATTGCCGGCTGTTCCTTCGACGATGACGCCTCCCGGCTCAAGCTTGCCGCATCGCTCGGCATCGTCGATCATGGCCAGCGCCGCGCGATCCTTGATCGAGCCGCCGGGATTGAGAAATTCGGCCTTGCCATAGATCTCGCAACCCGTGGCCTCCGACGGCATTCGCAGCCTGATCAATGGCGTGTTGCCGATAGCGTCCAGGAAACCCGTTCGAACATCTCTCATCGCTTGCCACCCCTACGCGCCCACAACTTTAGGCTGGCGAACAGGCAAAGCGATTCTCTAGTTCAGGCGACGCGTGCAACATTTCCGGCGCCCGACCGGCCCAATCGGCAATTTCATTCTTGGGCTGCGTTTTAATTGCGCCTTTGGCCCAAGCCGCTAGTTCGGCCGCACCGACATTTCCGGCATCGGCTGGGTCAGCGCTTCGCCGAGCAGGCTCTGCTCGGCTTTCGGGATCGAGAAGCGCACCTTGAAGCCGTCCTCGGTTTGAAGCGTAATGATGCGCTGGGTCGTATCGGTCGCCTGCTCGATCGCCCAGGACGCCAGCGGATAGGCGTAGCGCAAGCTCTGGTCGCCGTAGCGGGCCTTCAGCGCCGCCTCGAGCAGCCCGGGCAGCGTCATGATGAGGGCGCCGACCTGGTTGAGCGAGACACTGACCGCGGCGGGGTTGCCCGCCAGATCCTCGAAGCCCAGCGAGATCGCGCCGCCGTCGGACGCCACCTCGCAGGTCGTGAGCTGCCTCACCTTGATTTCCATCGTCAGTCCCGGAACACGGTTCGCTATATTCATCACGATATATCGATATGTCCACCCGCGTCCAGCCCTGCTTTTCTGGAATTGATCGAACCGGCCGCCATGGTCGGCCCGGCGAAGTCGTGATATATAGTTCGATATAACGAGGCCCCGAACGGCCCGTTTTTGCAAGGGAGCGCAAAGCCAATGAGTGACTACAATCTTCTCATCGACGGCAAGATGGTGCCCGGCGACCAGACCATGCCGGTTCTCAATCCCGCGACCGAAGAGGTGCTGGCGCAGTGTCCGCGTGCCTCGAAGGCGCAGCTTGATGCCGCCGTCGCCGCGGCGAAGGCCGCCTTCCCGGCCTGGGCCGCGACCCCGATGGCGGAACGCCGCAAGCTCGTGAACGAGATGGCCGACGTGATCGAGGCCAATTCGGGCGAGCTCGCCCACATCCTCACCAGCGAGCAAGGCAAGCCGCTTGGCGACGCCACCGGCGAGGTCCTCGGCATGGCCGCGTTCTTCCGCTACCTCAGCTCGCTCGAATTGCCGATGAAGGTGATCGAGGATTCCGGTGACCGCAAGGTGGAAGCCTATCGCCGCCCGCTCGGCGTCGTCGGCGCCATCATTCCCTGGAACTATCCGCTGCTCATCCTCAGCTTCAAGCTGCCGTCGGCGCTGCTCGCCGGCAACACGCTGGTGGTGAAGCCGGCGCCGACCACGCCGCTGGCGACCCTGCGCTTCGCCGAGTTGATCAAGGACGTCCTGCCGAAGGGCGTTCTCAACTTCATCACCGACGCCAACGACCTCGGCGGCGAGATGACCAAGCATCCTGATATCCGCAAGATCTCGTTCACCGGCTCTTCCGCCACGGGGCAGAAGGTGATGGCGAGCGCGGCGCAGACGCTCAAGCGCATCACGCTCGAGCTCGGCGGCAACGACGCCGGCATCGTGCTCGACGATGTCGACCCGAAGAAGGTCGCTCCCGACATCTTCGAGGGCGCGTTCCAGAACTCCGGCCAGGTCTGCCTCGCCATCAAGCGTCTCTACGTCCACGAGTCCGTCTATGACGAGCTCTGCAACGAGCTGGTCGCGATCGCCAAGAGCACGGTGGTCGACGACGGCGCCAAGCAGGGCACCAAGCTCGGGCCGCTGCAGAACAAGATGCAGTACGAGAAGGTGAAGACGTTCCTCGAGGACGCGCGCAAGAACGGCAAGGTGGTCGCCGGCGGTTCGGCGATGGACCGTCCCGGCTATTTCATCGAGCCGACCATCGTGCGCGACATCCAGGAAGGCTCGAAACTGGTCGACGAGGAGCAGTTCGGCCCGGTGCTGCCGCTGATCAAGTACTCCGACAAGAACGATGCGATCCGCCGCGCCAACGCCACCACCTACGGCCTCGGCGCTTCGGTCTGGTCGTCCGACATCAAGCGCGCGCACGAAGTCGCAACACAGCTCGAGTCCGGTACGGTCTGGATCAACAAGCACCTCGACATGGCCCCGCACATCCCGTTCGGCGGCGCCAAGCAATCGGGCATCGGCACTGAATTCGCCGAGGAAGGCCTCGCCGAGTTCACACAGCTGCAGATCATCAACGGCCCGCCCGCGGCCTGATCGGAGAACCGGGGCCGCGGCGGAAACGTCGCGGCCCCAATTCTTTGCCGTCAAACGGAGGCCGACCATGTTCGATGCGCAATGCGACCTCGCCGCCCTCGTCTACGAGGCGCATCAGGACCCCGACGCGGTCCTGCGCAGCTTTGCGGCGGATCTGAATGCGCGTGGCCGTCGCGTCGTCGGCATGGTTCAGGCCGGGCAATGCGCGGATTTGAGCCTGTCGGCCGTGCTGCTTCACAGCGGCGAGACGCTTCTGCTCGCGCAGGATTTCGATCCGGCCGCGCGCGGCTGCCGTCTCGATCTCGCGCGGCTGCAAAATGCGGGGATGCGGATCGCGGACGCGCTCTCGCATGGCGCCGATCTCGTCATCATCAACCGCTTCGGCAAGCGCGAGCGCGACGGCAAGGGCCTGTCCCATCTGATCGGACGCGCGCTCGACGCCGACATTCCCGTGGTGATCGCGGTTGGCAGAGACCATTTCGCCGACTGGATCAAGTTCGCCGGCGGCATGAGCGTCAGGCTCGGCTGCGAGCGCGACGCGCTGGAGGCGTGGTGGCGGAGCATCTCCACAAGCAACGCGCAGCTTGACGTCGGATCACATCCTACGGTGTGCGAAATTCTGAAGTGAACGATCTGAGCCTGCCGGACTCGCGTACTTGTCCGTGAAGTCCTCACAGCAGCGCGCCGACTTCCCCTGTCGCCGCCGCGCAGGCAGTAGTTTCCCGGAATATGGCCGACGGTCGGGCCTCTGATACGCTTGTGCGGATTCAACCCGCTCACCCCGACATGCCCTGGGATCCCGAAATGCCGGTACGTCGGCTAAAGCCATCGCGCGTCCTCGGCGTCGAGCGCTTCTCGGACTTCGACGAATTTCGCGCCAACGAGGTGCTCGGTCTCGGCACCAGCACGCCGCTCCGTCCGCGGGAATTCTCGCTGTCTCGCGCCATCCTGCCGCTCCGCGACGGGCTCTTCGTGCTCCAGCGCTCCTTTGCACGGCGGTATGAGGCCGAGATCGGCACGGACAACGGCGTCGGCCTCGTTGTTCCCCTCACCTTTCACTCCATCGCCAATGGCCGCGAGGTCGATAGTTCGATGATCGCCGTCATGCGCGGCAAAGCCCCCGTCAAGGCGATCGAGCATCACCCCAACACTTACCTGATGCTGCGCTTCAACTCGGACATGCGCCATCGCGGCTGGGCGGATTTCGACACCGGCCTCGCCTATGTCCGCACGCAGGACGATCCGATGACGCGCCTGCGCGCGGCTATCGTGGAGATGTTCTCGCTGGCGTCGGCATGCAACGATCCCCGGCAATTCGAGGCGCTCTACCGCCCGATCCAGGAAACGCTGCTCGCCGGCCTCGACGCCACCCTGCTGCCGGCAGGCGCACGCAGCGCCCGCCCCGGTTCATTCGACAAGCACCGCAAGCTGATCGCGCATCTCGACGACGTCGTTGCGCTGTTCGGCAGCAAGCCGCTCTACAGCGACGACCTCGCCGCCGCGCTCGGCGTGTCCGTGCGCACGCTCCAGGTCGCGACGCACGCGGTGCATGGCGTGAGCCTGCACCACTATCTGCGCCTCAAACGGTTGTGGGCCGTTCGCGTCCAGCTCATGACCGGGGGCGATGGCTTGACCGTCAAGGCCGCAGCGCTCGGTAACGGCTTCTGGCATCTGGGCGACTTCTCAAGGAGCTACAGACTGGCCTTCGGCGAAGCGCCGTCCGAGACGCTGGCACGCGGACGGCGTCCGTTGCATCTGGCCATCGGCGCCTGAGAGTGCGGATCGCCCCTCAGGCGTGACCCTTGCGGTGCCCGCTCTCGCTGATGCGGTCGACCCAGGCGATACCGATTGCGGAAATGATGAAGGTCAGGTGGATCAGCACCTGCCACATCACGCCGGACTCGGTGAAATTGCTGCGCGTGGTGCCGAGATTGCCGGCCTCGATGAAGGTCCTGAGCAGCGAGATCGAGGAAATGCCGATGATCGCCATCGCGAGCTTGATCTTCAGCACGCTGGCATTGACGTGGCTCAGCCATTCCGGCTCGTCCGGATGGCCGTTCAGGTTCAGGCGCGAGACGAAGGTCTCGTAGCCGCCGACGATCACCATGACCAGCAGGTTCGAGATCATGACGACGTCGATCAGTCCGAGCACGACCAGCATGATCTGCTGCTCGCTGGCGTCGAACGAGTGCGCGACCAGGTGCCAGAGCTCCTTCAGGAACAGCAGCACATAGACGCCCTGCGCGACGATGAGGCCGACATAGAGCGGCACTTGCAGCCAGCGCGAGCCGAAGATGAGCTGGGCGAATGGGCCGATTTTCGGTCGCGGCCCGGCGTGCGCCGAAGGTGCTTTGGGTTCAGGCGTCATGGATCACTCCGGATTGCAGGCAGGAATTGTCGCCTCAGAGACTCGCGATGACGGGCGCGAGCTCGAGCGAACCGCGATAGATCATCTCGAAGGCGACGTAAACGATGATGGCGAGACCGACATAGGCGATCCAGCGCTGCTTCTGCAACACCCGGCCGAGCAGATCGGCGGCGACGCCCATCATCGCGACCGACAGCAACAGTCCGAACGCGAGGATGTAGGGATGCTCGCGCGCGGCGCCTGCGACTGCGAGCACGTTATCCAGCGACATCGAGACGTCAGCGGCGACGATCTGCAACGCCGCCTGCCCGAAGGTCTTGCGCGACGCCGGTGCGCTGCCCGCGCTACCGCCATGGCTCAACGAGAGCTCGGTGTGCGCGGACTGCTCGCGCAGCTCGCGCCACATCTTCCAGCACACCCACAGCAGCAGCACGCCGCCGGCGAGCAGCAGGCCGATCACCTGCAGGAGCTGGGTCGCGACGCCGGCGAAGACGATGCGCAAGGCTGTGGCGGCGACGATGCCGACGATAATGGCGCGGCGGCGCTGCTCGGCCGGCAGGCCGGCGGCGGCAAGGCCGATGACGACGGCGTTGTCGCCGGCGAGCACGAGGTCGATCAGGATGACCTGGAGCAGCGCGGTCAGCGCGTCGGCGGTGATGAATTCAGTCATGATTGATCATTTTTCGATGCAGACGGATCGAGCCATTGCGGCTTCTTCCGCTCGACCCAATCCAGGACCTTGGAGCGCGAGGCGTGCAACGCCGGGACGTCTTCGGCGAGCAGTGCGAGGCCGAGCGGCAGCATCCAGATTCCGAGCACCGGCAGGAAGGAGAGCACGCCGCCAACGATGAGCAGCGCGCCCGAAGGGATCCTCACCCAGCGGCTGGACGGTTTGAGCAGATAGGCGACGGTGTCGCCCATGCGCGGCGGCAGGCGACGGACGAGTTTGTCGAGGCGCGGGTCGCCACCGGCCATCTGGCCGGTGGTGACCAGATTTCCTGTCGTCCGCTCGTCCGATGCTGTGCTCATGCTCACTCCTGCGCGGCGGCGCGCCGTTCAGTGCCTGCGCTGCCCGGCGCCACCGGCTTTGCGCGCGGCAGCACGAGCGTCAGCAGGCGCAACAGCTTGATCGCCTGCACCTCATGGGGATGCACGTCCTCGTCCGCAGCCGCGACGCGCTCCGACAGTTCCATCAAATGGGCCGACAGCGGCAGGTCCGAGACCGGACGCAACGTGTCGATCACCACATTGGCAAAGTCAGGCTCCTCGAGTCGTTCCGCCAGTTCGTCGAATATCGCAAACAGCCGGTCGTCACTCATGTGCGGCGCCAGTCCGCGATCCCTGATGAAGCGGATCACCTCGTCGCGCTCGACCGGCGAAACGCGCCGGTCGGCGACGGCGACGAGCGCGCCGGCGATCACCAACGCGACCGCAGCCTGCTCGTTCAGCCTGGACGGTTCCGTGATCTCGATTTCGATCGGATTTGAAGTGGCGGCGTCGGACATCGTAGCTCCCTTACGTTGCGAAATGACCGCGCGGGGCTGCGATGGGGACGATTGAGTCGGAGAGAACTCGAGAAGGCCCGACGATCGGCCGATCCATCGCATTCGCGCGGGACAGGTCATCCGACATCGCAAGGTTTTGCCGACATTGTCGGCGTCCTCGCCAGAGGGGCCCGGATTCTTGTTCGCTCCAGACATAAAGATGGGTGGGCCGGAATCAAGGCAACAAGACTGCGACCAGCCGCCGCATCGGGTTCCGTGTCAGTGGATCTGGTTAACCAATAGTGCGCGTCTCTCCGTGTCCTGGACGCGCTGCAACGCCCTTCGCGTTGCTGCGCAGAGCCGGGACCCAGAAGGCCACGCATTCCGCCGCAATATGGGCCCCGGCTCAGCAGCGCACCGCCGAAGAGGCGCTGCGCTCCGTCCGGGGCACGAGACCGCCGTTTGACGCGCAACTTACCTCACGACCTCGACAAGATGCGCGCGCGATGGTGCGGGATCGAACTTCTCGCCGAAATACTGCGTCTCGTGCGCCACCAGTCCTTCGCGGAATTCCATGATGCTGACGACATAGGACGGCACGCCGTCATAGGTCAGCACGAACTCGCTCACCCAGAGATCGCCGCCGCCGACGATCCGGCGGACCGTGAAGCGCTTCTTGTTGGGCTGCACGAACCGGCTCTCCTGAATCGTCCCGCGGCCGCGGATGCGCTCGCCGGACTGCGGATAGTCGAGCACGGCGTCCTCACGGTAAATGTCGTGTTCGGCCTCGAAATCATTCGCGTCCGACGCAGCCCAATGGCGCTGAAGGGCCGCCAGTATCGCCTGATCATCCATCGCGATCTCCCGTCTTGCGGTGTCTGCCCCCAGATCGGGACGCAGACAGCCGGCGACAAGACCGGCTAGCAACGTCTAACAACGACTAACGGGCCAAAATTCCGACATGGATGCAGATTGGCATTGCAGCGACCTGGAAACCGCCAGAGCCGCGCCGTCACGCCGGGGAACCCCATGGCCCGTTTGCTCTCCCTCAATGTCGGCCTGCCGCGCGACATCGCGTGGCAAGGCAAGACCGTTTATACCGGCGTCTGGAAGACGCCCGTCAGTGGTCCGCGCAGGGTGCGCCGGCTCAACATCGACGGCGATGGACAGGGCGATACCGCCGGTCATGGCGGCGAGCAGCGCGCCGTCTACGTCTACCAGCGGGAGTCCTATCAATACTGGCAGGAGCACCTCGGTCGATCGAACCTCGTCCAAGGTCAATTCGGCGAGAATTTTACCGTCGACGGCCTCGCCGACAGGGACGTCTGCATCGGAGACCGTTACAAAATCGGCTCTGCCCTGTTCGAGGTGACGCAGCCGCGCGTCACCTGTTACCGGCTGGGGATTCGCATGGAGGAGCCGGACATGGCCGCGCTGCTTGTCAGGCACGGCCGGCCCGGCTTCTATTTTCGTGTGATCGAGGAAGGCGACGTCGAGGCCGGCGACGAGATCACGCAGATCGCTGATGGCCCCGAACGCATGAGCGTGTCCGAGATCAATGCGCTGCTCTATCTGCCTCCTCACCCGCGCGACGGCCTGGAGCGCGCGCTGAAAATTCCGGCGCTGAGCGGCGGCTGGCGTCATTCCTTCGAGGCGCTGCTCGAGCAGCAGCGCAAGGATACGACGGCGGGAAACGCCGGGCTCGGCCCGGCGTCGAGCCCGCCTCCGGCCTGGCGCGGCTTCCGGCCGTTTCGCGTCGCGCGCAAGATCGCCGAAAGCGGCAACGTGACGTCGCTGATCCTCGAACCCACGGACGGACATCCCGTCGCCGCCGCCCTGCCCGGGCAATTCGTCGTCGTGCGGCTCGGCACCTCCACTGCACCGGCGATGACGCGCAGCTATTCGCTGTCGAGCCGCTCCGATGCCGCGTCCTGGCGCATCAGCATCAAGCGGGAAGCCCACGGCGCGGCGAGCCAATATATCGCCGACGAGGTCAAGATTGGCGACGCTGTGCAGATCGGCGCGGCGCGCGGAAGTTTCACGCTACGGCAAGATGCGCGGCCCGTCGTCTTGCTGAGTGCCGGCATTGGCGTAACGCCGGTGCTTGCGATGCTGCACGCGCTCGCCGCGGAAGCATCGACGCGAGAGGTCTGGTGGCTGCACGGCACCCGCAACGGTCGCGAACATGCGTTCGCCGCCGAGGTGCGCGGGCTGTTGGCTGGGCTGGCCCACCATCACAGCCATGTCTGCTACAGCGCGCCCGATCCAGGCGATCGCCTCAATGTGGATTTTGACACGATCGGACATCTGGACCTCCGGGTGCTTCAATCCGTCGGCGTCCCACGCGACGGCGATTTCTATCTGTGCGGGCCGGCACCGTTCATGACCGATCTCTCGCGCGGGCTTGCCGGACTCGGCATCGCAGCGGATCGCGTTCACACCGAGATGTTCGGCGCCGGACCATCCCTGACACCCGGCATAGCGTCCTCCCCGCAGAAGCGGGCGCACTTGCCGGCCGGCGCAACCGGCCCAGGCCCGATGGTCTCGTTCGCCCGCAGCGGCCTCAATGTCTGCTGGGGACCATCATATGCCAGCCTGCTCGAGCTGGCCGAAGCCTGCGACGTTCCCGTGCGCTGGTCGTGCCGGACCGGCGTGTGCCACAACTGCGAGAGCGGGCTGGTGGCCGGCGCGGTCAGCTATGCGCCGGATCCGCTCGACGCACCAGCGGACGGCAATGTCCTGATCTGCTGTTCACGGCCCCAGGGCGACGTCGTGATCGATCTGTGAGTGTCGGCACCCACGCCAGACATGCGAGAAGATATGGGAGAGTTCAATGCGACCTGACATGATGCCGGGAGTAACCTTCCCGGATTACGAGCTCAGCGACCACACCGGCAAGCACCGAAAGCTCTCCGAGCTGCAGGGTGGCGATCCAATGGTGCTCGTTCTCGGCCGCGGCGGCTTCTGTCCGAAGGTCTGCTGCAACTCCATCGCGAGATGGAGGTCGGCTATTGCCGGCTGGTCACGATCACCACCGACAACATCACCCAGACCAACGAATATCGCAGCGGCGTCGGGGCGCACTGGCCTTTCCTGTCGGATTCGCGGCGGATCGTTCAGAAGGATCTCGACATCGCCGAATACACCGATCCCGTCCACAATCCGATGATCCCGCATGTCATCGTGCTGGAGCCCGGCCTGCGCGTTCACAAGATCTATAACGGCTATTGGTTCTTCGGACGCCCGACCGTCGAAGAGCTGCGCCAGGATCTCCGAGCCGTCAGCATGAATTGCCGTCCGGACTGGGACATCACCGCGCCCGGGCTGAAGACCCTCTGGGATCAGGGCCGCAAGGAGCATTTTTATCCCTACGGCAAGGCTTACGTCGAAACTCTCGGCGAACGGGACTAGAAACACATTCCGGCATCGTCCGTTCGGACGAATGCCGAGCCAGGAATGTGGATGGTCCAGATGAAGACGACTCCCGGCGATCGCGCCGGCCGCATGGGCGCGCGCCAGATCTACGAAGCCCTGAGGGATCAGATTCTGACGCAGGTCTACGGGATCGACAGCCTGCTGCCGTCGTCGCGGGCGCTTGCCGGCGAGATGGGCGTGGCGCGCTCGACCGTGACCGTCGCCTATGAACAGCTCGCCGCCGAAGGTTTTATCGAGACACGCCATGGCGCGCGGCCGCGCGTTGCCCGCGCCGTCGTCGAACGCGGACGCGCGCGCGCCGCATCGCGGCCCTCGGCGCGCAGGCCGCTTCTGTCGGCCTTCGGCGAGCGGTTGCGGTCGGACCCGCCGCGCTGGACCGAGCCGCCGCGCGGGCTCATCGCCAACTTCCGCTATGGCGAGCTCTCGCCGTCGGATTTCCCGGTGCTGGCGTGGAAGAAGGCCGTGACGGCGGCGATGGCGCGCAAGCCCGAGCGGCTGGCCTATGACGACCCCTGCGGCGCGCTGCGGCTGCGGACCGCGCTTCAGGGCTATCTGTGGCGATCGCGCAGCGTCCGCTGCGAGGTCGATCAGATCGTTGTCGTGAACGGCTCGCAGCAGGGGCTCGACATCTGCGCGCGCCTCCTGCTCGACGCCGGCGACCGCTTCGTGATGGAGGATCCCGGCTACCAGATGGCGCGGCACACGCTCGCGGCAACGGGCGCCGAGACGGTGCCGATCCCCGTTGACGCGGATGGACTGGAGACAACGCGGCTCGACGGCATCGAGGCCCGGCTCGCCTATGTGACGCCATCGCATCAATATCCGCTCGGCGGCGTCATGCCGATCGGACGCCGGCACCAATTGCTCGCCTGGGCACGCAAGCACGACGCCTACGTGATCGAGGACGATTACGACAGCGAGTATCGCTACGACACCAGGCCGATCCCGCCGCTGCATGCGCTGGAGGGCAGCGACAACGTGATCTATCTCGGCACCGTCTCCAAGACACTCTCCCCGACCTTGCGGATCGGCTACCTGGTCGTGCCCGCCGGGCTGCGATCCCTGTTCGCCGCCGCCAAGCAGATCATGGACCGGCACACGCCGCTGATCGAACAGCACGCTCTCGCTTCGATGCTCGAAAGCGGCGCCTATGACAGCCACGTCAGGCGCGTGCGCCGGCGCAACGCCGAGCGTCAGCAGGCGCTGCTCGCCGCGTTGCGCCGCCGGTTCGGAGATCGCGTCCGGATCGAGGGCACGGCGGCGGGCCTGCACGTGGTGGCGTGGCTCGACGATCTGCCGCAGAAGCGCGAAGATGCATTGATCCAGGCGGCTCGCACGAAAGGCGTCGGCGTCTATCCCGTCTCCGCGTTGTTGGTCGGCCCACGCAGGGCGCGGAAGACCGTCGGTCTCGTCATGGGCTATTCGGCGCTGGAGATTGCGCAGATCGAGAGAGGCTGCAAGATTCTCGCGCAGGCCGCCGCCGAACTGGACTGATTAAATCATGTAAAACTGGCCGTTTCATATAGGCCAGATTTCGGCTATCTCCGCATCAAGAACGGAGACACGCCATGTACATCCCGCCCGCCTTCAAGGACGACGACATCGAGAGCATCCGCGCGACCATCCGCGGCGCCCGGCTCGCCAGCCTCGTGACGGCGACCAGCGAAGGTCCGGTCGCCACGCCCCTGCCGCTGTTCCTCGACGAGAGTGAAGGCGAGCACGGCGTGCTCTATGGGCATGTCGCCAAGGCCAACCCGCAATGGAAGCTCCCGCCGATCGGCGATGCGCTCGCCATCTTCAACGGCCCCGACGCCTATGTGACGCCGTCCTGGTATGCGACCAAGCAAGAGACGGAAAAGGTGGTGCCGACCTGGAATTACGTCGCCGTGCACGCCTATGGTCCGGTGGAATTCTTCCAGGAGCCGGAGCGCCTGCTCGAGGCCGTGACGCGGCTGACGAACAGGCACGAGGGCGCGCGCGCAAAGCCGTGGGCCGTCAGTGATGCCCCCGCCGATTTCATCGCCGCGCAACTGCGCGGGATCGTTGGCGTCCGCATTCCCGTCGTGCGGTTCGAGGGCAAGCGCAAGATGAGCCAGAACCGCCCCGAGGCCGATCGTGTCGGCGTCGCGCAAGGTCTTGCGGCAAGCGAGGACGCGCATGATCGCGAAGCTGCCGCCCTGGTCCCGCTTCCGGTCTGAGAGAGCGGGATTCTCGGTGCTGAGAGGCTTCACCGAGAGTCTCCGTGGACCATCAGCTTGCGCAGGAATGCGCGACGACGCGCTCGCCCCTCACAACGGCTTCCGCCAGTTTGCGCCCGACGTCACCGAAATCCGATAGGGCAAGATAGCCTTGCGCGTAGGCTTCCTGCGTCAGGCGTTCGAAGCGCTTGTCGTCTCCGGTCGACCATTGCTTGGCGATGTAGTCTGCCCCGGCTTTCCCGAAAATCTTGGGGTAGTGTTCCATGTCGTTCTGACGACGATAATAGTAGTAGTCGATATGGGCGACGAATTGCTTCCGCCCCTCTCCCGCGCAACGCGATCCATAAGGGCGCTCGAACGCCAGAGCGGTCTCGCGGCGCAAGCCTGCGCGACCGTCCACGAAGATCTCTTCGTTGGAACCATAACCCGGACCATCGACCGGTGCTGCTGGTCGCTGGGCTGTCTTCTGCGGAGCGAATGCCCAGGCGGCGACCTGCCAGATGACAAGCGCCCAGACGATGAACCAGGCGCGGCTCATTTGAAGCTCGCCGACGCCTGCTGCCGTGGCAGGCATACCGGAGACGGATCAAACAACATACCAGGCCCGGTGAACCAGAGAACGACGTCGCGGATATCCTCCGGGAAGTCTTCCTTGACGATGCCCTTTTGTTTGAACGCCTCGGCCAGCTGCGCCTTGACGCGAACGTCCAGCGGCGTGGAATACGCGGCGTTCGCCCGATCGCGCTTCTCTTCACTGCAGAACATGCCCATTCTCGGATTTGGGCAGTCGTAGATCTTCACCCAGCCCCGCGCATAGGCCTCCGTAGCCGCCCTCAGGTTCGCCTTCATGGTGTCGTCGCACGGCGACATCGCGTAAGCGGTGCTTGCCTGCAATGCGTCCATCCGCAGTGCGTCTTGCTTCGGGTCCTTGTCGCTTTGCAGGGTGTGCTCCGCTTCCCAATCCTTCCGCTGCTTGGCCTTTGAATGCTCATCGCCGAACGAGGAACTGAGCGTGGGCCTCAATTCACCGACCAGCGAAACGTGCGACACCGGAAATCCGCGAATCGCCCAGGAGACGCCCACGAACGTGGAGACGAACGCCATGCAGGTGAAAAGAACAAATCGGCTCATGATGCGCACTCAAAATTCGCGCGCAACCTAACTGTGTCGGCGTTAAGAGACGTATTAATGCGCGGGTTCCCGCAATGCAGGGTAAATGAACGTCTAAAACACGCCGCAGAAATGATCCGGACTTTGCAGAACACATCGCCGGGGAACCCAACACAGGCGATCTTGTTGGTGAACCTTACGCCACATCCTGACAGGAAGGCCGCATGTGCCGCTGGATCGCATACCGGGGCGAGACCACCTCGTTCGAGCCTTACGTCACCGAGCCCGAGCATTCGCTGATCGCGCAGAGCATCCGCTCGCTGCAATCCACCGCGGGCTCGAACGGCGACGGCTTTGGTCTCGGCTGGTATGGCGAGCATCCGGAGCCCGGCCTTTACCGCGAGACCCGTCCGGCCTGGTCGGACGAAAACCTGCGCTACCTCTGTCGCCATCTGCGCTCGCATCTGTTCTTCGCCCATGTGCGCGCCGCCACCGGCACGGCGGTGACGCGGCAGAATTGCCATCCGTTCGCCTGCGGCCAGTGGATGTTCATGCACAACGGCTTCGTCGGCAGCTGGAATCGCCTGCGGCGCAAGGTCGAGGCGCTGATCCCCGATGCCTACTACCCCTCGCGGCTGGGCACGACCGATTCGGAAGCCGTGTTCCTCGCCATGATGGGCGCGGGACTCGACAGCGATCCACTTGGCGCAACGCAAGCCGTGCTGCAATCGCTGGTCGGCCTGGTCAACGAGGGCGAGCTTCGTGAGCGCCTGCGCTTCACCAGCGCGATCGCAAACGGCCGGGATCTCTATGCGTTTCGCGTCGCGGTCAACGATGCCGCCAACACGCTCTATTATCGCGAGGCCGGCGGCGGCCAGGTCGTCGTCGTGTCCGAGCCGTTCGACAAGGAAACGGACTGGACGGAAGTTCCGCCGAATCACGCGCTGGTCGCGCGCGCGTCCGAAAACGTGAAAATTGTTCCGTTCGACGTTGCAATTTCCGGTGGGTCCGACGCGGAACCGGCCCGCGTCATGCGGATTATTGCCCGCAGGTAATACCACTGCCGGGTGGCCCTATGACATTTGCTTCAGACGTTTTGAAACTGCTGCGCCTCGATTCCTCCGATGACAAGCAGCACCTCGTCATCCGCTCTGCCGGCGGACGCGGCAAGGCGGCTGAATATTCCTTCGGCATCGAGGAGGAATACTTCCTCGCCGATCGCCGCAGCTTCGAGGTCGCGATCGAAACGCCCAACGCCCTGTTCGAGTCGGTGAACTGGTCCACCGGCGGCCAGGCGATGCGGGAGATGCTGCAATCCCAGCTCGAGGTTGCCACCAACGTTCACGTCGATGTCAATGACGCCCGGGAAGAGCTGCGGTTCCTCCGCCGCGAGGTCGCCAACGTCGCCGCGCAATACGGCTTCGTCATCATGGCCTGCGGCACGCATCCGACCGCGGTCTGGCGGATGTCGCAGCCGAGTCCGAAGCCGCGCTACGAGGAGATGATCGAGGATCTGCGCAGCATCGGCCACCGCAACATGATGTGCGGCATGCATGTGCACGTCCAGCTGCCCGATCCCGAGAAGCGGATGGCGGTGATGCGGGCGATGCTGCCGCATCTGCCGCTGTTCATCGCGCTGTCGGCCTCCTCCCCGTTCTGGAATTCCCACAAGACCGGGCTGAAGGGCTACCGGCTTGCCGCCTATTCCGAGCTGCCGCGCACCGGCTTGCCCGAACTGTTCGAAACCAGGCACGACTACGACGAATATGTCGGCGCGCTGCAACGCTCCGGCGTGATTCCCGACGAGAGCCATATCTGGTGGGCGATGCGGCCGTCCATGAGGCATCCGACCCTCGAGCTTCGCGCGCCCGACACCTGCACTTTCATCGACGACGCCGTTGCCATCGCCTCGCTCTATCGCTGCCTGACGCGCCATCTTTATCTGCGGCCGCATCGGTCGAAGGAGGTCACGGTGGTCGAACGCGCGATTGCGGTCGAGAACAAATGGCGGGCCCAGCGCTACGGCACCGATTGCATCTTTGCCTCGAAAGACGGGCCGGTCACCATCTCGGAGCTGCTGGCCCGGATCATCGACGACGTCGCCGGGGACGCAGCCGCGCTGAACTGCGCCGCCGAGGTCGAGCACTGCCGGACCATCGTGGAGCGCGGCAGCTCGGCGGAATTCCAGCTTCGCGCCTATCGCGAGAATGCGGAGGACATCGGGGCGGTCTCGCGCTGGATCGCAGCCTCGACGATCTCGGGCGCGAGCGCTCCGATCGGAAGCGTTCGTGCGCCGTCATAGCGCCCGCGCAAGCTTGGCGAACGACAATGTCGCTCCTGAATTCGGTGATCGTGGAGGAACGCGTGAATCGCGTCACGTCTTGCGCTGGCTGCGGCCACGGACTTGTACCGCTGCTTTCGGCCAAGGGCCGCGCGGAGCTCAGCTGCCTCTGGTGCGAAGGCATCGACGCGCGAACGGTGGACATGGCGAAGTGGGCGGACAGCCCCATCGGCAAGCCCGAGCGGATCACACGTCAGCCGTTCGAATGAGCGGTTGCGCATGCCCGGCCGCCGGCCTTTGCTGATCGACGCGACCTGCGCGGCTGCACGATCGCACCAGGGCTTGCCGACAAATTAGACAAGACGCACCCCGTCGCCGGGGTTGCGGGCTCGGCGATGTGGCCCAGGCAAGGCAGCCTGACCTGCCGTCTAACCTCAGGTGCAATCTCGATTTTTCATCGCGCCGTGCGGAGCCGCCGAGCCCGCGCATCGTGCTGCATCCCGACTGGCCCAGAATTCGCAAGGCAGCGTCAGGCCTGATTCCCTGCTCCCACGAATTGGCGCAGCAAGATGCGTGCGCCCGGAGACCGGATGAGCGGCAAAGATCGGAGAGTGCCATGAACGTGCATGCCGCCGGCGATCTCAAATTTACCGGCCTCACCCATCCGAACGGCGCGCCACTGCGCCTCAACGCTCAGGATTTCGTGGCGATCGATCGCGACAGGAACGCCAGGTTCGAAGCGACGTACCGGCCGCAAGCCCTCTACAACCGCGCGAACGAGGGCTTCCACGCCAACAACGAAACCTTCCTCCTGCACGAAGTCGCGACGAACCTCCCGATCTACCGCCCGGACACCGGCCCCACCGATTTCCATCTTCATCTTCCGCCAGGCGGCTTTCAGCTCGTGCTGGTCACCTCGGGCGCCTTCACCTTCGACTACGACGGGCGCTTCTACAATGTCGGCCCCGGTGCGGTGATGTTGCAAAGCGCGATCGTCCACCGCCAGCTGTTCTACACTTGGTCGGGACTGTCGACCGAAGAAAACCTGAAGACGCCGCAGACCGTGGTACCCGATCCGATCTCGATGGGCTACTCTGGCAAATTCCTCGAAGCCTTCGTGACCGATCCGACGACCTTTCCGAACCCGACGATCGTCGGTCCGGACCAGATCAACGAGGCCGAGACGCCGCGCGTGGCCTGGAGCCACCCGCTGCACAACCGGCCGGCCGACGCGGGCTTCTGGCTTCAGGATCCCCTCGCGCTGGACGCGCTGTTCAAGCCACTCGTCGACGGTCCGATCAAATCGGCCTTGCCGGTGTACGTGCGCGACATCGGCATCGAAGTGCCGAGCGGCCATCTCGTCACCGGCCACATCATCGCAACCGACCCACCCGGCCAGTCGCTGCTGCCCAAGAGCACGTCGATCGCCGCGGACCCGACCTGTTTCGCCAAGGGCGAGGTCGTGATCTATCGCGTCATTCGCGGCACAGCCGAGTTCAAGAAAAGGTCCGGCGAGGCATTTGAACTCTCCGCCGGCGATGTGGTGACGGCAGGCAAGGGCTCGATCAGCCTTGTCGGCCTCGGCGAAAACACCCAGGTCCTCAGGCTCGGCCTGCTGAAGGGCATGAACGAGCTTCGCGGCTGGACGCCGACGCAGCGCGACGAGATCGACGGCCTCGCCGGCCAGATCATCACGCAGAAGGACATCCGTCCCCTGCGCACCGAGGGCAAGCCGGTCGGGTATCTGTACGCGTAGCCGCGCAAAAAAGACGACCCGCCGAAGCGGGCCGTCGCGATCTCATTTGGCGCATGAACTTTAGCGCACTGATCCACTATAGAGCTGCCGCTCCTTGCGAACTTCGTCCGCGCCGTAGGGCTTGCTGGCGGGATCGAACGACTTCCATCCGGTCTTCTGCCAGGCCGCGCTGCGGTCACGCAAATTGACGGACGACTCGTTCAGGACCGCGTCAAGGCGGGATCGATCGGCATCTGCGACCCGCGCCGACACCAGCGTGCCTCCCCGACGCACGCCCTCGGCGTAGGAGTCCGCATCTTCCCGCGAAATGCCGGCCTCAGTCATCGCTCCGACGACACCGCCGGTGGCGGCTCCGGCGGCCGCGCCGACCGCGGTGGCGGCGAGCCAACCGGCTGCAACGACGGGTCCGAGGCCGGGGATTGCGAGAAGGCCGAGACCGGCGAGAAGGCCGGCAGTGCCACCCACGCCCGCACCGATGCCGGCGCCCTTGCCGGCACCTTCGGCGCGGTCGTCGACGCCATCGCGGTCACGGTCTACCTTCTTGTCGGTGTTGAACCAGCTGTCCGAATTATTGGCGACGATGCTGATGTCCGAATGCGGCACGCCGGCAGCTTCGAGACGCTGAACCGCCTGCTGCCCAGTGCTGTAGTTGTCGTAAAGACGAGAAATTGTAACGGTCATTGTGTGTCCTTCTTATTTGCTTAATGGCTTACTTGGCCGAATTGACGTTGCCTTGAAAGTCGACGCTGACCGCGGTGGCAGATCCACCCTTGCTGGCATGGCCGCGCCAAACACCGTTGTCGTCCTTCTTCAGTTCGGTGACGTTGGCGTAGCCGGCATCCTCGATCTTCGACTTGGCTTGTCCTTCGGTGAAACTGTTGCGACCTGCGACAGGAGCGTCGGAGTTGTTTTGCCCCGCGCTGTTGACCGCGCTGTTGTTCGGTCCGGACTGCGCCGGTGGATTTTGTGCCGAGGCCGGAGCAGCTGCGAAGGCGGTGGCCGCCGCGAATAAAGAAATGCAAACGATAAACGATGGGCGCTTCATGATGGTCTCCAGTGTCTAAGGAGTGATCCAAGCCCCCATCAGAGCTTTAGTTCCTACGTCTCGCGCTTTGACATCTCCTTCACGCTCAGGTTCTGAAGAATATCATCCACGTCATCACCATGAGGATGACTGCAAGTCCCACACTCACACCCAGCAGCATCAACACGCTGGGACCGAGCTCGCCTTGGCGCGCTTCGAGCGCAGTCTCAACGATGCGGCCGCTCTTGTCTCGATCCATGTCATCTGGTCCTTGCATTCCGGGGAAAGGTGACCGTTTGCCTGCGTCAGACCCGGCAGTGCTGCCCACGCCAAATCGTCCATGGGTCTCAATCGGACCCTTGGTGGTTCGTTACTATTGGCAAACGGTGAAAGCTCGGGCTCGAGATCTGCGCTGGCTATCCAGGCAAGCGGCGTCCCGGAGCGGTCAGACAGGAGTTGATATCGGCAGCCATCTTGTTCCGGTGTGCCTTGCTCAGCAGCGCATCCCGCTCTGGGCCGGGTTCAAGGTGCGAGGCCTCTTCACGCAGCCTCAGTGCATCAGCTGCGAGACGCTCGGCAAGTGAATCCGCCTGACGCACGCGGTTGCGCTTCTCATTCATGACGAACGCCCCTGCGTTGGCATCGGAATCAAATCAGCGCTTTGCGGCTGCGGTCGCGAGACCGGCGGCGTCGCGCCATCGAGCCACTCCTGCGTCTCCGCGAGAGCGAGCCAGGCATCGCCCATGCTCCTGAACTGCTTGCGCGCCGCGTCGTTGGCAGCGGTGTCTTCCAGCGTCAGGCAGTGCCCGGCATTCTGCCGAAGATGCTCGGACTGGCTCAATTGGATATCAGTGCTGCTCGTGGCATCGGCAGAGGTCTGCCAGGAGTTCTTGCACACAGGGCACCGCCACTGATTGACGAAGTTCCCGGTGGGCAAGTAGGTCGCATGCAAGGGAGCCGCCACTATTCGCCCGCAGGCGGTACAGCCGTTGGGCCGTTGTGACGGGGATTGCTGTGTCTCGTCCTGAACCGCTTTCGCGCTCCAGCGGCGATCGAACTTGCGGCAGAGATGCAGGGGATAGGAGATAACGTTCAATGCGCGCCTCCGGTTGTGGCGGGAGCGCGGCAGCGTCTCTCTGTCACCGGCGCCTGTCATGTCTGTGCGGGTGATATCCTGGATATGGTGTCGCAAATGACATTCACCAGTGCGCGGCCCCGAGGAACCACGCCTTTACCTCCGATCTACGGCATTTTCCGACTGCTGGCTGCATCGATTGGATTAGGAACATCTCTCCGTCCCTCCTGTTGCGTCTGCACGACATGATCCGTGAATGCGCATGCCGGGAGGTCCGGACCAGCACTGTTCCGGGTCCCAAGAAGGCGAAATCGATCCCTGCTCGATGGTGCTGATCCGGTCTCCGAACCGCACCCGCGACGCACGGAAATCTCCTCCAGCAAGAATCCGGCGCCATCGCGGTCGTGATGCGACCAAGGGCGTCAATGCGGAAGCGTCCCTTCCCCACTCTCCAACAGCTGGCCGCAGTCAGCGAAAGTGTCACATGCGCATACTGAAAAAACGTTCGCCATCTTTGGCGGCCACGGCCCTTCATGCTCTCGCAGAACATCCCTTGGCCTCCACGATTGCCGCGACGGCCGGCCTGCTCGCAGCGGCCGCGTTCGTCAATCGGCGCCTTGCCGACAAGGCGCAGCGTGATAATCCGCCCCAAGGGCGGTTCATCGACATCGACGGTGTTCGGCTGCACTATGTCGAGCGCGGGTCCGGACGCCCGCTGGTTCTGCTCCATGGCAATGGCAGCATGATCCAGGATTTCGAGTCGAGTGGCCTGATCGATCTTGCAGCCAAGGACTATCGGGTCATCGTGTTCGACCGTCCCGGCTTCGGGCACAGTCTGAGGCCGCGCAACGTGGTGTGGACGCCGGCCGCCCAAGCCGACCTTTTCAAAGACGCGCTTGCGCACCTTGGCGTCGACAAGGCGATCGTGCTCGGACATTCCTGGGGCGCATCGGTTGCGATCGCCCTGGCAAGCAGGCACCCCTCATTGGTCGAAGCCTTGATACTGGCGTCGGGCTATTATTTCCCGACGGCCCGCACCGACGCGATGATGGCGATGGCCGGGCCGGCGATACCAGGGTTTGGCGACATCCTCAGTCACACGATCTCGCCGATCCTCAGCCGCCTGATGTGGCCGACGATGCTGCGGCAGCTGTTCGGGCCCAAATCCGTCCCGGAAAAATTCGACGGCTTCCCCAAATCACTGGCGGTGCGTCCGTCGCAGCTTCGTGCGGGTGCCGCGGAAGCGGCGTTGATGGTCCCTTCTGCGATGCTGTCGGCGAAGACTTACGGCGAATTGGCCATGCCGGTCACCATCCTGGCCGGCGAGGACGACCGCCTCATCGACATCGACGAACAGTCCGGCAGGCTGCATGACGAGATCAAGCACAGCAAGATGCGTCGCGTCCCGAATGCGGGTCACATGATCCAGCAATCGGATACGGCTGACCTGATGGCCGCTGTCGACGAAGCCGCGGCGGAAACGCTGCATTGAGCCACCTGATTCTCCCGAGAAGCATCTGGTCGCGGCACGATCCGAATTAGGAACGTCCAACACAGCGCTCAGTTGGCCCCGGTATCTCCTGTAGTCAAAGGTCTTTCCATGTATCATCACGTCAAAAAGCTCATGTTCACAGTCCGGGTCGACGAGCCCGATCCCCGGTTCGGCAATATGCTGCTGGAGCAATTCGGTGGCGCCAACGGCGAGCTTGCGGCCGCCATGCAGTATTCCATTCAGGGTCTCAACTGCGAGGATCCCGACCGTAAGGATCTCCTCATGGATATTGGAACCGAGGAGTTGAGCCACCTTGAGGTCGTCGGATCGCTCGCGCGGCTGCACTTGAAACCCATGAAGTTCGATCGCGAAGCGGCGGAAGCCGATCCCTTGATCGCGATTGCCGGAGGCGGCGGTGTCAATCTGTTCAACTCGCAAGGCAGTGCCTGGACGGCGGACTATCTCAAGATCACCGGAGAACTCGACGTCGATCTGCGCAGCAACATCGCCGCAGAAGCTCGGGCCAAGATCGTCTATGAGCGCCTGATCAATTTCTGTGATGACGCCGGCACCAAGGACGCCTTGCAATTCCTGATGACACGGGAAATCACCCACATGAAGGCGTTCTCACGCGCGCTGGAAAGCATGAACAAGCCCACGTTCAGCATCGGCCGCATCGCTCCGACGCCCGGTCTCGTGGACCAGTTCTTCAACGATTCGACAGGGTCCGGCGACAATGGAGAAATCGACACAAGAGGTCCCTGGAATGAAGGCGAGGACTGGGTGTTCATGGAATCACCGGCACTCCAGAGCGGCGATCCCGGCGCAGCGCCTTCCATCGTTGCCGAAAGCTCGCCATCGGAACCGTCCGTTGGCCTTGACGACCTGCTGATCGATCAGCTGCGGGATCTCCTGCACGCGGAGAAGCAGTTGACCAAGGCATTGCCTCAGATGATCGAGGCTGCCCGCTACGACCAGCTCTCCGAGCTGTTCACCGTTCACCTGGCCGAAACCGAAGCGCAGATCGAGCGTCTCGACGAGTGCTTCGAACTTCTTGGGAAGAAGCCGCGCGCCAAGGCTTGCAAGGGCATGCAGGGGCTTGTCGAGGAAGGCGACGAAGTGATCAAGGAGGGCGCCAGGAAGGACGATGCCGCTGCGGATCTCGCGTTGATCGGTGCGGCACAGCGTGTCGAGCACTACGAGATTGCCGGCTACGCGACCGCCCGCAACCTGGCGCAGCAGTTGCGTCACACCGCCGTCGTCGCGCTGCTTTCCAAGAATCTGGCGGAGGAAGAGAACGCGGACCAGTTGCTCAATCAGGTCGCACGTTCGTTGATGTCGGTTGCGAAGATGCCCGCCGCCATCGAGCAGACCTTCGCCGAGGATGAGCCCGCCGGAGGCTAGGTCGGCCTTGAACCATTGACCACAAGGCAACGCGGCCCCTGCAGGGGCCGCTGCGCCACCACAGCCGGAAAGGATCTAGCATGCCCCCGAAGATCAAAGAACATACCTGCCCGCTGTGCAATGGAACCGGCTTTCCCAAATCCAAGGAGCCAACGCACCCGGGTCGCAAGATCTATCCAGTCAAATGCGAGTCCTGCCAAGGCAAGGGCAAGATATCGGAGATGACGTGACGTGATCTCAGTGCTTTGAGGTCGCGCTAAAGGCCGGTCCTACTCCGCCGCCTGCCGTACATGCCGCGCCGTCGGCGTGCGCATGGTGACCAGCTCTTCGGCCGCGGTCGGATGCAGCGCGATCGTCGCGTCGAAGTCGGCTTTGGTCGCCTTCATCTTCACCGCGATCGCGACCACCTGGGTGACCTCGGCGGCGCAATCGCCGACGATGTGGCAGCCGAGCACGCGGTCGGTCGAGCCATCGACGACGAGCTTCATCAGCACGCGGGTGTCACGGCCGGACATCGTCGCCTTGATCGGGCGGAACGTCGTCTTGTAGATGTCGACGTGGCTGAATTGCGCACGCGCCTCGGTCTCCGTCAGACCGACCGTGCCGACCTCCGGCTGCGAGAACACCGCGGTCGGAATGTAGGAATGATCGACCTGCACCTCGCGCTTGCCGAACACGGTGTCGGCAAACGCATGCCCCTCGCGGATCGCAACCGGCGTCAGATTGTGCCGGTGGGTGACGTCGCCGATCGCATAGATGTTGTCGACCGAGCTCTTCGAGAAATGGTCCACCGCGATGCCGCCATTCTCGGGGTTGATGGCGACGCCGGCCTTCTCCAGGCCGAGATTGGCGACCGACGGATGGCGGCCGATCGCGAACATCACCTGGTCGGAAGCGAGGCTCGAGCCGTTCGACAGATGCGTGGTAAATTCCTCGCCGTGCCGATCGACCTTCGCCACCGTGCAGCCGGTGAGAATGGTGATGCCCTGTTTTTCCATCTCGCTGCGGACGTGGGCGCGAACGTCCTCGTCGAAACCGCGCAGGATGTTGTCACCGCGATAGATCACGGTGACGTCGGAGCCGTAGCCGGCGAAGATGCCGGCGAATTCCAGCGCGATATAGCCGCCGCCCTGGATCACGATCCGCTTCGGCAGCTTCTTCAGATGGAACGCCTCGTTGGAGGAGATCACGTGCTCGATGCCGGGGATCGAGGCGCCGTGGTTGGGCGCGCCGCCGGTGGCGATCAGGATGTATTTTGCGGTGATCTTCCGGTCGTTCTCGAGCAGGCGGACGGTGTGCTTGTCCTCGATCACCGCGCGACTCTTGACGACCTGCGCGCCCGACTTCTCGACATTCGTCGTGTAGGCCGCTTCCAGCCGCGCGATCTCCTTGTCCTTGTTGGCGATCAGCGTCGGCCAGTCGAAGGTTGCGGGCGGAACGGTCCAGCCGAAACCGGCGGCATCTTCCAGCTCGTGACGGACATGCGAGCCGATCACGAACAGCTTCTTCGGCACGCAGCCGCGGATCACGCAGGTCCCGCCCATGCGGTACTCTTCCGCGATCATCACACGCGCACCGTGGCCGGCCGCGATGCGGGCGGCACGCACGCCGCCCGAGCCGCCGCCGATGACAAAGAGGTCGACGTCGAATTCAGCCATTGTCCACTCCGACCTCTTCTTTCAGCGCATGATCCGGAGAAGTGTGCAGCGGTTCTCCGATAGGATCATGCGCAAATAACAGCCTAAAGCGCGATGACGCGCTTCAGGGGTTTCTGATCAGATAGGTACTGTCAGATTTCCTTGCCACGCTTGCGCATCTCGGCACGGAAGGCACCCATCACGGTCTCGGAGAAGTTCTGGGCCCAGGAGTTCATGAAGGCCATGCTGAGGCCGATGGCGCGCGGCTCGGCGTCGATCAGCTTCTTGCCCAGCGGCGACTTGTAGAAGGTGACGAGGTCCTTCAGTTCCTGCTCGGTGAACTCGCTGGCATAGATCTGCGCCATGCCTTCGCCGATCTCGTTCTGGCGGCCGTTGAGCTGCTGGGCCACGATCGGCGCGACCTCGCTGAGCTCCTTCTGGTAGTTGAGATTCTGCTGGATCAGCGTGATCTTGGTCTTCTCGACCATGCCAGGCACGGCGCCCTGATACATCGCGGTGGCGTTCTTGATCTGCAGGATTTCCTTGGCCGCCGCGATCGCCGCAGGCGAGGCTTTCGGCGGGGCCGGCGCGGGAGCAGCCTTCTGGGCCGGCGCGGCCTGCTGCGCGATCGCCGGGACCGCCAAGACGGCCAGTCCAGCAGCAAGCGTCGCGGCCGGCAAGAATCTCAATACGCTCTTCATTCCTAGTCTCCTTTCGGCTTACGCCGTTCAATCACGCGAATTCCCTCGCCGCCCGCCAAAACGGCCGAGCTGGCCAAGCCGATAAACAAGCCATGCTCGACCACGCCGGGGATCGAGCTCAACGCCTTGGCGAGGCCAGGCGGATCCACGATGCGTCCGAGCTGAGCATCGAGAATCCAGTGGCCGCCATCGGTGACGAAAACGTGGCCATCCTTGTCGCCGCCTTTGGCTTTGCGGACCGCCATTTGCCCGGAAACGCCGCATTCGGCAAATGCCTTCTCGATCGCGCGGCGCGTCGCGCCGAGCCCGAACGGGATGACCTCGATCGGCAGCGGAAAGCGGCCGAGCGTCGGCACCCATTTGCTGTCGTCGGCAATCACGATCATGCGATCCGAGGCGGCCGCCACGATCTTCTCGCGCAGCAGCGCGCCGCCGCCGCCCTTGATCAGGTTGAAGTCGGGATCGATCTCGTCGGCGCCGTCGACGGTGAGGTCGAGATGATCGATCTCGTCCAGCGTCGTCAGCTTCACACCGCAGCGCTCCGCATCGAGGCGCGTCGCCTCCGAGGTCGGTACGCCGATCACTTTCAACCCGGCCTGCACGCGCTCGCCGAGCAGCTCGACGAAATGCTTGGCGGTCGAGCCGGTGCCGAGCCCGAGCTGCATGCCGTCACGCACCTCCTCGAGGGCGCGCGCCGCAGCCTGCCGCTTCAACTGGTCCATGTTCACGATGCGCCCGCCCCTGAATTTTAGAGTGTGCCGCCGATAGGTTGCTTGCGGCGGCCTATGTAGCCTCGTTTTTCCCGCCGGAACAGGCCTCCGGGCCGATCTTATAAGGTGAACTTATGGCTTCGGCCCTTGCGCCGATCCGGCCGGCCCGATAGCGCTGGAACCATGACCTCCCCTTACACCCTCGTCTTCGATCTCGACGGCACGCTTGTGGATACGGCGCCCGACCTGATCACCGCGCTGAATTTCGTGCTCGACCGCGAAGGGCTGCCGCCCGTGCCGATGGCCTCGGCCCGCAACATGATCGGCGCCGGCGCCCGCAAGCTGATCGAACGGGGGCTGGAGGCCGAAGGCCGCATGGTCACGCCGGCGGACATGGACCGGATGACGGCGGATTTCATCGCCTATTACGCCGACCATATCGCGGTCGAATCCCGCCCGTTCGAAGGGCTCGAGGCCGCGCTCGACCAGTTTGCCGCCCAGGGCCACCGGCTGGCGGTCTGCACCAACAAGCTGGAATGGCTGTCGAAGCGGCTTTTGGACCAGCTCGACCTCACCCGCCGCTTTGCCGCGATCTGCGGCGCGGACACCTTTGGCGTCCAGAAGCCCGATCCGACCATTTTCCGCGAGACCGTGGCGCGCGCCGGCGGGGCGGTCAAAGCCAGCATCATGGTCGGCGATGCCGGAACCGACGTCGGCGTGGCCCGGCGCGCCGGGGTGCCCGTGATCGGGGTCAGCTTCGGCTATACGGACGTGCCGATCGCCGAGCTGAAGCCGGACCGGCTGATCCATCACATGCGCGACCTGCCGGCCGCGGCCCACAGCCTGATGACTGCCTAGGAACCACAAGCCTCTGAGATAACTGCCATATTCTACGGAACCCTGCGTTAACCATCTATTAACTATGCGCAGCGCGCCGGTTGCTTGCTTGGAACGACGCTCGTAGGTTCGCCCGGGGATGTGGCGGTTCGTCGCAGTTAGAAGTGGGTGGTCATGCGTCGTGTCATCGCGATTGCGCTAGCGGGAGCGAGCCTTGGTGGCTGCTCCTCGATGTCTTGGGACATGTTCAAATCGGCGCCGCCGACCGTCCAGGTCCGGCTGGAATCCAATCCTCCAGGAGCTGACGCCACGACCTCGCTGGGTGCGGGTTGCAAGACCCCCTGCTCCGTCTCGGTTCCCGCCCCCGACGCGCCGTTCGCCGTCGCTTTCGCGCTGCCGAAATATCAGCCGGCCAGCGTGCCGGTGAACGTGATCAAGAATCCCGGGGATTTCACCACGCCCGCCTCGGTCACCACCGACCCGAATCCGGTGTTCGCGGAACTCCAGCCGGCAGTGCCGCCCAAGCCTGTGAAGAAGCCGCACCGGCCGAAGAAGCCGAAGCCGGCCGCAGCCGCCGCGGCACCTGCGGATGCCGCACCCGCTGCGGCCCCTGCGGATGCTGCACCTGCTGCGGTGGCGGCCTCGCCGTTTCCCGATCCGAACGCAGGAAAGCGCTGATCCAGGCGCTGATTACGTATACCACCCGATTGTCCTAACCGCGTCCGATGCTTAGATTGCTTCCAGAGCACCACTGAAGCAAAGGTGCGCCCGTCGCCGTAAGTGACAAGGCATTTGGCAAGGCATCTGGTATGAACGGACCTTCCGCGAGCCCTCTCGCAGCAGCGACCCCCCGCGACGCGCTGTCGAGCGCGATGACCGATCCGTTCGGGCGGACCATCTCGTATTTGCGCGTATCCGTCACCGACCGCTGCGATCTGCGCTGCTTCTATTGCATGTCGGAAGACATGACGTTCCTGCCCAAGGCGGACCTGCTGACGCTGGAAGAGCTCGACCGGCTCTGCACGGCCTTCATCGCCAAGGGCGTGAAGAAGCTGCGGCTCACCGGTGGCGAGCCGCTGGTCCGCCGCAACGTGATGACGCTGGTGCGCTCGCTGTCCCGCCACCTTTCGAGCGGCGCCCTGAGCGAGCTGACCCTGACCACCAACGGCACCCAGCTTGCGAAACACGCCCGGGAGCTCGCCGATTGCGGCGTCCGCCGCATCAACGTCTCGCTCGACACGCTCGATCCCAAGAAATTTCGCGAGATCACCCGCTGGGGCGAGATCGACAAGGTGCTGGAGGGCATCGAAGCCGCGCGCGCCGCTGGGCTTGGCGTGAAGATCAACGCGGTGGCGCTGAAGAACCTCAACGAGGACGAGCTTCCCGACCTGATGCGCTGGGCGCACGGCAAGGGCATGGGCCTGACGCTGATCGAAGTCATGCCGATGGGCGAGATCGGCTCGGGCCGTATCGACCAGTACCTGCCGCTGTCGCTGGTGCGCGCGCGGCTCGCCCAGCAATTCACGTTGACCGATCTGGCCGAGAGCACCGGCGGGCCGGCGCGCTATGTCAGCATTGCCGAGACCGGCGGCAAGCTCGGCTTCATCACGCCGATGACCCATAATTTCTGCGAATCCTGCAACCGGGTGCGCATCACCTGCACGGGCACGCTGCACACCTGCCTCGGCCACGAGGATGCTTCAGATTTGCGCAAACCCCTGCGTGCATCTGACGACGACATGCTGCTTGCGGATGCGATCGACCTCGCCATCGGGCTGAAGCCCAAGGGCCACGATTTCATCATCGACCGCCGCCACGACCGCCCCAGCGTCTCCAGGCACATGAGCGTCACGGGCGGCTGAGGGATTCGCGCCCTCCCCGCCATAAGCTTTTGACTCGGCGTCAATTTGCCCATTTTCCGATTGACGGCGCACAAGCCCGCTGGTTTGGTGCAGCCGCCTTTGCTTGCCCGGCAGCAATAAGCCGGCCGCGCCCCTTTGGCGGTCGCGGTCAAGACGGCAAGGCACGAGGGGAGGACTGACGCCGCAATCGCTCCGGAATATTGTCCGTGCGGTCGCGTGCTTTTCGCACGCCGGCCAGGCGATGCGTGCTGAAGCCTCCCGTAAAGTGTTAGGCCGCGACGGCGACGGAGAGAAAGTAAGATGCGTCCATTGCTGGCGGTGAGCAACGCCATCGACGCCCTCAATGAAAAGATTGGGTACGTCTGTAATATCCTGGTGCTGCTGGCGTGCCTGGTCAGCGCGGCCAATGCCATGATCCGCTATGCCTTCAGCAACTCCTCGAACGGCTGGCTGGAGCTGCAATGGTACATGTTCGCCATCCTGGTGATGTTCGGCGCGTCCTACACCTTCAAGCGCAACGAGCATGTCCGCGTCGAGATCTTCTACCTCACGCTCTCGGAACGCGGCCAGCTCTGGCTCGACATGATCGGCACGCTCTGCTTCCTGATCCCCTCCTGCCTCCTGCTCGCCTATCTGTCCTGGCCGTTCTTCATGCAGGCCTATAACGTCGGCGAGATGTCGGGCAATGCCGGCGGCCTGATCCGCTGGCCCATCAAGTTCGTGATCCCCGCCGGCTTCGTGTTGCTGGCGCTCCAGGGTGTTTCCGAAGTCATCAAGCGAATCGCGGCTCTCCAGGGCTATGTGACGATCGACGCCAAGTACGAGAGGCCGACCCAATGATTACGCTGGAAATGATGCCGCCGCTGATGTTCGGCGGCCTGGTTCTGGCGATGCTGATCGGCTTCCCCGTCGCGTTCACGCTCGCGGCGGTCGGCCTCTCCTTCGGCTTCCTCGCCATCCATCTCGGATTCTTCGACCTCAACTTCCTCCAGGCGATTCCCGGCCGCGTGTTCGGCAGCGTGCTTTCCAACGAGCTGCTGCTCGCGATCCCGTTCTTCACCTTCATGGGCGCCATATTAGAGAGATGTGGACTAGCCGAAGATATGCTGGACTCGATGGGCCAGCTGTTCGGCCCGGTCCGCGGCGGCCTCGGCTATTCCGTCATCATCGTCGGTTTCATCCTCGGCGCCATCACCGGCACGGTGGCGGCCCAGGTCATCGCCATGGCGCTGATCTCGATGCCCGTGATGATCCGCTACGGCTACAACATGCGCTACATCACCGGCGTGCTCGCGGCCTCCGGCACCATCACGCAGCTGGTGCCGCCCTCGCTGGTGCTGATCGTGCTCGCCGACCAGCTCGGCAAGTCGGTCGGCGACATGTATCTCGGCGCCTGGGGTCCGTCGGTGTTCCAGATCATGCTGTTCGCCGGCTACACCTTCATCCTCGGCCTGATCAAGCCGAGCCACGTGCCGCCGGTGCCGAAGGAAGCGCGCACGCTCACCGGCTGGGCGCTGTGGAAGAAGTGCCTGATGGGCATCATCCCCTCGGCCGTGCTGATCTTCGTCGTGCTCGGCACCATGATGATGGGTCTTGCGACCCCGACGGAAGCCGGCGCGATGGGCGCGGTCGGCGCCATCGTGCTCGCCGCGATCCATCACAAGGACTTCACCTCGAAGGATCGCATGATCCTGATCGGCGGCGTGATCGCCGCCGGCGTCGGCACCATCGTCGCGATGCTGTTCACCGAGAACCTGGTCTTCAGGCTCTCGTTCGCCGTCACCTATCTCGCCGTGGCGTGGATCTGCATCCAGGCCGCACGCATCCCCGAGCTGCGCGACCTGATCAAGCAGGGCTACGAGTCCACCATGCGCCTCACCTGCATGGTCACCTTCATCCTGATCGGCTCGACCTGCTTCTCGGTGGTGTTCCTTGGCGTCTCCGGCGGCGTCTGGCTCGAGCATCTGCTGACCTCGCTGCCCGGCGGCGTGTGGGGTTTCCTGATCTTCATCAACCTCTTCATCTTCTTCCTGGCGTTCTTCCTCGACTTCTTCGAGATCGCCTTCATCATCCTGCCGATGATCGCGCCGATCGCGCAGAAGGTCCTCGCCCCGGTGGTGGGACCGGACGCGGCGCTGATCTGGTTCGGCGTGATGCTGTGCGTGAACATGCAGACCTCGTTCCTGCATCCCCCGTTCGGCTTCGCGCTGTTCTATCTGCGCGGCGTGGCGCCGAAGGAAGTGAAGAGCTCCGACATCTATTGGGGCGCGATCCCCTGGATCGGCCTGCAGCTGATCATGGTGCTGCTCGTGATCATCTTCCCGATCACGGTGACGGGCCTGCTCGACAAGCCGCTCAACGTCGACCTCGACAAGGTCAAGATCGAAGTGCCGCAGATCGACCTGCCGCCGCTGGATCTCGGACCGCCGCAGAAGTAGCGGCCATAACCATCGCCGTCATGTTCCGCCTCGGCGGTTCATGACGCGCGCGCCCGCGCGCGTGACAAGCAACGCAAACACGGGCATACCGGGCCATCCTCCAACTGATGGACCGCCGCGCATGTCCCGATCGCTCCCTGCTCCGTCGCTCGCTCCCTTGATCGCATCGCTCTGGGTGGCATGTGCCGCAACGTTTGCGCATGCGGAACCGATGACCGATGTCCATGCGCTGGCGCAAAAGGAGCAGCAGCCGCTGCTCGACACGCTGCGCGATCTCGTCAGTATCGAATCCGGCAGCAAGGACATCGACGGCCTGAACCAGATCGCCGAGCGCGTTGCCGGCCAGCTCAAGCAGCTCGGCGGCACGGTGGAGATTTTGCACCCCACCGACGTCTATCGCCTCGACGACACGCCCGAGACAATCGGCCCGGCCGTGCACGCCGTGTTCAAGGGCACCGGCAGCAAGAAGATCATGCTGATCGCCCACATGGACACGGTGTACCTGAAGGGCATGCTGAAGGACCAACCGTTCCGCGTCGACGGCGACAAGGCCTACGGCCTCGGCATTGCCGACGACAAGCAGGGCGTCGCGCTCATTCTCCATACCGTGGCGATGCTCCAGAAACTCAATTTTAGGGATTACGGCACGCTCACGGTGCTCACCAATGGCGACGAGGAGATCTCCTCGCCCGGCTGGCGCAGCACCATCACCAAATTCGCCGCGGATCAGGACGTGGTGTTCTCGTTCGAGGGCGGCGGCACCGACGGCACGCTGCGCCTTGCCACCAGCGGCATCGGCTCGGCCTATCTCACGGTGCACGGCAAGTCCTCGCACGCGGGCGCGCGGCCCGAGGGCGGCGTCAACGCGCTGTACGAGCTCTCGCACCAGGTGCTGCAGATGAAGGACCTGTCCAAGCCCGAGCAGGGCCTGAAGCTGAACTGGACGGTCTCGAAGGCCGGCACCAACCGCAACGTCATCCCGGCCGACGCCTCGGCCCAGGCCGACGCACGTGCGCTCAAGGTCGCCGATTTCGACGAGTTGCAGAAGGCGTTGCAGGAGAAGATCAAGAACCGCCTGCTGCCCGACTCCAGGGTCGAGCTGAAATTCGAGGTACGTCGTCCGCCGCTGGAGGCCAACGATGCCTCACGCCGCGTCGCGGCCTACGGCAAGACGATCTATGGGGAGATCGGACTGTCCCTCAAGGTCGACGAGAAGGCCACCGGCGGCGGCACCGACGCCGCGTTTGCCGCGCTCAAGACCAGCGGCGCCGTGGTGGAAGGCATGGGCCTGTCAGGCTTCGGCGCGCACTCCAACGATGCCGAATATGTGCAGATCAACAGCATCGTGCCGCGGCTCTATCTGGCCACGCGCATGGTCATGGACCTGTCCACGGGCAAGCTGAAATAGCGCGCCGCGTCTCGCCGCTTATCGCGGCGAGCCACCCTCTCCCACAAGGGGAGAGGGTGAAGAAGCCGTCTTCTCCGCCAGCCGAAACCGCAGCGTGAACTCCGCGCCGCCGCCCGGAAGATTCTCCACCGCCACCGTCGCGGCATGATCGTCCGCGACCCCGCGCACGATCGAGAGCCCGAGGCCCGCGCCGTCGCTGCGCTGGCGGTCGGCGCGCCAGAAGCGCTGGAAGATCAGCTCGCGCTCGTTCTCCGCGATGCCGGGGCCGCAATCGCGCACGCGCACCGAACCGTCCTCGCGCACCTCGACGTCGACGGCGGTATCCTTCGCCGTGAACTTGATGGCGTTTTCGGCGAGGTTGAAGATCGCGCGCTGGAGCATCTCCGCATTGCCATGGATCAGCACCGGCGCGTCGGCGCCCTTCAGCGCGATGTCCTTGTGCTGCGCGATCGCGAACGGCGCGATGGAGCCGACCACCTCGGCACAGACGGCGCGCAGGTCCGCGGTCTCGCCGGGATCGAGCACCAGGGTGTCGAGCTCGGCGATCTCCAGCAGCTGGGCGACGATGCGGCTCATGCCCTCGATGTCGGCGTGCAGCGCCTGCCGTGCGGCGCCATCGCCCAGCGTCTCGATCCGCGTACGCAGGATCGTGAGCGGCGTGCGCAATTGATGCGCGGCATCCGCCGTGAACTGCCGCTGCACCCGAAAACCGTCCTCGAGCCGGTCGAGCGCCTGGTTCACGGCGGTGACCAGCGGCATGATCTCGCGCGGAATCTGTTCCGTCGGCAGGCGGATGTCGGTGCGCGCCGGGCCGATATTGCTGGCCTCCTCCGAGGCCTTCCACAATGGCGCGATGGCGCGGCGGAAGATGATGATGTCGGCGGCGAGCAGGATCAGCAGGATCGGAATGGTGATCCACCCGACCCGGCGGAAGAAGTTCGAGATGATGTCGTCGATGATGACGTCGCGATGCGCCAGATCCTCGGCCACGCGGATGCGCACGATCTTGCCGTCGATGATGCGGGTGACGCCGGCGCCGGAAATCGTCTCGGAAAGCGTCGGCGGCGCCGACGCGGCCGCTCCCGTTTTGCGGCGGGACGAAAACAGCAAACGGCCGTCGGCATCGCGGATATCGTAGAGATAGCGGCCGTAGGCCTCCGAATAGAGGCCCCGCAGGCTGTCCGGCAGGTTGAACGTCAGCAGGCCGTCCGGCGCCGCGACAATGCGCTCGGCCAGCACCTCGGCCTGCGCGCGCATGGCTTCGCGGTGCAGCTGGTCGACTTCGGAATTGAGCAGCCAGAACAGCACCAGCGGCAGGAAGATCGCGACGACCGCGACCGCCACGATGTGCATGAACACGATGCGCCAGATCAACGATTTGAATGTCGGCGATTTGCCATAGGCCCCGGCGGCCGCCACGCTATTTCTCCTCGGACATGAGATAGCCGACGCCGCGGATGGTGTGGATCACGACCTTGGCGCCGTGCTCGGTGAGCTGCTTGCGCAGCCGCGAGACGTAGACCTCGACCGCGTTGGAGGCGACCTCGCCTTCGAGCCCGAAGATGTGGTCCTCGACATTCTTCTTCGGCACCACCCGCCCCTGCCGGCGCAGCAAAATCTCCAGCACCGACGTCTCGCGCGCGGAGATGATCCGCGGCTGGTCGTCGACGAAGATCTGGCGGCTCTCGGTGTCGTAGACGAGATTGGCGAGGCGTAGCGAGCGGCCGAGCAGCTGGCCGGGCCGGCGCAGGATCGCCTCCAGCCGCGCCACCAGCTCCTCCATCGCGAACGGCTTTGCGAGATAGTCGTCGGCGCCGCTGCGCAGGCCGCTGACGCGATCCTGCAGGCCGCCGCGCGCGGTCAGCACCAGCACCGGCAGCGGCTCCATCTGCCGGCGCAGCTCGCGCAGTACCGACAGGCCGTCGCCGTCGGGCAAGCCGAGGTCGAGGATCATCGCAGCATAGCTGACGCTGCTGACCGCCTCGCGTGCCTCGGCCGCGGTGCTCACGATGTCGCTCTGGTAGCCGGCGGCCGACAGCCCGGCGGCAACGAGCCGCGACAGCTCGACATTGTCCTCGACGATCAGAAGGCGCATCGCAGTCCCGCCGGATGTTCCGGTGCAATCACGGCTCGCGCCGCATCTTCGCTCTCTTCCACCATTCCGGCCGCCTCGGCCAGCGAAAAAGCGCGTGGCAGGCTCGCCCGCGCCCCCTGTCAGGTTCGTGTAAGCCGATCTGGGCGCGTTCCCATGATGGTTTACTCGATCACCTCGTCCGCGCCGGCAATGACTGCTGCGGAGAACGGATGGCCGAGCAGTTTCGCTGCCTTCAAATTGACAACGAGCTCCACCTTCGTGACGAGCTGAACCGGAAGATCGGAAGGCTTCTCGCCCGACAGAATGCGTCCGGCATAGATACCCGCGCGACGGTGCGACTGCACGAAATCTCCTCCGTAGCTCATCAAGCCTCCAGCCACGGGAAAGTCTCGGGTCTGCGTGATTGCGGGCAATTGATATTTCATCGCGAGAGCCGCCAGCCGGGCACTGCGAAATGCAAAATAAGGGTCGGAGGTAAACACAACTCCGCCTGGCCCGTCCCTGGCAACGGCCGCGAACACGGATTCAAATTCATCCTCCTTGCTTGCGCTATAGATCTGCAGTTGAACCCGCAGGGTTTCTGCGGCCGCCTGAAGCTTCTGCAATTGTGATGGTGCGGTCGGACTTGTCGGGTTGGCGACCACCGCCAATCGGGTCGCCGTGGGCAACAGGTCGCGCATCAGCTCAAGCCGCTTTGGCGACACATCGACGCTCAGGCTCGATACCCCAGTGATATTTCCGCCCGGCCGCGACAGGCTGTCCACCACGCGTAGCTGAACGGGGTCGCCGCCCATCTCGAACACGATGGTCTTGGTCGTACCCGTACCCTTCGCGGCAAGTGCCACGGGAGCCCCGCCAGGAGCCACGATCAGATCTACATTTCTGGCGACCAATTCGGCAGCCAGGGCTGGCAATCGAGAATATTGTCCGGCGGCCCACTGAAAGTCGATCGCCACATTGCGCCCCTCGACGAAGCCGGCTTCCTCCAGTCCCTGTCGGAAAGCCTCAAGTCGACTGCCAAAGAGCTCGGGTGACTCCGGGCAAAGATATCCGATGACCGGCATGGAGGGCTTCTGCCCATACGAGACGGTCGTCCACGTCGCGGCGCCTGCCATCCAAAGAAGAAAATCACGCCGTCTGGCGCGTCTGCGTAGCGTTGCTGCTTCAGAGTTGGCGCACCTCATGCCCACGGACCCGCTGCCGTCAGCCGTTTGCCGGAGCATAGCCCCGGATACGCGGACAGTCTCTAGCGGATTGTGCCGGGCATCCCGCGGCCACTCGGCTCGAGAGCCTCGAAGGATATTCCGAAGACTGGAATGGCTTCGTCAAATCCTTTGATCTCGCGGCCCCCGAGATCCTCAACGGGCCGCCTGCCCTTGACGTCGGCGGCGACTTTGGCGTCGATCAGGATTTCCTTGTCTGCGGCAGATGCGCACAGCCGGAAGATTCACGACGCTTCCAATGGCGGTGTAGTCGAGCCGGTCCTCGTATCCGATCCGGCCGACAGTCGCCGGCCCGCTGGCAAGGCCGATTCCGAAACCAATGTGGTAGCCACGCGATCGCCAGCCGGCGATGAGGGCTTGCACGTTCGTCTGCATGTCGATGGCGAGATCGATGGCTCTCAATGCAGGCTCTACGACCGGGACAGGTGCGTTCACCAGCACCATCAGTCCGTCTCCGGAGAAATTGATCAGCGTTGCCTCGAATTTCGTGATGACCCTGCCAAGGCTTTCATAATATTCCGACAATACGCTCATGACGTCCTCGGGCGCGGCGCCTGCTGAAAACGCGGTGAACCCCCTCAAATCGCAGAAGACAACGACGACTTCCGTACGGCGGCCGTCCAGCACGCTGTCATCGCCGGCTCGATCGACGAGATCGGCGACCTGGGGGGCAAGGAACCGCTTGAGCTTGGCGATGCGCTCCTGGTGCTGCTGCGCCAGCGCCAGCTCGGACGCCATTCTGTTGAAACTGTTTGCAAGACGCTGGAACTCGTCCCCGGTGTGGATCGAGATGCGGTGGTCAAAGGACCCGGCACCAATCCTCTCCGTGCCCTCCTCGAGCAGCTTGATCGGCTCCGTCATCCGGTGCGCCAATGCATAGGCAAGAATGCCTGCGAGCATGGTGCTGATTGCGAGAAGCATTGCCGTCCGCCACAGGGCGGAATAGATCGGCGCGTAAGCTTCGGATAGCGGCTGCACGACCACGACTGTCCAGTCGGGGCCCTGTACGGGAGCAGCGCTGGCGGCAACATAGTGTCCTTGCGCATCCCGGCTCGTTGCGAAGCCCGCTTTCGACCCTATCGCGTCCCGCACAGCCCGAAATGGCTTGGAGGTTGCTTCCTCCGCCCCGCGGAGCACGAGGCTGATGTCGGGATGGGCGATCAGGCGACCCGATCGGTCCAGGACGAAGGCGGAGCCGGTCTTTCCGACCTTGATCGCCGAGATCACGTCCCAAATCAGCTTGAGGTTCACTTCGGCTATGACTGCGCCGACAGCCGGTCGGTTGCCGGCAATCCCGACCGTCAAGTACGGTTCGGAGCCTCGATTGTAGCTGACGTCGCTGAACCAGATCTGAGCTGCGCGGGCACCAACCAGGGCGGGATCGGCTGATCGGTCCGTGCGGCTCTCGATACGATTGAGGCCGATCCGCGAGATGTAGAGACGCTCCAGGCCATTGCCGTCGAGGAGTGTGAGACTGACGATGGCGGGCGCTTGTCGAAGCAGGCGCAACGCGTCGGTCCGCCGGCGTTCGTCGAACTCGTCACTCCATGGAAGCTGAACCAGCCAGCCAAGCTGACTCGTGATGCCGTGGATGAAATCGTGTATCTCGGCGGCCGCGGATGCGGACTGGAGGCTAAGCCACTGGTCGAGCCTCGCGCGCTGATCGCGATAGCCGAACCACGCCTCAATGACGCCGTTGAATGCAAGTGGGATCGCGACAGCCACGAAAAGCGCGAACAGATATTTATGAAAAAGGCCGCGAAACCGATCCTGAGGAATCATGATCCGGTCTCCTGATAATCACATAAATACAATGACCCAGAATAACATGTCGCTCCGCCGTCGGGTGGAGTTCATTCGAACCCGAGCGTACCGGTGCACCCTTCGCGCTTTCTAGGGCGGACCAGCAACGCGGTCCGGCGACAAATTGGCGCCATGGCTGAATTGTCGGCCGATGTCAGCCTCCGGCTGACTGGCCTTCGCGCCGCACGCCGGCTTTTGACCACCCTGAACGGGCGTTGCTGCCGGGCAGACGTAGCATGCGCCGCAGCCACGTTGATCTAGGTCAAGCATCACCCCCGCCTTTGGCCTCACGTCATGTTCAGCCCATTTCAGGCGGTGACGTCGCCTTTCAGTTCGCTGGCGCCCGGCAATTTCCAGCTCGGCGTCGCATTCTTCCAGTGGCCTCCTCTCCCTCCTGATCCTGCAGCAGGCTTATTGGGGGTTCGTCGACGAGGACCTTGCTCATGATAACAATTCCGGAACTGACGTCCCAGGCGCTCGGTGCGTTCCTCATCTCGGAGACAAAGGGCCGCTTCGGCTCATCGCATGCCAGCTTGCCGGAATTGCTCCCTTACGCTGCGAAGCTGGCCCTGGAATGTATCGGCAACAGCGATGCATTGTATCACAACGTGGAGCACACCCTGTTGGTCACGCTGGTGGGGCACGACATCCTGATCGGCCGCTCACTTCTGAGGCAAACCACGGCCAGCGATTACGCTCACTTTATCCTGGCCTGTCTGATCCACGACATCGGCTACGTTCGGGGCGTCATCTACGGAGACCAGGAGGGCGCCTATGTCGTTGATGGTACCGGCCGAACGGTTGAGTTGCCGGTCGGCTCCTCCGATGCAGCGCTTGCGCCCTATCACGTCGATCGCTCAAAATTGTTCGCGGTGGAGCGCCTCGACGCTGTCGACCAGATCGACGCCGCGCGCGTTGCCCAAGCCATCGAATATACCCGCTTTCCCTATACAGACGCACCAACGAGCGAACTCAAGGATGATCTGGACGAGGAAGAAGGTTTGTTGCTGCGCGCCGCTGATCTGATCGGCCAGCTCGGCGATCCGAACTACATGAAGAAATCAAATGCGCTCTTCTATGAATTCGAAGAGATAGGGCTCAACAAATCGCTCGGATACGCCACACCCGCGGACGTGGTGCACAAATATCCGCAGTTCTACTGGACCAAGGTCGCACCGCAAGTCCCAACGGCGATCCGTTATCTGAACGTAACGTCGAGCGGAAGACAATGGATCAGCAACCTGTATGGCAATGTCTTCCGCGCCGAGCGAGAGGTCAGACTATCTGGCCCGCAGCTGTAGATCGGTGGTCTTGGACGGATTCGAGGCTCCGGTTTTGGAGCTTGAATCACGTCTCGGGCAGCGCCACCAACCCGCAATGGCTGGTCGCGGTCCGGCCAATGCTCTGAATTTACTTCCGCTTCCGGCGGCATAACGGACATCGCCGGACTTGCTGCTGGTCTGGCCCTGTCGCGAATGACCGAAGGCGACGTTTCGGACCTGTGGGCACCGTCTTGATTTAGATCAATAGAAGCCTTGCGGCATTGTGTCCCGAGTAGGCGCCCACAGGGTTCTGACGTCTCCAAGAGGGAGCTTCCAATGACCCGTGCCCGCCAGGATGACGATAGCTCAAAGCCAGAAAGCCGCAACCGCCGCAACTTGCTGCTTTGCGGCACCACACTCACCGCCGCTTATTTGCTGTGCGCGCTGGGAACAACCAGCCTCGCGCAACAAACCACCGGCACGCCGGGTTCACCCAGCGCCACGACGACGATAGATGGAAAGTATCTCCCGCCGCCGCCGCCGAAGTTCGGCGGCGAGATCAACCTTGGGGCCAGCCAGTCGAAACCGTATTGGCCTGCGCAAGTAGTGCCGCCCAAGGGTGCGCCCAACGTGCTCCTGATCATGACAGACGATCAAGGCTATGGAGTTTCGGGGACCTTCGGCGGCGTCATCCCAACTCCTGCAATGGATCGCATCGCGAACGCCGGACTGCGTTACACGCAGTTCCACTCAACTGCTCTCTGCTCACCGACGCGGGCAGCGCTGATCACGGGCCGCAACCATCACTCGGTGGGCTTCGGCGTGATCACCGAAATGTCCACCGGATACCCGGGGTATGACTCCGTCATCGGGCCGGAGAGTGCCACCATCGGCACGATCCTGAGGGAGAACGGCTACACGACGGCGTGGATCGGCAAGAACCACAACACTCCCAGCTATCAACTGAGCTTGGCAGGACCTTTTGATCAATGGCCGAACGGGATGGGGTTCGATCACTTCTATGGCTTCATGGGCGGCGAAACTGACCAGTGGACGCCGTTTCTCTTCCGCGACCAGACGCAAGTCTTTCCGTGGGTAGGACGCCCCGGCTACAACCTCACCACCGACATGGCGGACGATGCGATCAACTACATGAGGGGGTTGAACAACGCCGCGCCAGACAAGCCGTTCTTCATCTATTACGTGCCCGGCGGCTCGCACGCACCGCACCAGCCTACGCCAGAGTGGATCAAGAAGATCAGCGACATGCACTTGTTCGATCAGGGCTGGGAAAAGCTGCGCGAGACAATCTTCGCCAACCAGAAACGGCTCGGTGTAATTCCGGCGAATACCCAGCTCACACCGTGGCCGGATGGCCAGCCAGAATACGGCGGCGCGAAGCTACAAAAATGGGACACGCTCAGCCCCGACGAGAAGAAGCTTTTCATTCGCCAGGCGGACGTTTTTGCAGCCTACACGGCCTACACCGACCATGAAATCGGCAGGGTCATTCAGGAAGTCGAAGACCAGGGCAAGCTCGACAACACACTCATCATCTACATCAGCGGCGACAACGGCAACAGCGCCGAAGGCTCCATCCTCGGCACCCCGAACGAAATGGCCGCGATCCAAGGCGTCAACATTCCAGTCGCGGAGCAATTGAAATTCTACGACGTTTGGGGTTCGGCCCAAACCACGCCGCACTTTGCGGTGGCCTGGACCTGGGCTTTTGACACACCATTCAAATGGACCAAGCAGGTCGCGTCGCACTTCGGCGGCACCCGTCAAGGCATGGCCATCTCATGGCCCGGTCACATCAACGAGGTGGGCGGCATCCGCACGCAGTTTCATCACATGATCGACATCGTGCCGACGATCCTCGAAGCCACCGGCATTCCAGCGCCGGTGATGGTCAACGGCGTTGCTCAGAAGCCGATCGAAGGCGTGAGCATGTCCTACACCTTCGACAAAGCAAACGCGAACGCCCCTTCGACCCGCAGCACGCAATATTTCGAGATGGTCGGCAACCGGGCGATCTACCACGACGGCTGGCTCGCCGCCACCACGCCGCCCGAGCCGCCGTGGGATCTGGGCTTCGGCAAGTTTCCCGATGTCGTCAACGGCTACACCTGGGAGCTTTACAATCTCGCCGAGGATTATTCGGAGAACAACGACCTCGCGGCCAAGATGCCGGACAGGCTGCGCGACATGAAGGAACTGTTTCTGGTCACGGCGCAGAAATACAACGTGTTCCCGCTGGATAACAGCTTCACCGCTCGCGCAGTCACGCCGCGACCGAGCGCGACCGCGGGTCGGACCTTATTCACCTACTCGGGTGAATCGTCTGGTCTTCCCTACAGCAGCGCCCCCGACATTGCCGGCAAGTCCTACTCCATCACCGCCGAGGTTGAAATTCCGCAGGGAGGCGCAGAAGGCATGATCAATACGCTCGGGGGCCGTGGCGGTGGTCATGGTCTCTACTTGCTCAAGGGCAAACCAGTCTTCGTGTACAATTTTTTTAACGTGGAGCGCTTCCGATGGGAAAGCCCAGCGGCGCTCGCACCGGGTAAGCATACCATCGTGTTTGATTTCAAGTATGACGGCCCCGGTTTTGGCAAGGGCGGCACCGGCGTCCTGTCGGTGGATGGCAAGGAAGTCGCCAGCAGGACTATCCCGCACACCATTCCGTTCGTCGAAACGATCTACGAGACCTTCGATGTCGGTGTGGACACCCGCACTGGCGTGGACGACAAGGACTACCAGCCGCCATTCCGTTTCACCGGCAAGATCGACAAGCTAACGGTCAAGCTGGTCCCGATGAAGGCTGCGGAGGAAAAGCTTCACCAACAGAAGGTCCAGGAAACGATAAACAAGGCACAGTAAGTCGCTCCGACTTAGCTGCTTGGCACTTCGCTTTTACCGAACTCAAAATTGCGACAGTCCGCGCCATCTTTTCTGTGTGATCAGGAGGGAAACATGCCTGTTGTACGGTTCCGTCTCAGCGACTTGAAATCAACCAAAGCCAGTGGAGCTTCAATTGCAGCACTAGTGGCGGGCGCGCTCGGGTTAGCGGCCCTCACGATGTCGAGTGTTTCGTTCGCGCAGAATATTCGAGGCAGCGCTACCGGCCCCACGACCGCCAAAGGCTACGATCATCCAGATCAATTCATTCACCTAAAACCGGTGAAGCCAGCCGACAACATGTATCCCGTTATCGCCCATTCGGAACAGGAGCAACAGGCGCGCGGAAAGCTCGCTGACCTCGAAAGGAAGACCGGCAAGAAGCCCAATCTCATTGTATTCCTACTCGACGATGTGGCCTGGACGGACCCCGGCTTCAACGGCGGGGGCATCGCGGTTGGCAACGAAACGCCTACGATGGACAAGCTGGCCAACGAGGGGCTGAACCTGACCTCGGCCTACTCGACGCCGAGCTGCTCGCCGAGCCGCGCCACGATCATGACAGGGCAGAACCCGCTGCACCATGGCATTCTCCGTCCGCCGATGTATGGCGAGCCGGGCGGGCTTGACGGCGCAATCACGCTCCCGAGCATTCTTAAGAAGCTTGGTTACGTGACGCGTGGTGCAGGCAAATGGCACATGGGCGAGAACCGTGGCTCCCTGCCGCAGAACGTTGGCTACGATGATTATCTCGGATTTCTCAGCGTGTCTGACGAGTACACGGAGTGGCGCGATCAGTATTTTGAACCCGAAATAGCGCTGAGCCCGTCCCGCTTCAAGATGATGGAAGAGGCTCCGTTCAGTCATTATGAGGTTCACTGCACTCCCACCAACACGGAACAGTGCGAAAACCTCAAGCTGATCGATCTTGCCTACATCAAGGACCTCGACAAGCGCTGGATGGACTACAGCGCCGATTTCATCAAGCAGATGAAGGACAGCAAGCAGCCGTTTTTCCTTTACCACGCGACGCGCGGCTGTCATTTCGACAACTATCCGTCCGACGAGTGGGCAGGAAAATCGCGAGCGCGCACCGTGTATAGTGACTGCCTGGTGCACATGGACTATGTGCTCGCGCAACTCGTCAAGGCGCTTGAGGATACGGGTCAGCTTGAGAATACGCTGATCTTACTGACCTCAGACAACGGACCCGAATGCGAAATCCCGCCGCATGGCCGAACCCTATTCCGGGGCTGCAAGGGTTCGTCATGGGAGGGAGGCGTGCGCGTCCCGACATTTGCCTACTGGAAAGGCATGATAAAGCCGCGCCGGTCGGAGGGACTGTTCGATCAAGCGGACATCCTGCCGACCTTTGTATCGCTGGCAGGTAAGCCCGGTGCACAGCTTGCCGAGTTCTTCCCGAAGACGACTTACGTCGATGGCGTTGATCAGTCCGGCCTGCTGCTCGCCGACAATGGTGAGTCGGCCCGCCGCGAGCGCATCTACACCCTCAATCAATACTTCGCGATGATCCGCATCGATGAGTTCAAATACATTTGGACGGCTGAAATCGAGAATGGGTTCTTTCAGAAGGGTGATTGGGGCGGGTTCAGTGGTCCGATCGCTGTCGACACAGGAGGCGCGGTCATGGTGAACCTCTACACCAATCCAAAGGAAGACGTGTCAACAGGGCTACGCCATCTTCCGATGGGCGTACCATTGGCGGGCGCGGCGGCCTCGTACATCAAGGACCTCGTCAAGTATCCGCCGCAGTTCAAGATTGGTGTCCTCAACAACAATCCGCCGATCTACAATCTGCTTCCAAAGGTAAAGGACGCGATTGAGAGGTTCCAGCAGGATCAGGAAGAAAAATATCCGCGGCACCAATAGCGTGAAACAACTGCACGGGGGCGGAACGACCCGGGACTGCCCTCGCGAAAAGCGTCAACGACGAGAGCGCTTGTCGTTGACAAGTACCCGCTTTACACAGCCTGGACCCAACTCGGACATGGACACGGGCGTGGTAGAAAGGCGTGAACTTAGTCAGTGACGACCCTGACCAACCCGCCGGGAAAATCTGCTACTTTGGAATGCGGGCGTTTCATTGTCGACGGTCTAAGGAGGGGAGGCGTCCAGCAGCAATAAGGTGAAGTCGTACCGCCGGCCTTCGATCCGATTGTAGAAGTGATCGGCCGCCGGCAGAGGCGTTTTCAGCAGCTCGCCGCCGAAGAGTTCGTGAACGAGCAGCGCCGTGACGTTGCACTGTCCTACCGCCGGATTGTTCGGCGTCCATTGGCTGGAAGTCGACAACGACCATGCCTTGCGCAGCGCGCGTCGAACCTCATCGGGATCGAAGCTCATCGTCACCTCACGGGATCGGCACCGCAGCGCCAATTTCGGATTATACGATGCTAGCTTTTTGCCACTGTTTTGCCCGACGTGTCAAACGGGTTCGTTGCTGGGTTGAGCCCCAACTCCATCCACTCGTCATTGCGAGCGTAGCGACTTGTCCGCCGAAGCCTCGGCGAAGGCGGAAGCAATCCAGCAACCCTCCGCGGTGACAGTCTGGATTGCTTCGTCGCAAGGGCTCCGCGCAATGACGATGCGGGAACGGACGCGGGGCAAATGACGATGTCATTCCAGATGCCGCGATCAGGCAAAATCGCCGCGTTGGCCCCGGCTGTGCGACGATTGCCCCTTCCCGCTGATTTGCCCCGACGCGTCAAGCTGTTGGCAGCATTCACAGGGCGGCCTGCCCTCACCCTGCTTCTACTGTGCATGGGGTTGTTTTTCATATTTTTGTTTGGGCGGCCGCTGGCGGCAAAGAAAAAGCCCGGCCTCGCGAACGAGGCCGGGCTCTGTCGTCTTGCGACGTTTCGAAAGATCAGCCGCGGGTGCGCGAGCGGATCATGAAGCTGTCGTAGGTGTATTCGGCGACCTGCCACCATAGATATTCGTCGGAGCGGTAGGCCTGCATGGCGTCGATCGACTTCTTGAAGTCGGGGTTCTTGGCCGAGATCTCGCCCCACAGCTCGTTGGTCGACTTGAGGCAGGCCTCGAGCACTTCGTTGGTGAAGGGACGAAGCTGGGTGCCGCCGGCGACCAGACGCTTCAGCGCCGCCGGGTTCTGCATGTCGTAGCGCGCGGCCATCCAGCTGTTGGCGTTGGCCATCGCGTTGGTGAGGATCGCCTGGTAGTTCTTCGGCAGCGAATTCCACTTGTCCAAATTGGTGAAGGCGTGGACGGTCGGACCGCCTTCCCAGAAGCCGGGATAGTAGTAGTACTTGGCGACCTTGGCGAAGCCGAGCTTCTCGTCATCGTAGGGGCCGACCCACTCGGCGGCGTCGATGGTGCCCTTCTCCAGTGCCGGATAGATGTCGCCGCCGGCGAGCTGCTGCGGCACGACGCCGACCTTCTGGAGCACCTGGCCGGCGATGCCGCCGATGCGCATCTTGAGGCCGGAGAGGTCCGCAACGGTCTTGATCTCCTTGCGGAACCAGCCGCCCATCTGGGTGCCGGTGTTGCCGCAGGGCTGACCGATCACGTTCGACTTCTTGAAGAACTCGTTGCCGAGTTGCTCGCCGCCGCCCTGGTACCACCAGGAGTTCTGCTGGCGCGCGTTGAGGCCGAACGGCACCGAGGCGTAGATCGCCCAGGTCGGGTCCTTGCCGACATAGTAGTAGGAGACGGTGTGGCACATCTCGACCGTGCCGTTCGAGGTCGCATCGAGCGCCTGGAGGCCGGGGACGATTTCGCCGGCGGCGAACACCTGGATCTGGAATTTGTTGTCGGTCATCTCGGCGACGTACTTCGCCAGCTGCTCGCCACCGCCATAGATGGTGTCGAGCGACTTCGGGAAGCTCGACGTCAGGCGCCACTTGATCTCGGGCATGGACTGCGCGATCGCCGGCGAGGCCACCGCGGCGGTCGCCGCCGCGCCTGCTGCCGACACTTTCAGGAAATCACGACGCTTCATCTTCAGGTCTCTCCTTGTTGGGGCGTTTCCCCTAAACTTCCTCGTTGTCGCCGCTCGTTCCGGCGACGCGTTTTTGTCGCGTCGAACCGAAGGGGCTTGACTGCCGTGGCCTTTAACACGGAAGCCCCGCTTTCGGAACGCGACAATGGCATGACGGGGCTCTACGAAAGTCGCATGTCCCCAAAAGACCGGATCAGGCCGCGGCGATAACGCCTTTGAGCTGGTCCCGGACCTGCCCCGCAATGGCGCGATAGATCGCCGCATGAGGGCCGTCCGGCTCGCTGTCGACCACGGGATTGCCGGCATCCGAGGTGGCGCGAATCGCCATGTGCAGGGGGATCTCGCCCAGGAACGGTACCCCGAGCTTCTCGGCCTCGTGGCGCGCGCCGCCATGGCCGAAAATGTCCGATTTCGTGCCGCAATGCGGGCACTGGAAGTAGCTCATGTTCTCGACGATGCCGAGCACGGGCACGTTGACCTTCCTGAACATCGCAAGCCCCCGCCGTGCATCGATCAGGGACAGGTCCTGCGGGGTCGAGACGATCACGGCGCCCTTGAGCGGTACATTCTGCGCCAGCGTGAGCTGGGCATCGCCGGTGCCCGGCGGCATGTCGACCACGAGCACGTCGAGGCTCCCCCATGCGACGTCGCGCAGCATCTGCGTCACCGCCGACATCACCATGGGACCGCGCCAGATCATCGCGGTCTCTTCCTCCACCAGGAAGCCGATCGACATGATGGCGAGGCCAAAGCGCCTGAGCGGAATCATCTTGCGCTCGCCGTCCAGCGCCGGCTTCTCGTGGAGGCCCGTCAACCGCGGCACCGAGGGGCCGTAGATGTCGGCATCGAGCAGCCCGACCCTGAGGCCGAGGTCGCGCAGGCCCAGCGCCAGGTTGAGCGCGGTGGTCGACTTGCCGACGCCGCCCTTGCCCGAGGCAACCGCGATCACGGCGGCGACACCCGGAATCTCGGACTGGCGCGCCATCGGCGATTGGGCGCCGCCCTGCGGCGGTGGCTTGTGGGCGTGGACCGGCTGCACGCCCGGCGTGCCGCGGCTCGGCGTTGGCGGCGGAGGCGGTGCGGCACCCGGCTTGCGCTCGGCGGTCAGCGCCACCATCACGGTGGTGACGCCGGGAATGGCGCGCACGGCGGCTTCGGCCTCGGCCCGGACGGATTCCCAGGCCCGCGCCTCGGCGGCATCGACGTTGATCGAGAAGAACACCTTGCCGTCGGCCGCGCTGATCGCGCTCAGCACATTGGCATTGGTGAGCGCGACCCCGCGGGGCGACTTGATCCTGGCGAGGCTGTCGAGAACCTGTTGCTGCGTCACGCTCAAAGCGCATCTCCTGAACAGAGCATGATCCGGAAAAGTGTGGAGCGGCTTTCCGATCAGATCACGCTCAAGGCTTGAGGATGCCCCATTAGAGCGGAAACGGCCAAAAGGCTACTGCTTGCCGATATCGTCTGCCATCTCCGCGGGGGCAGCCCCCTGCTCCGCAGCGGCCTCGTAATTGAGCTCGATCATGACCCCGTTGGGGTCGTGGACGAAGATCTGCCAGAGGTCGCCGCCCGGGACCTGGCGGGAGTCGAATTTCATGCCCTTGGACGTCAGCCGCTGCTTCATGCCGTCGAACCCGCGGCTGACGAAGGCGACATGGTGGACAACGCCGGAATCCGGCTTTTGTGGCTCCGAGGTCGGGGAAATATCGACGAGGTGCACCACCGCCTTGCCCTCGCTGTACATCCAGGCCCCCGGGAAGGCGAAATCGGGCCGGGCGCCTTTTTCCAGGCCCAGCACGTCCTCATAGAAGCGGACCGTCTCGGCCAGATTCCGGGTCCGGATGTTGAAATGATCGAGGACACCAACGCTCACGCCGCCCATGCTTTCGCTCCCTTTTTTTATGTAGGACCTTAAGTCCCGCCATCCTAGCACAGGCGGCTGCCAAACGAAGCCGTTGCCCTCTGGCCTCAAGGGTTTATGGTGCGCTCCTAATCCGCCCTCATAGCGGAACCAGGCGCCCCCTCGCCCGGCAAAAACCGTAAAACCCAAACTACGGACAAGGTACCACACATGGCTAAAGTCGCTTTCCTCGGTCTCGGCGTGATGGGCTTCCCCATGGCCGGACACCTCGTGAAAAAAGGGGGCCATGAGGTCACCGTCTATAACCGCACCGCGGCCAAGGCGAAGGAATGGGCGGACAAGTTCGGCGGCAAGACCGCTGCAACCCCGAAGGCGGCAGCCGAAGGCCAGGACTTCGTGATGTGCTGCGTCGGCAACGACAACGATCTGCGCGCGGTCACGATCGGCCCCGACGGCGCGTTCGCCGGCATGAAGAAGGGCGCGACCTTCGTCGACCACACCACCGCCTCCGCCGAGGTCGCACGCGAGCTCGACGCTGCCGCCACCAAGGCCGGCTTCAAATTCATCGACGCTCCCGTCTCGGGCGGCCAGGCCGGCGCCGAGAACGGCGTGCTGACGGTGATGTGCGGCGGCGCGCAGGACGCCTATTCCGGCGCCGAGCCGGTCATCACAGGCGCCTATGCACGGATGTGCAAGCTGCTTGGGCCCGCCGGCTCCGGCCAGTTGACCAAGATGGTCAACCAGATCTGCATCGCGGGCCTGGTGCAGGGCCTCTCCGAGGGTATCCACTTCGCCAAGAAGAGTGGCCTCGACGTCGCCGCCGTGATCGAGACCATCTCGAAAGGAGCCGCGCAGTCCTGGCAGATGGAGAACCGCTACAAGACCATGAACGAGGACAAGTATGATTTCGGCTTCGCGGTCGAATGGATGCGCAAGGACCTCTCGATCTCGCTGGCCGAAGCCCGCCGCAACGGCGCCAATCTGCCGGTGACCGCGCTGGTCGACCAGTTCTACGCCGAGGTCGAGAAGATGGGCGGCAAGCGCTGGGATACGTCGAGCCTGCTCGCGCGCCTTAACCGCTGACACCTGTCGAACTGATCCCACCTTGCTGATCGCGATCGCCGTCATCTTCGTTCTGGCCTATGCGGCGATCGCGCTCGAACACCCGCTCCGGATCAGCAAGAGTGCCACGGCGCTGATCGGCGCCGGGCTGCTTTGGGCGATCTACGCGGCCACGATCGGCGACTACGCCATGGTCGGCCGGCAGATCGACGAATCCGTCGTTTCCACCGCGCAGATCGTGTTCTTCCTGATCGGCGCGATGACCATCGTCGAGGTGATCGACGCCCACGACGGTTTCGAGGTCATCACCTCTCGCATCAGCACGACCAGTCAGGTCCGCCTGATGTGGCTGATCGGCTTCGTGACCTTCTTCCTCAGCGCGATCCTGGACAATCTGACCACCACCATCGTGATGGTCTCGCTGATCCAGCGGCTGATCGCCAGGCGCGACGACCGCCTGCTGTTCGCCTCCCTCATCGTCATCGCCGCCAATGCCGGCGGCGCCTGGACCGTGATCGGCGACGTCACCACGACCATGCTGTGGATCGGCGGGCAGATCACGCCGTTGAAGATCATGGGTTCGGTGTTCCTGCCCTCGCTGGTCAATCTGCTCGTGCCGCTCGCCTTCATCAGCCTTCTGGTGAAAGGCAAGACCATCGCGCCACCACCCAAGGACGACGGAGTTCAGCTCGTCGGGTCGTTCGAGCGCAATCTGATGTTCTATCTGGGGCTCGGCGTATTGATCGCCGTGCCGGCCTTCAAGGCGGTCACGCATCTGCCGCCCTTCATGGGCGTGCTGCTCGGGCTCGGCATCGTCTGGCTGGTCGGCGAGGTCGTTCACCGCGACAAGGACGAGCATGTTCGCCGGCCGCTGACGCTCGCGCATGCGCTGACGCGGATCGACATGAGCTCGATCGTGTTCTTCCTCGGCATTCTGCTGGCGGTCGCCTGCCTCGAACATGCGGGCCTCCTGTCGATGCTGGCGCTCTGGCTGGAGGCGACGATTGGCCGCCAGGACGTCATCGTCGTCGTGCTCGGCCTGCTCAGCGCCGTCATCGACAACGTGCCGCTGGTGGCGGCGACCATGGGCATGTACGACCTCGGCCACTACCCGACCGACAGCTTCCTCTGGGAGTTCATCGCCTATTGCGCCGGCACCGGCGGCTCGATCCTGATCATCGGCTCGGCCGCGGGCGTCGCCGCCATGGGGCTCGAGCGGATCGAGTTCCTCTGGTACGCCCGCCGCATCGCCATCCCCGCGCTCGCGGGCTATCTGGCGGGCGCGGTGGTCTACGTCGCCCAGCATGCGGCACTGCACTGACCGGCACTGCGCGCGTTCAAAATTAACGCCGGGTTAACGTAATTCTTTAGCTCCTTAAGTCACCTCTTAAGGATTTCTTGCCAGAGATAGACAATGCAGAAGGCCCGCCTTTGCGCAGGCAGGAATGTTGTTGTTCGATGAGTAAACCCGCTGAAAAGCCAGAGGTCGTACAGCTTCCGGCCGAGCCGGTGAGCGCGCCATCGGCGAGCAGCCGCCGGGTTGCGTCGCAGCGGGTACGCGAGGCGCGCGACAAGTTAACGTCGACCAGCGGAACCCGGCCGGCTTTCGACGCCGAGATGCTGCGCCAATATGCCCAGACGCGGCTGTCGGCCTCCTATGTCGTGATGCTGCTGGTGGTCGCCACCGGCGTGCTGTTCGGGTTGTGGATGCAGCCGATCCCGGCCGCGGCCTGGACCGCCGGCATGCTCTGCATCCACGCCGCGATGATCCGCAGCTGCCACCGCTTCCTGACTGAGGCCTCCTCGCCCGCGGCGACGCGCGCCTGGCGGACGCACTTCGTCGTGCTCGACCTGCTCTATGGCCTGTGCTGGATGGCGATCCTGATCCATCCCGTGCTCGACATGGTCACGGAAACGCTGATGATGTTCCTGATGCTGCTGGTGATCGCAGTGTCGAGCATGCTGGCCGCCAATCTGCCGATCGCCGCCCTTGCCGCCACGGCGCCGGTCGCGGTCGCGATGGCGCTGAGCTTTGCAATCACCGGCGCGCTCGACAATTACATCCTGGCGGCGCTCGCGCTCGCAGCCGAAGGCTATTTCGTGCTGCTGGCGCACCGCCTGCACTCCTCAACTTTCGCCACGCTCGAGGCACGCGCCGAGAAGGACGCGCTGATCGGCGAGCTCGAACAGGCCAAGGCGATCTCGGACGAAGCGCGCCACCGCGCCGAATCCGCCAACGTCGCAAAATCGCGCTTCCTCGCGCAGATGAGCCACGAGCTGCGCACGCCGCTGAACGCGATCCTCGGCTTCTCCGAGGTGATGAAGAGCGAAATCTTTGGTGCGCACGCGGTCCCGGTCTACAAGGAATATTCCGCCGACATCCATAATTCCGGCGTGCACCTGCTCAACCTCATCAACGAGATCCTCGATCTGTCGCGGATCGAGGCTGGCCGTTACGAGCTCAACGAGGAAGCGGTGTCACTGGTCGGCATCGTCGCCGACTGCCATCATTTGATGAAGCTGCGCGCCTCGAGCCGCGGCATCACCATCCACGAGGTATTCGAGCAGGCCATGCCGCGGCTCTGGGCCGACGAGCGGGCGATCCGCCAGGTCGTGCTCAACCTGCTCTCCAACTCGATCAAGTTCACCCCGCAAGGCGGCGAGATCTGGCTCAAGGCCGGCTGGACCGCTTCGGGCGGGCAATATCTCTCGGTGAAGGATTCCGGCTCCGGCATCCCCGAGGACGAGATCCCGATCGTGCTCGCCTCGTTCGGCCAGGGCTCCAACTCGATCAAGTCGGCCGAACAGGGCGCAGGGCTCGGCCTGCCCATCGCCAAGAACCTGATCGACCTGCATGGCGGTACATTCACGCTGAAATCGAAGCTGCGCATCGGCACCGAGGTGATCGTCACCTTCCCGCCGGAGCGCGTGATGAGTGCGCTGGCGCCGATGTCGGACGATTCTCCGCCGCTCCAGCCGGACAGTTCCGCGGTGCCCGACGAGAAGCGCCGGCCGCGCCACAAGCCGATCATGAGCGCAGGTACGGGCTCTTAACGAGATGCTTGCAGACATGCCCGACGATCCCCCACTATGGCCACATGAGCAAAGAAACGCCGTGCGTCGCCGTCTGCATGATCGATCCCAAGACGAGGCTGTGCTTCGGCTGCGGCCGGACATTGCCGGAGATCGCGCGCTGGCACGCCATGGAGAGCACGGAACGGCTCGCGGTGATGGCGCTGTTGCCGGCACGCATGGCGGACGCGGGTTTGCAGCCGATCGCGGGATCGCCGAAACGCGCCTGACCGCCCTGCGTCGCCTCGGAGGCGCGCAATGATCCGCTTCCTGCTCGTTCTCGTTATGCTCGCTGGCACGGCCGGTGCCGTCGTCGCCTATGGCGATCCCGACCGGATCGCGCGCGCGAGCAACAAGGTCTCGCACATGTTTCGCGCGCAGATCGCCTCCCCGGCCCCGGCCGTGCAGATCCAGCGCGGCCAGGGCGGCGAATTCGCGCTGCGCGCCAAGATCAACGGCGTCGCCGCACCGATGGTGATCGATACCGGTGCGACCTCCGTGGTGCTGACCTGGGAAACCGCAAAAGCGATCGGACTGCCTCTCGAGATGCTCGAATACGACGTCGATCTCGAAACCGCGGGTGGCCACACCAAGGCTGCCCGCCTTACGCTCGACCGTCTCTCCGTCGGCCACCTCGTCGAAAAGTCGGTGCCGGCCCTCGTCGTGCCGCGCGGGCAGATGAAGACCAATCTGCTCGGCATGAGCTTCCTCGACCGCCTGGAGAGCTGGGGTGTGCGCGCCGACAAGCTGATGCTCACCGGCTACCCGGAATTGCCAGATCGCCGCGCGTTGCGATAATGCGCTTCGCTACCCGATCCGTGCGCACGATCCAGGCCCAATCAGCCGGGACTGCCTGAGCCGCACAACGCGATCGGCGCTTGTTAAATCGCCCTTGGCCGCTCTGGCGCCAGTCAAACTAACGGCGCCGCTCCATCCAGGCAGCCCCGCTTGATCCAGTCCGCGAGGCCACCTTTGCGCCAGCGCGCTGCGCTACATCGGCGCGGCTTCCAGCCAACCGCCTAACCCGAGCCCCCGCGAACAATCCATCGATGTGGCATTTCCTCCATTTACAAACCGCCTAGTCGGTTTATAACAAGCCTATTCCCGGATCGGGGTTGGACAAGGCTGCTCCGTGAGGTGCGGCCAAGTGGGAGATTGAGAGTCATGACTGCCAGAGCCGCCTTACGCCGCACGATGCGCGCCCTGCCCTTTGCCGCGGTGTTCGCCGCGAGCAGCGCCTGCGCTGCCGACCTGTCGCCGCGCTACGCCGCGCCCTCCTCCGCCTACACGGCGCCGCAGCCGGTGTATTCGTGGACGGGTCTCTATGCGGGCTTCAACGCCGGCTACGCAGAGAGCGGCGACGACGCGTTCAATAATCTCGTCGGCATCAGCGGCGGCAAGGTCAAGGGCGCCGTCGGCGGCGTGCAGATTGGCTACAACTACCAGCTCTCGCCGATGTTCGTGGTCGGCATCGAGAATGACTTCGAGGGCGGCGACATCAAGAACCACGACGCGCTCAACAGCGCCGCGGTGAGCATCCCCTGGTACATGACCGGCCGCGCCCGCGCCGGCATCGCGACGATGGATTCACGGCTGCTGTTCTTCGGGACCGCGGGTCTTGCCACCGGCGAGTTGAAGGACGGGCCGATCAACAAGATGAAGATGGGCTGGACCGCGGGCGGCGGCGTCGAATGGGCGTTCCTGCCGAAATGGTCGGCCAAGGCAGAATATCTCTACACCGAGTTCAAGCACGACGATCTGCCGGACTGGAACGCCGCGAAATTCCACACCTTCCGCGTCGGCGTGAACTATCATTTCGATCTGCTCCGCTGAGACGGATCGACGAGGAGCCGGATTTTCACGATCCGGCTCTTCACCCGTTTGGGCTAGGCCGCGGCCTCCGCCGGAGCGCGCGCACCGACACGTGCGATCGCATCGCGCAGCACGTCCACACCGGCGCCCGGCTTCACCCCCTGCTCGGCAAGATGGCGGCGGAAGGCGCGCGCACCGGGCACGGCGTGGAACGCCCCGACGAAATGCCGCGTGATCGCATGCAGCCGCGTGCCCCGCGCAAGCTGCTGCTCGATATAGGGCATCATCGCTTCGAGCGCGTCCTGCATCGTCGCATGCGGCGCCGCTTCGCCGAAGATGTCTTGATCGACGGAGAGCAGCCGCCATGGCTCCTGATAGGCGGCGCGGCCGAGCATCACGCCGTCGACGTGCTCGAGATGCGCTTTCGCCTCGTCGATACCGCGGATGCCGCCGTTGATGATGATGGGCACATCAGGCATCGCGCGCTTGAGGCGATAGACGCGGTCATAGTCGAGCGGCGGGATGTCGCGGTTCTCCTTCGGCGACAGACCGTTGAGCCAGGCCTTGCGGGCATGCACGATCAGCGCATCGCAGCCTGAGGCGACCACTCCGCGCGCAAGCGTATCGAGCGCGACCTCCGGATCCTGATCGTCGATGCCGATGCGGCATTTGACGGTGACGGGAATGGAAACCGCGCCCTTCATCGCGTCGACACATCGCGCCACAAGCTCCGGCTCCGCCATGAGGCAGGCTCCAAAGCGGCCATCCTTCACACGATCCGACGGGCAGCCGACATTGAGGTTGATCTCGTCATAGCCGAACTCTTCGCCGATCCGCGCCGCCTGTGCGAGCTCGCGCGGATCCGACCCGCCAAGCTGAAGCGCCACCGGATGCTCGACCGCGTCGAACCCCAGCAGCCGCTCCCGGTCGCCATGAATGATGGCCCCGGTCGTCAGCATCTCCGTGTAGAGCAGCGCCCGCCGCGTCAGATGGCGATGGAACACCCGACAGCGGCTATCGGTCCAGTCCATCATCGGAGCCACAGAAAAGCGATAGTATTGCGATTTCAATGATTTACCTTATGCTTCAACAGGATGAAACATGAACATGTGCACTCCAAACTAGCCGAAATTGCACACGTTTGTACCCGCTTCGACCTCTCAGTGCACACGTAGCGCACACGATTTGGGGAGTGCACACGACCGTGGCCAGCTTCACTCAGTTGCCGTCCGGGAACTGGCGCGTCCAGGTACGCCGCAAGAACCGCTACGTGGCAGAGACCTTTCGTCGGCGCAAGGACGGTGAGGAATGGGCGCTCGATATGGAGTGCAATATTGATCGTAGCGGGTCGCCGAAGCCCCGCGCCGCGGTAAGAGCGAAAACCTTTGGCGATATTATCGATCTCCATATCGAAGACATGCTCGAGGTTGGCCGCCCTCCCCGTAGATCCAAGGCAGCCGTCCTGGAGGCACTGAAGGAGGACCTCGGATCAACGAAGCTTCCTCGCCTCAACCGCGAACGTTTGATCGAATATGGCCGCAAGCGAGCGAAGGAAGGTGCAGGACCAGCTACGCTTGCGATCGACATGTCGTTCATCAGAACCGTGGCAACTCACGCAGCTGCCGTTCACGGCATCGAGATCTCTGCCGAAGAGGTTCGCCTGGCACGCGTGGCGCTGAAGTATTTGGGTCTCGTTGGAAAGTCCGACGAGCGAGACCGGCGACCAACTCAGGATGAGCTTGACGAGCTCATTGAATACTTCGAATCCAACTATCGACAGGTCATCCCAATGGGCCGCATTGTCCGATACGCGGTCGCAACGACGATGAGGCAAGAGGAGATTTGCCGGCCCGACTGGCCGGACGTTGATTTGAAGAAACGGATCCTCCTAATCCGAGACCGCAAAGATCCAAGGGAAAAGGATGGCAATGACCAGCAAGTACCACTCCTTAACCTAACTGGCTATGACGCTTGGGAGCTCTTGCTCCAGCAGCGCATCATTACCAGAGGTCAGGGTCGGGTATTCCCGTACAATCATCGCTCAGTGAGCGCGGCATTTACACGAGCATGCGACGAACTGAAGATCGAGGATCTGCATTTTCACGACTTGCGCCACGAGGGCACCAGCCGCCTTTTCGAAGCGGGATTGCCGATCGAGAAAGTCGCGCTGGTGACCGGTCATAAGGACTGGCGCACTCTGCGACGATATACGAAGCTAAGACCCGAAGAGCTTCACAAGTTGCAAACAGCCCATCAGCCGTCTCTGGAAGAATTTATGCAGGTGTTAAGCTGTCCCACCCGATCGACCGCAAGCAGTTAGTCGATACGCATGCTGGAAGTCGGCCCCACTAGCTCTGTTTGCCGTTTGTGTTGGCAAGCATCTCATCCCGCTTGTACGGCGTGCAGAATGATCCGATTAATATTCGCCTTTGTGTTGCTTCTCTCGTCCTGGGCGGAGGCCGAGACCGTCGACGTGAAATATCGTGGCCCGGTCGATCTCAAACCCTTCGCCTGCCAGGACATCACTCGAAGCAGCGTCGTCAATCGGCTCTGCTACGACGCCTCTAGTCAATACGTCATCGTCCAACTCAAAACGACCTACTACCACTACTGCGAAATGCCGAAGCCTATCGTCGATGCGTGGCTCGCCGCAGAATCGATGGGACGCTACTACAACGCCAACATCAAGGGTACGGGTAAGGATGGCCCCTACGATTGCCGGACACACAAGGTGCCGCAGTATTGAGGAACTGACCCTCTTTGGAGGGTTTTTGTGTAGCTTAGAAGAGGCTTCATCAAATGATTTGAAGGAGCTGCTGAAATCACGAGCGCCGAGGTTACGCAGTCCCCTGCATTACTGGTCGCGGCTATCACTAAAAGATGCTCTTGCACCCTTGCCGTTTCTGCTTCTCTTGAAGGAAGGATCGCTATCAAGAAGCGCCTCGAGCATAAACGGTATCAACTCAGCCACTTCTTCCTTATTTCCGTAGGTCTCGGCATAGAAGTCAGCATACTCTCTCAGCCGTTGCGCAAGGCCCGGCGTCAGTACAACGCTCATCTTCACCGGCGTCCGATCGGGCAGTTTTCCGAGCTTCATTTCTCATTTGCCCTTCGTCATCGCCTGAAGGTCCGAGTACGGCTTCAGCACCAGATCCTTCGAAACAATCACCCGCAGCGGCCAGCCTGGCCGGACTGTGATCGTTGGCTGCACATCGAGCTCGCGCTCCACCAAGCGCTGACCAGCGCGATTGGTCGTCTGCTGCGCACTTTCCCGCAGCGTCTTCACGAGATCGCTCTCGTCATTGCCGAGCGACAGCTGCGTCCCGACACCGATCAAAGTCGCGAGCGCCACCCCCTTCAGCAATTGCCAGGTATGAAAGTCCACCTCATCTTCGAGCCCGGCATAGCCCGCGACGTCCGTGGCCGGTAAGTTCTCGATCACAATCGAATTGCCGTTCGGCAGAATGAGACGTGCCCACACGACCAGCGCCCTCTTCTGGCCGAAGGCGACGACGCTAGGCCTCAAAGGCAAACCACCATTCGAACAACCGCCAGGGCAGATAGATCGGATAGTTGGCAATGAGAAACCAGGGATCGCCGAGCCGCGGCTGATATCCGAGAGCCGCCGCAGTCCATTGTGTCGCTCCCCATGTCGATGCGGCGACGATGCCGAACACGACGGTGATTTGGCCAACATAGATTTTTGCCGGAAACATTCGCTGCCACCCGCTCGATGTGAGCGGCGCGATGAGAACGGTGAATCCGGCAAGCCTTCAATCGAAATTAAAATTCGTGCTGTCGATGAGCGCGAGCCTGGTCAAACGCGATCGGGTCAATCGACTTGAAGAGCAAATCCGATACAGCATGGTCGAACGCTTCAACAGCGTGTGATCGGTTAGCGTAAGTAAGATTAATTCGCGCGCGTGCAAGGCAGCGCCTTACAACGCGGCGGCTCGCTTACCTGAAGGCGGCACGACTCGCCTCGGCAAGTGACATTTGCCGCGAAGCGCAAGAGCTCGATGCTTCGTCTACTAAGACCAAATTGCGCTTAGGCGAAGCTACTCAGCGGCAGCGCAAGGTGGAACTTCCATCCGATAGCCACGATCGCTACGTCTTTGCTGATGATGGTGAACATCATCACCAGCACCATCAGCAGCATGTAGTTGCAAGTTCGGCGATCGGCGGGCCGAATATTCTCAGTACGATTTGTCGCCTGTTCATCGCAATTTTCTGCGGTTCATTCCTGTGTCTCGGCACTTCCGCCGGTTGGCGGCTGTGCGAGATCGTAGTCTTCGGGATTTGAGCCTATCTCCCTTATCCCCTTCGTGAGCTCAGTTCGGAGAGAGGTCTGGAAGTCCTCGTCGTAAGTCGCAATGCTCGCGCGGATCGCTGTTTTCCAATGATCACCACGATCCCAGGCCTCCACGAAAGCCGATGCGAGGTCGGCATGCTGACGATTGGCAGTCATGGCCTCGATGATGGATTTTGCCTGGAGGCGATCCTTCGAGCTTTTAGCGCTCGGATCGCCGTCGATCTTCCGGCGGGATCCGACGATGAGCTTGTGAACGGCGTAGCGTTCCGGCGATGGAATGAGAACTGGCACGCCGGCACCGTGCAAAAGCACCGCGCGGACCGGCTGGTGGATCAGGAAGTCGAGGAATCGTAGCGGAAACGCCGAAGCGCCGCCCAAGGCGGGCATGGGAACGGGCTTGCCTGCCTGGTCATCGGACCATTGGTTGGGCGTGAGGAATTCGACTTTGAAGTTGGTTTCCTTCGAAACGAACTGAGTTGAGACCCTGCTATCCGTTTGACTCGGCACCTCGCGAAACGTCGGATCGACCTCCTGCAGTACCTGCAAGATGGGCGGGATGGAGTCCTTGATGGCCACCGAAATCTCGTGGAATTGCGCAAAGTCGGCATCACCGGTTTGCATGGCAACTGCATCGAGGCGCCGGCCGAGAATGGCGGAGTAGCATTGGTAGGCGACCGTGCCGACGAGGACTCCCCTCATTCGGAAGAAGCCGGCTTTTGCCAATTGTTCGACGACTTGGCCTGCGAGCGCGAGCGGACGCGGCAGGTAGGCCGGCCTCGGTTATGGAACAGCTCAAGAAGATCAATGGAAGGCAATTCGACCGGCTCGACGATCGCTCCCCACTCCTCCATTCGCCGAACCGCAGCCGCCACACTCAATTCCACTTCCCTGTCGACGTGTCCTACAGGGGGAGTTGACCAGTATCCGATCCGCATCCCCGTAAAGTCCGCCTGCCGCTTCCCCAATCTTGGTAATTTGCCTGCGCCCTGCGCCCAGTCGCGCAAGTCGCGCCCAGACATCGCCTCAAGCATGGCTTCAGCATCGCCAACGCTTCGTGCCATCGGACCGATGTGCGCCACTGTTCCAAAAGCGCTGGGAGGATGAGCGGGCACACGTCCGAATGACGGCTTATGTCCGACTATGCCGTTGAACGACGCCGGAATGCGTATCGAGCCACCGCCATCGCTACCCAAATGAAGGCTGCCCGCTCCGACAGCTGCGGCTACCGCTGCTCCTCCGGAGGATCCTCCTGCCGTCATCGAAGGATCCCAGGCGTTGCGCGTCACGCCAAAGAGAGGAGAGTCGGTAACCGCCTTCCAGCCGAATTCCGGCGTTGTTGTCTGCCCGATGAAGATCGCGCCTGAGCGGCGCAGCCTCTCGACCGACGGCGCATCCCTTTCACACGGCGAAGCTGTCGTCGTGCGGCTGCCGCACCGAACCGACCACCCCTCGACCCAGACGATGTCCTTAATCGTTGTCGGGACGCCATCGAGGTCTGACAAGGGTGCGCCGGACCTCCAGCGAGCTTCGGACCGACGCGCCTCATTCCTAGCCCGATCCCGGTCGATAAACGTGAACGCGTTCAGCTCCCCGTTGACTGCCTCAGCTCTCTCCAAAGCGGCTTCGGTCACCTCAATCGGTGACAATGTCCCCTTCTTATAGGCGGAAAGCACCTGGGCTGCATTCAGCCCACATATGTCGGTCCCATCAGGCGGACTGAAGACGTCCATAGACACTGCTTTTCCCTCTCTCACAGTCAGGAGCGGTCAAACTCGGCTCCGTCCGGCGAGCATTAGGAATTTACGAGCTGGTCATAAAATGCATAATTTGTAGAAAGACCATCGATCAACTGTAGGGAACGCCTTGTGGATCTTACGATTCGGCAAATTCGATACGTAAGCGAAGTCGCCAGGCTTGGCAGCATGCACGCAGCATCGGTGAGTTTGCGGATCTCGCAATCGTCGATCCTTGCGGCGATTGAACTTGCTGAAACCGAAATGGGCGCTCGAATCTTTGAGAGGCGTCCCTCACGCGGGGTCAGAGTAACCCCGGCGGGAGAACGCTTTATCTGCGCAGCCCGCTCGATGCTGACCGCCGATGCAGAATTCAAAAGGACGATAGCTCGCTTGGGAGGACTGAGCACGCCGGCAATCCGTATTGGCTGCTTCAATCCTTTCGGCGCACTTTTCATTCCCGACACACTGAAGCGCTACATCGAGCGCGTTGGGCCGGTTGAGATTTCTGTGCTCGAGGGAGACCAGTTGCAGTTGCGAGAATGGTTCGCAAACGGAGCGGTCGACCTGGTCGTAACTTATGATATCGGACCGCACTTCAAAGAGAACACAACACGCGTCTGTAAAGTACCTGCGCATGCGCTAATTTCGCGATCCGACCAACTCGCGCGTCAGCCGGCCGTATCTATCGCAGAATTGGCAACTCGGCCTTTGGTTCTGTTGGATTTGCCACAGACCGCGCTGTATCTCCTTACATTGTTCGATGTGCTGGCAACTCAACCAACGATCGGCTTCCGCACGCGCAACTACGAGACTATCAGGACCTCTGTTGCGTGCGGGTTTGGAGTTTCTGTGCTCAACATGCCCCCACTGGGCCACGCTTCCCCGGACGGCACTGAGCTTATCCGGCTGCCGATAACTGACGATCTGCCCGCACCCACGCTCGTCATCGCCGACGTTTACGGATCGAATAAGCCCGAATACGTGCGAGTCCTCATCGACGTTATCCGTGAGTTCTTTCGAGATCTCGGCCCGCACGGATTCGCTATCGCAACTTTGAAGAATGAAGAAACGCTTTTCGACGTTTAGCCAACGTCCCTTTTGGCGCACTTGGCTACAGACCGACAACTACCCCATGCGAGCGGGAGCACACCTCACTCACGCCCCTCAACCAAGGGGCAAGTTTAGCGATCCATCCCGGCCCGCTCTTGACCCAGTGCAGACATTGCTCCACCGAGCCTAGCAATCACTTTTGGCTCTCTTCCGCCCCTTGGCCTATGTCGTCGTGCGCAGACCGACCGCTGGCTTCAAATCCTCGGCTGAAGCGTCGCCCCCCTGATGATCCCGGTGTCTTCCGCGCCCATCGGCGTGAAATCGACGCACATGTCTGCTCCCGGGATCGCGGCCGCACCGGCCCGGGCGACAGCGAGATCCTGTGTGCCTGATCCGGAGCCCGCCGCCACTGCGCCAAGGATGAACCCATCGACGCGGATCGGGAGACCACCGATCAGATTGGTCCAGCGATTTTCATGCGCGAGAGTGACCTGGATTTCCACGTCCGCGTGAGCGCTGCCGGTCGGCGAGCCAGACAGTGCCGACGTCCGTGCCTTGTTGATGGACGAGGTCACGCTAAGTCCCTTCGAGCCGTCCATGCGCCCGAACGCCAGCAGATTGCCGCCGGTATCGACCACTGCGATGCACATCGGCTGTCCAATGCGGGTCGCCTCGCCGATTGCCGCGTTGAGCACCTTAAGCGCGCCTTCGAGGGTCAGCGTCCGTGCTTCCTTGATGTCGGTCATGCCAGTCCAATCGAGAATTCCCGCGCCAGGGTGCGCGCTGCTGCGACCAATGCCGCATCGCCGCCGCGCCAGCCAATGAGGGACAGCCCGACCGGAATAGAGCCGGATGTAGCGACGGGCAGGCTGACCTGTGGAAGGCCCGTCAGGCCCGCGATACCGGTCAGGTCGACAATCCGCTGTACCGCCGCGCGAATGTCCGACAGGCGCGCGTCGCGGCCTATCGGCAGAATGGGCGAGGTCGGCAGGCACAGCATGCGGCGCCCCTCGAGCAAATCGTTGAGCCGCTTCGATACGCACTCGCGGAAAGCCTTGGCGGCCGAGAGGTCACTCGATTCAATGCGGCCTTCGTCGGCAAACGCGCCGGCTACCTCCGACGAGAAGCGCGGGTTCACGCGATCGATCCAATCCCGAAACGTGGCGTGGAATTCACACTTCTGCAGGATGCGCTGGTGGCGCGCCCAGTCGAGGAGCGCGCCTTCGGCCAATGGCGACGCGGTGATCGCCACTGCATCGCGCATCCGATCAACAACCGGCTGCAAGGCGCGCCTTACCGGCTCGTCGGCGATGGCAAAACAGTCGGCCGCAACGACGATCTCGCTGGGCAAGACATCGGGCGCCTGCTCTCCGAGTAGCACCGCGCCGACCCGGCCGAAAGTCAGGGCATCGCGAGTGAAATAGCCAACGGTATCGAATGATGGCGCCTGGGGCATCATGCCGGCGATGGAGATACGACCATGAGTCGGACGCAGGCCGTAAATTCCGCAGAAACTCGCGGGGATGCGCACTGAGCCGCCGGAGTCGGTACCCAAGGCAAAATCAGCCAGGCCGCCGGCAACAGCGGACGCGGAGCCGCTCGACGAGCCGCCCGGTACACGGTCCGGCGCGCGCGGGTTCAGCGGCGTGCCGTAAAACTTGTTGATGCCAAGCAGCCCGAGCGAGATCTCGTCGGTGATGGTCTTGCCCGTCAGCGAGGCGCCGGCGCCCAGCAGAGCGTCGACGGCCCAGGCGTCGGCCTTTGCGATCTCGTGGGTGGCAGCCCAGTCCGGATTGCCGCAGCCGGTCACGCCGCCTGCAACATCGAACAGGTCCTTGACCGCGAAGCTCAAGCCCGAAAGTGGCCCTGAGCCGTGCGGCGCCCGTTGGATGATGGGGCCTGGAACGAAAGCGCCGAGCGTGTCTTGCACGGTGTTTCCCCGATGAATGGCAAGCGCCCCCGTTCGAGCGCGCTTGCCGTCCTCTCATTCCTTGTAGAGTTTGCGGAAATCCGGATGCGTGTGAAACCAGTACTCAAAACCCTTGACGTTCTTCTGCACCGCATAGTCGGCAAACCGCGTGTAGAGCGGGATGCGAGGCAAGTCGGTCATGACGATGTCGACCATCTTGTTCAGGCTTGTCTTGTAGATCTCGGGATCGCGGGTGAAGCGCGCCTGGTCAATCACCTTGTCGAGGTCGGGATTGACGTAGTTGGCAGTGTTGAACACGGAGTTGTTGCCGCCGTGGAAGGTCCAGAAGAAGAAATAGTCGGGGTAATCGAGCCAGCCATAGAATTCGGCGATGACCATCGGCATCGTCTTGCTGGCCATCTGGGCAAACCAGTTCGAGCCCGGGACCTTCTCGATCGTGAGTTCGATGCCGATCGTCTTGAGCGCCTCCTGGATCAAGATGGCAGTCGGCTCGCGCACGGTGGATTCGCTGAGATCGATCGACAGCGTGGTCTTGAAGCCGTGGGGGAACCCGGCCTCGGTCAACAGCTGCTTGGCCTTCGCAAGATCCTGGCCATGCTTGATCGGAACGGGCCACGTCGCGTCGGGATAGGGTTTGTCAGGGTCACCACCGAACATCGGCTTGGCGCGGTTATAGAGCGCGGAGCTGACGATCTCCTTGTAGGGGATGGCGTAGGAGATCGCTTCGCGCACCTTGGGATTGTCGAACGGTGCGATCTTCACATTCATATCGACGAACACGAGGTCGTTCTGCACCGGCACGCCGATGATCGTCACCTTCCCCTGCTCTGCCAGTTCGGCATAGTCCTTCGGCGGAAGGCCGACCGACATATCGACATCGCCCTTCTCCAGCAGCGCGCGACGCGTACCGGCCGAGGCGATCTGCCGATAGACGACGCGCTTGAGTTGGGGCAGCGGGCCGGACTTCCAGGCGTCGAAGCGGGTAAAAACAGTCTGCTGGCCGGGCGACCAGGACTCCACCTTGTAGGCACCGCCGCCGCAATCGTTGCGTGACACCCACTCGAACGCCCACGGGTCTTGCGCTGTCGCGTGCTTCTTGGCCAGCTCGGAATTGACGATGACGGGCACCGGCACGACGAGGTCAGGCATCGTCAGCTTGTTGAACTGATCGAACGTCGCCTTGAAGGTGTGATCGTCGACCACCGTGAACTGTTCGGGCTTGACCAGGGATCCCGCCGCCATTTGCACCGCCGGAAAGCCGCCGGCGGCGATGGCGCGATCGAACGACCATTTGACGTCCTTGGCGGTGACCGGGCTGCCATCGTGGAACGTCGCGCCCTTCCGCAGATGGAAAATGTAGGTCTTGCCGTCCTCGCTGGCTTCCCAGCTCTCGGCCAGCTCTGGCGTCATGACCTTGGCGTCGTAAGATACCGTGCCGTCGGCCAGCTTTTTCTCGCCGTGGCTGACGAGCCGGTCGTAGGCCTGCCACACCACCATGCGGCTGTGATCGTTGGCGGTCGGCACCATCGTGTCGAGACCGTTGGGGCCCATTTCGGACACGATCACCATCGTGTCCTTGGCAATTTCGGCCGCGCGCGCGGAAGCGCCGGGCCAGACAACGGACGCTGTGAGCAGCGCCGCTGTAGCGAGACTACGATCGAACTTCATATCGCGCGTCCTTTCTGGATTTCGGTTGAAAAGTCGAGGCAGCGTCAGAGGCCGAGATCGCCCAGCAGTTTCGGCCATTTGTGAGCCCACGGACGCGCTTGTTCGAAGGCGCCGGAGGCGGCGAGCACGGTACGATCCGCCAGATGGCGACCGATGATTTGCATGCCGACAGGCAAACCGGTTTTGGTGAAGCCGGCGGGAATGGTCGCTGCTGGCTGGCCGGTCAAATTGCAGATGAAGGTGAAGCAGAGCCAATCGCCGGTAGAGACCATCTTCTCTTCGATGATCTCGGGCCCCTGCATGTAGAGCGGGAATGCCGGTACCGCGAGCGTCGGCGTGATCAGGAGGTCGTAGTTGGCCATGAACCGCCACATGCGGTTGCAGACCATCTGCCGGATCATCTTGGCGTCAGTGAATTCTTCGGCCGTCCATTGCCGCTGCAACAAGCCGACAAGGTGCGGCGACATTTCCTTTTCATGCCCCTTCATCATGCGGCGCATGCCGGCGAGGTCGGTGTCACCGGCGACGATGGTCCAAAAATGCGGAAACGGATCTTCCCATCCCGGATTGGCGCGCTCGACCGTGCAGCCGAGATCGGTCTCGAACACGCGCACCGCTTCAGACACGACGCGGCGGACTTCCGGGTCGACCGGCGCATAGCCCCAGTCTTCGCTATAGGCGATGCGAAGGCCCTTGATGCTCTCCTTCACGGCGCCGACATAGTCGAAGTCGGCGGCCGGGATGGAATAGCGATCGCGCGGATCGGGTCCGGTGATCACCTTCAGCATCAGCGCCGAGTCGGTCACGGTGCGGCTCATCGGGCCGACGTGCTCGAGTGATTCCCAGCTCGAGACGCCGGGATAGCGTTCATCCCGGCAACCCGGGTAGAGCGGCACCCGCCCCATCGAGGCTTTGATTCCGTACAGGCCGCAAAGCGCGGACGGAATGCGGATCGATCCGCCGCCATCGGAGCCAATTGCGAAAGGCGCAACGCCCGCCGCGACCGAAGCTCCAGAGCCGGCGCTCGATCCGCCGGATGTCATGTCGAGATTCCAGGGATTGCGCGTCGCCGGAAACACCGGGTTGTGGCCGACGCCGCTGTAGCCGAATTCCGGCACGTTGGTCTTGCCGATGATGACTGCGCCGGCGTCCTTCAGCCGCTCGACGACAATGTCGTCCTCATCCGGCACGAAGTCCCGGTAGAGCGGAGAACCCATCACCGTCAGGATGTCCTTGGTGGCGACGAGATCCTTGATTCCGATCGGTACGCCCGCCAGCAGGCCGGGATCCTTGCCGGCTGCGATCTTGGCGTCGACTGCCGCGGCCGCGGCGCGCGCCACGTCGGGCGTCGGTGTGCAGAAGGCATGGATGTGCGGTTCGAGCTTCTCCATGCGGCGCAGAACGGCTTCGGTGACCTCGGCGGCGGATAGCTCTTTGTTCCTGACCTTAGCCGCGACGGTCGCGGCGTCCATGCGGCAGATCTGATTGTCAGCGCTCATCGGTTCCTCCATCGGGTGAAAGAGCGAAGTGGCAGGCGGCGAAATGGTCCGGGCCAACCGCGCGAAGCGGCGGCATGGCCTTGGTGCAGATGTCGGCCCCTTTGGGACAGCGGCCGTAGAAGCGGCAGACGTTGGGGTCCGGATCGATCGGGCTGCTCGGACTGCCGTCGAGTCGGGGCCGCGCTTCACCGCGCCGTGCCGGATCCGGGATCGCGGCGACCAGCGCCTGCGCATAGGGGTGACGGGGTGAAGTGAAGAGCGTCTCGGCCGGTGCGATCTCGACGATCTTGCCGAGATACATCACGACCACGCGCGAACAGAGAAGCCGCACCACGTTGAGATCGTGCGACACGAACAAGTAGCTCATCGCCAGTCGCGCGCGCAGGTCGGCGAGCAGCCGCAAGATCACGGCTTGCACCGACACGTCGAGCGCCGAGGTCGGCTCGTCGAGGATCAGCAGCGACGGCTCGACCGCAACGGCGCGCGCGATGCCCACCCGTGCGCGCTGGCCGCCCGACAATTGATGCGGGTAGCGCTGCAGCAGTTCTTCTGGCAGTCCAACCAGCGCGGCGGTGGCGCGAACGCGGCTGTCCAGCTCGGCACCGTTATTCATGCCGAGTAGCCGTTTCAAGGGATCGGCGATCGCCTGGAAAGCGCGGAACGATGGATTCAGGCTTTCGGTCGCGTCCTGGAACACCACCTGAACACGCCGCCGGCTTGCCGAGGACGCGAACTTCGCCTGCGCAATCGCGGTGAGATCCTCACCGCCGAGCAGGATCTGGCCCGCCGTGGGATCGATCAGCCGGCCAAGCAGGCGAACCATGGTGGATTTGCCGCAGCCGGATTCGCCGACCAGGCCGACGCTTTCACCGGTGCCGATCGTCAGATCCACATCGTCGACCGCGTGGAGCCGGGCGCCGCGCGGCGCCCGCTTGATCGGGTATAATTTGCACAGCGACCTGACTTCGAGCAGCGGCGTCATGACAGGGGAAACCGGCAGCGCACGACATGCGCGGGCGACAATTCGGTCCAGGGCAGCTCCGCCTCGTCGCAGATTAGCTGCCGCCGCTCGCAGCGTCCGCTGAAGCGGCACGGCGGCAACGCGCCGCGCAGATCGGGCAAATGGCCGGGAATGGAGTTGAGGTCGTCGAGACGCGATTCCGGGACGGGCGTGGCGGCGAGCAACTGGCGTGTATAGGGATGGGCCGGATGATCGAGCAGCGCCTCGGTCGACGCGATCTCGACGATGTGCCCGGCATGCATGACGGCGATCCGGTCGCAATATTCGCCGGCGAGCCCGAGATCGTGAGTGATCAGCAACGTCGACATCCGCGTCGAGCGGCTCATGTCCCTGATCAGGTCCATGATCACCGCCTGAGTTGTCACATCGAGCCCCGTCGTGGGCTCGTCCGCGATCAGGACCGACGGTGTGCAGGCCAGCGCCATGGCGATCATCACGCGCTGGCACATGCCGCCCGAGAGCTCGAACGGATAGGCTTCCGCCCGGCGTTCGGGATCGGGAATGCGAACTCGCGCCAGTGCTGCGATTGCCGCTTTCCTGAGATCACGACTCGGCAACCCGGCATGCTCCTGCAGCACGTCCTCGATCTGCTTGCCGACCTTACGGATCGGATTGAGCGCCGTGCGGGGGCTCTGGAAGATCATCGCCATCTCGCGTCCGCGCAATTCGCGCATCGCTTCCGGGCGCGCCGCCAGAAGATCGATGCCGCCCATCGTGATGTTGCCTTTGGTGATCTGCGCCGCCTCATCGTTGAGGCCCATGACGGTGTAGGCCGTGACCGACTTTCCGGATCCACTTTCACCGACCACGCCGACGATCTCACCGCGGCCGACCGACAAGCTCACGTCGTCCAGCGCCCGCACCACGCCGTGACGGGTGCGAAACTCCACTGACAGATTGTCGATCTCGAGCTGCGCCATTACACGCGTTTCCTCGGATCGAGCAGATCGCGCAGTCCGTCGCCCAGCATGTTGAAGGAGAACACCGCGAGCACGAGAGCGGCGCCCGGGAACATGAAGGCCCACCACTCGCCGGAAATGATGTAGCTGGCGCCTTCCGAGACCATGATGCCCCATTCCGGCGTCGGTGGTCGGACTCCGAGCCCGATGAAGGACAGGCCGGCGGCATTGAGGATCGCCCATCCCATGTTGAGCGAAGCCTGCACCATCATCGGCGGTAGAACGTTCGGGACGATATGGTTGAGCAGGACGCGCAGCGAGCCGTTGCCGCCCATGCGCGCCGCCTCGACATAGCCGAGCTCGCGCCGCACGTTCACCTCGGCGCGCGCGAAGCGGCAATAGAACGGCAGATTGATGATCATTGTGGCGATGATGATGTTGGCGACGCTGTTCCCGAGCGCCACCACGATGCCCATGGCGAGCACAAACAGCGGGAACGCCATGATGGTGTCCATGGCGCGGCCGATGATGCGGTCAGTCCAGCCGCCGAAATAGCCGGCGAGCGAGCCGAGCGCCAGGCCAACCACGAACGACAGCGCCACCGCCGAGACTGCCATCCCGAGGTCGAGGCGCGTCGCGACGATGACACGGCTGAGGATGTCGCGTCCGAGCGCGTCGGTCCCGAACGGATGCAGGGTGCTGGGCCGCGCCAGTTTGGTGGTGGCGGAGGTGACCAGAGGATCGTACGGCGCGATGTAAGGTCCGAAAATCGCGCACAGCGCCAGCAGCACCAGGATGATCACAGCCATCAGCGTCAGGCGGTTTTCGCCAAAGGCATAACCTGTGTTGCGGGCGAGCGTGACTATACTCATCGCTCAGCCCTCGAACCGAACGCGGGGATCGACCAGCGTCGCGAAAATGTCGACGGCGAGATTAAGCAGCACGTAAAGCACCGCCATCATCAAGACGAAGCCCTGAACCGCTGCGTAATCGGACGCGATGACGGCCGAGACCGCGTAGGCGCCGACACCCTGCCAGCCGAACACCTGTTCGATCAGGACGTTGGACCCGAGCAGGAAGGAGAACACCATACCGAGCACGCTGCTGACCGGCAGCAGCACGTTGCGGAATGCGTAGGTCATCAGGATCTTGCGCACCGGCAAGCCGCTGGCGCGCGCAGTACGGATGAAGTCGCTGCCGAGCGCCTCCAACATGGCCGCGCGCGTGATGCGCGCGATCGGCGCCAGCGCGAACAGGCCGAGCGATATCGCGGGCAGGATCAGCTGAGACAACGACGCGCGGAGCACCGGCCAATCGCCCGCGATGAGTGCGTCGATGGTGTAGGCCCCGGTGACGTGCGGTGGCGGCGAGAAGGCGATCTCGTTCAGGCGGCCGAGCGGCTGCGGCGCCCAGCCGAGCAGGAAATAGAAGATGTAGACGAACAGCAGCCCGACGAAGAACGTTGGGAAAGCGGCGCTCACGGTGACCAGCGCACGGCAGGCGTGATCGACGCTTCCGTTGATGCGGGTCGCGGCCCACACCCCCATCGGGATGGCGATGCTGATCGCGAACAAAAGCGCAAAGGACGACAATTCCAGCGATGCAGGCAGCCGCTCGAGCAGATCGGTCAACACCGGCTGTCCCGTGGTGAGCGAACGGCCGAGGTTGCCCTGCGCGAGGTCACCGACATAGTGCACGAACTGCACTGGAAGCGGGCGATCGAGGCCCAGCGTGGCGCGGATGTTCTCGATCGATGCGGCGTTCGCGGCGGGGCCGGCGAAATACGCCGCCGGGTCACCCGGCAGGGCGTGGGAGATGAAAAAGGTCAGGACGACGACGCCGATCAGACTCGGGATGGTGCCTAGCAAACGTTTCCAAACGAAAGCCATCAGCGGTTCGCCTGCCGTTATTCGCCGGTGCGACGGCCATGCCGGAGCGCATCAACGTGGTCGGGCCCCATCGACGTCGGATACAGCCAGGGGCAGTTGGCATGCATCACAGTCATGCCCGAGTTTAAGCAAGCGTTATGCCAGCTCGTCTTTCGGAACCTTTGGGTGCGAGAGCCAGCGGATCAGCTCGTTTTACTGCGAAGCAGGCTCGCGCGGGCGCAGGAAATGAAGTGGCTTTGAAGCAGCCTGCTACAGTTTTCGCCACATGCATGAAATTCATGCACCGTGAGCCTGATCGCTCGGCTCAGTGAACCTGGGGGGTATTGACCCAGACGATCCGCGCTTCGTCCGGCCCGACGTTGCGATAGCTGTTGGTCAGATACGCCTTGAAGAAAAAGGAATCGCCTGCAGTCATCAGATAGGTGGTGTCGTCGATGGTGAGCTCGATGGTTCCGGACACGAGATAGCCGACGGCCTCGCCCTGATGGGTAATCAGATCGATCTTCTCGCCTCCCGGGGCCACCACGTGAACATTGGCTTCGAGCAGATTTCCGGCGGCTACCGGCACCAGCCGCTCATACACGACGCCCGTGCCACCGCGCAGCGCATCAACAGGCACCTTGAGCCGATCCTCGGGCTTCTGCACCAGCTTGTAGTCGTCGATCCGCAGGCCAAAGAACGAGGCCATGTCGCGGTCGAGCGCGTCGACCATCTTGGCGAGCATCGGCAGCGACGGCATGACCTTCCCGGCCTCGATCTTGGAGATCATGCTCTCGTCGCATCCGACGACCTGCGCCAGGTCTCGCATTCGCAGCCCCTTGGACAAGCGGGCACGCCGGATACGCGGACCAATATTCAAGGTGTTGTTTTCAGAGCTCACGCAGCATTTTCCAGCCAGTTGGACGGGAAGTGTATGCATTATAATCACATGATTTACCAGCATGCTGGGGCAAATCTAAATGGAAGTTGGGCGAACCGAACTCTTCGCCAGCCTACGGGCGAGGCTCGCCCCCGACCTGACAAGCGAGAGCCGTTGGCTTCTACCGTCCAGGCGACCTTGGGGTCTCGCCAATTTCAACCGCTTCGCCTCAAGGGGCTGCCCGTCAAGCCAAGGGCCGCGAGCCAAGTTAAACAGGCCGGGTGAGCGAGCGGTAACTTGCTGGGTCGACTTCTGGCCCGAACGCGAAGCCCGGGCCGGCTCTGAAATCGCCGGGTTGTCGCGGCAGATCGGACGGGACCGGCGGCGATTAGGGCAGCGCCTGTTGACCCGAAGCGGACGAAACGCCAATACGTCGACTTACATATGCCTCCGCCTAGCGATCAGCGCATAACCAGCGAACCAAGACAGCCAGCTGCGGCACAGGCTACGAGCAGATCAGTCAGCATTGCCTGACTTGCACCTTACCCGGCGGAGCGTGACCCGCGTCAATTCGGATGATCGACCGAGCCGTAACGCGAAGCCTGGCCATAGGGCCGTGCCGTTATTCACGTAGAGCGTCATCCCGTCCACGTCGTATTGACCCGAGACGTAACCCGCGTTGGCGCGCGCGGCCAACCTGTCGAGCCCTAGAATCAGTCCTCCGTGTGTATGTCCGGACAGTTGCAGAGCCACGCCAAGCGCCGCGGCGTTTCGTGCGTCACCTGGCTGGTGGTCGAGCAGAATGAGAGGAGCACCTTCTGGAGCGCCTTCAAGGACTGCAGCGAGATCGCGGTCGGGATGTCCTCTATGGCGCGACGCCCGGTCGGTGATGCCAGCGAGGACCAACTTACCGCCATTGCGCTCGAGAACGATGTGCCTGTTCTCGAGCGAGAGCAGTCCCAACGCGCCGAAGTGCGCCATCCATGTGCTGTAGCCGAAAATGTATTCGTGATTCCCGGAGATCACGTAGACGCCGTCGGGCGCTCTCAAGTCCCGCAACGGCTCGATGTCGGCGCGTCGCGCTTCGAGCGTGCCATCGATCAGATCTCCCGTGATCGCGATTAAGTCCACGCCGAGCTTGTTTGATCGCTCGACAACAGCGCGCGCCCATGATGCTGGAAAGAGGCGGCTGATGTGAAGATCAGTGAGTTGCAGAATGGTGTAACCGTCGAATTGCCGCGGAAGTCCGGAGATGCAGACTTCGACGTCCTTCAGCGGCGGAATCCTCATTGCCTGATGGACGCCGGTCGCAGCCGCAATCGATGCTAACCCAGCCAACCCGTAACGGACACCGTCGGGGGCACTCAGGGGCCCGCCGTGGATCAGCAACCCGAATAGAAGTCCGGCATCAAGCATCAGTTGAAGCAGCGCCAGCAGAACGAGCGCGCCGAAAGCCCAGTTGAAGATAGCGACCACCGGTCGCGGGAATTCCGGAGAGAACACAGAGCCTGACGAGAGCTTGCTCCACCGGTGAAACTGCAATGCGACCAATGCAAGCGCTGCCATTACGAACTTGATCGACAGCGGCAACTGCAGCGGCCAGATGAAGCGGGTCAGGATAAGGAGATAGACCAGGCCGAATAAGAGTTGAGGAATGAGTTTGCTCCGGATTTGATCGGTGCGGCATTCTTACACAGAACCAGCGCGACAGCGGCGCCCCATAGCCGGTTCTTCAGTTTCCGAAGGTTGTGGCGAGCATCGATGGTTTTGCCGGGAATTTCTTCGCGGCACATCCCGCTCTGAGTCCATTTTGGCAAGCCGCATTCCGGATTTCAGAGCCACCTTGGCAGGGAGGCCCAGTTCGCTTAGTGAGCAAAACCTTCCATGTTAACAATATCTTACAGCACTCTTCAAAAACACAGGGGTATTTTTCTCCCGTCGGCCGCCCTGCCCGGTTGTTCGTTTTCTCTGGTTCGGCTGATCGCAATTGCCTGTAGCTACGCTTGCACGGAACTTGCATAAATTCTGGGCGACATGGACGCCGCATGAACCTCATCAGTCTCGACATCCGCATGCTCCGGTCGCTGATCTCGGTGGTCGAGACCGGCAGCATCACTGAGACCGCGCGACGGCTGGGCCGCACCCAACCGGCGATCACCCTGCAATTGCAGCGGCTGGAGGAGCTCACCGGCAAGCAGTTGTTCGAGCATGGCGGCCGCAGGCTGACGTTGACCGATGATGGCAGCACGGTTCTCACTTACGCCAGATCCATCCTGAGGCTGCATGACGAACTGATTTCGCAACTTGCGTCACAGGAGATCGAGGGCCATGTCGTGCTTGGCACGCCGGATCTCTACGCCGCCTTCATGCTCCCCTCGATCCTCAGCGTGTTCCGAAAATCCTTTCCGCGCGTGCAAGTCCAGCTCAACTGCGCGCTGTCGACGCCACTGGTCGGTCTCGTCAAGCGCGGCGATGTCGACATCGCTTTGGTCACACGGATGAATGATTTCACCGGGGGCCAGGTGGTGCGGCGCGAGCAGTTGGTTTGGATGACCGGTGATCAATCCGCCGCGCACCAGGAGCGCCCGATTCCGCTCGCGCTCTTGCCGCCTGGCAACATCTATCGCGACTATGCCATCGATACGCTAGAGCGCGCGAATCTGCGCTGGCGCATCGCCTGCGTCAGCGAAAGCGTCGGCGGCTTGCAGGCCGCGGCGTTCGCCGGCATGGCCGTCACCGTGCTCGGCCGCAGCGCGCTGGTGCCGACGATGCGCGAGATCGGTCCCAACGAGGGCCTGCCGCCGCTGCCGAAAATCGAGCTGCTGCTCTACAAATCGAGCGGCGCGACTTCGAAAGCCGCGACCGCACTGCACGACTACCTGGCGCACTATCTGCGCCTCGACGAAGAGCTCAGCGGCCGCGGCGCACCGATCGCGTTGTCCTAGCACTACGCCTTCGCGCGCGTTCGCCCTATCTCGTTGAGCGCCAGCGACGGCCAAAACTTTGCCCAGGGCTGCGCCTGCTCGAACGCCGCAGCGATGCGGAAGATCGTGGGCTCGTCGAGCCAGGGCGCGATGATTTGAAGACCAATCGGCAGGCCATCCCGGTCAAAACCGCAAGGCAAAGTCGCGGCCGGAAGGCCAGCGAGGTTGATTGGCCAGGTGAAGGGCGACCAGCCGAGATGCGGATCGACCTGCCTGCCGTCGATCTTGCCGACACCGATCTTACCGGCCTCGAACGCGGTCACCGCAACCGTTGGCGTCACTAGCGCATCGACCCGCTCAAACAGCTTCAGGAATGCATTGCGCGCCTGGCCGCGCCGATAGCTGGCTTCGATATAGTCCGTGCCACTGTAGTGGCGGCCGGCGGTAACCACGTCGCGATAATCGGCTTCCGAACTGGCCAAATCAGCCGTGGTCTTTGTCGCAACCGCCGCCGCCTGCTCTGTGAAGGCGATCGGCTTCAGCGTGTGTTCCAAGATGCCGGCATCGAGGCCCGGACCATCGATAGTGACCTGTGCACCGCAGGCATCGAGAACGGCGATCGCCTTGTTGAACGCTGCGCGCACATCGGTGCTGACCGCGGCGTAGCCGAGATCGGCGCTGGCGCCGATACGAACGCCATTCAACGGAACAGCGTTGGTGTCGAAGCGACGGGACGGCACGGGCAGACTTGCGGCATCGCGCATGTCGTAGCCGGCGATAATTTCCAGCGTGAGCGCGGCATCCGCGACCGTCCGCGTGATCGGTCCGGTGTGCGCGAGCGAGGCCCAGGATGGCGGCGAGAAACCGGGCGAGCGCGGCACGAGGCCAAAGGTCGGCTTCAGCCCGAACACGCCGCAGAAGGATGATGGAACACGGATCGATCCGACGCCGTCGGTGCCGATCGCGATCGGGCCGCAGCCCGCGGCAACGCCCGCGGCCGCGCCGCCGCTCGAGCCGCCGCTGGTGCGACCGGGATTCCAGGGATTTCGCGTGGTACCCGTGACCGGACTGTCGGCCGTCAGCTTGTAGCCGGACTCGCAAGTCGTAGTCTTGCAGGTGATGATCGCGCCCGATGCCTTCAGCGCCGACACCACCGCGGCATCCACGTCGGGCACGAACGTCTTGTTCATCGGCGAGCCGGCATAGGCTGGCACGCCCGCAACAAAGACGAGGTCTTTAATGGTGACCGGTACGCCGGCGAGTGGCCCCTTGGCCTCGCCCGCGCGCATCTCCTTGGTGACGCGGTCGGCTTCCGCCCTCGCCTGCCCGTACATCGGCGTCACCACCGCATTGCAAGCCTCATGCGTCGCTTCGAGCGCAGCTATCGTATCGTCCACGACATCACGCGGAGTAAACGTCTTGCGCCGATAGCCGGCCATGATCTCGGTTGCAGAAAGCGCGCCAAGGCCAGTCGGCGCTGGCGGGAAGGCCGTTCGGCCGGAACCATCAGTCATCATCAACCCTAAAAAGCTAGCTGAGCGCCGCGTCGACGGCACGTTTGGCCATGACCGTGACGAGATGCGCACGGTAGTCCGCTTCGGCATGGATGTCGGAGGTGAGGCCGTCGGTGTCGACCTTGATCGCCGCGATCGCGGACGGATCGAAATTTTGCGACAGCGCTTCTTCCATCGGCGGCACGCGGAACACACCCGACCCTGCTCCAGTCACAGCCACGCGAACGCAGTCGGAAAATTTAGCGACGAACACGCCAACCAGCGCATAGCGCGACGCCGGCGCCTTGAACTTTGCATAGCCCGCCTTGAGCGGCACGGGAAAGCGGATCGCGGTGATGATCTCGCCCGGCTCAAGCGCAGTTTCGAACAGCCCGACGAAGAACTTTTCGGCCGGGATCTCACGCATGCTGGTGACGATCGTGGCACCGAGACCGAGCACACCGGCCGGATATTCAGCCGCGGGATCATTGTTAGCGACCGAGCCGCCAATGGTACCGCGGCTGCGTACCGCAGGGTCGCCGATCATCGCGGCCAGCGCCGCAAGCCCGGGGATCTTTGCCTGCACCAGTCTCGAGGCAGCCACAACCGCGTGCGGCGTCATCGCGCCGATCGTGATGGTGGCGCCGTCATCGTTGATACTCTTGAGAGATCCGAGCTTCGACAGGTCGACCAGCGCGACGGGATTGGCCAGCCGCTGTTTCAGGGTGGGAATCAGTGTCATCCCGCCAGCTACGAGCTTGCTGTCCTCAATCGAGGTCAGCAATCGTGCTGCGTCGAAAATCTCGGCCGGCTGGTGATAGGCAAACGGCTTCATTGTTGTCCTCCCTATTCCGCCGCGACCGGCAGCGACGCATTTTGCAGCAGGCGCCAGATCCGGTTCGGCGTCGCCGGCATGTCGACATGGGTCACGCCCAGATGCGACAGCGCATCCACCACCGCGTTGATGACGGCTGCCGGCGAGCCGATGGTCCCGACTTCGCCGCAGCCCTTCACACCCATCGGCGTGTGAGTGCAGAGCGTGGAGTGGGTCGCAACCTTCATCATCGGCATGTGATCGGCCCGCGGCATGCAATAATCCATTAGCGAACCAGACAAGAGCTGGCCTGAGCCCTCGTCATAGACCGCGCTCTCAAACAGCGCCTGGCCGACACCCTGGACGATGCCGCCGTGCAACTGGCCTTCGACGATCATCGGATTGATCACCGTGCCGACGTCATCCACGGCCGTGTAGTTGACCAGTGTCACCGTGCCAGTTTCCGGATCGACCTCGACCTCGGCGATGTGGCAGCCGCCGGGATAGGTGAAGTTGACGGGATCGTAGTAGGCCTGCTCCTCTAGCCCTGGTTCCAGCACTTCCAGCGGATAATTATGCGGCACATAGGCAGCGCCCGCGATCTCCTCGAACGACTTGATGCGGTCCGTACCCGCGACTGAGAAGTTTCCGGCCTCGAACTGGATATCGACTTCGGAAGCCTCGAGCAGATGCGCCGCGATCTTCTTGCCTTTCGCAATCACCTTGTCGGTCGCCTTGGACAGCGCCGCGCCGCCGACCACCAGCGAGCGGGAGCCATAGGTGCCCATGCCGAACTGCACGCGATCGGTGTCCCCGAACACGATGTCGACATTCTCAAAGGAGACGCCGAGCTTCTCCGAGACGATCTGCGCGAACGTCGTCTCATGGCCCTGGCCGTGATTGTGCGTGCCGATCATGACCGTTACCTGGCCCGTTGGATGCACGCGCACCGTGGCGCTCTCATAGAGGCCACCGCGCGCGCCGAGCCGTCCCGCAAAACGCGATGGCGCCAGGCCGCAGGCCTCAACATAAGTCGAGTAGCCGAGCCCGCGGAATTTTCCCTTGCTGGCCGAGGCCGCCTTACGGATGCCGAAATTTTTGACGTCGGCCGCGACCAGCGCGCCGTCGAGGCACCCCATCGGATCGCCGGAATCGTACTGCACCAGCACCGGCGTCTGGTACGGATAGGCCTCTTTCGGAATCATGTTACGGCGGCGGATCTCAACGCGGTCGATGCCCATCTCGCTGGCTGCGACATCGACGATGCGTTCCAGCACGAACGTCGCCTCGGGTCGGCCCGCGCCGCGATAGGCGTCGACCGGCACGGTGTTGGTGAACACCACCTTCACATTGCAGTAGATCGCGGGCGTGGTGTAGACACCGCCGAGCAAGGGCCCATAAAGATTGGTCGGGATGTTCGGCCCGAACGTCGAGAGATAGCCGCCCATATTGGCAAGCGTGTTGACGCGGAACGCCAGGAATTTGCCGGTCTCGTCGAGCGCGAGTTCGGCCTCGGTGACATGATCGCGGCCGTGACGATCGGAAACGTAGCCCTCCGAGCGGCTCGCGACCCATTTGATCGGCCGCATCACCCGCTTGGCGGCCCAGGTGATGACGGCCTCTTCGCCGTAGTGGAACTGCTTGACACCAAAACCGCCGCCAACATCCGGAGCGACCACGCGCAGCTTGTGCTGGGGAATGTTCAGGACCAGAGCGCCCATCAGGAAGCGCACGACATGGGGGAACTGGCTGGTGGTCCACAACGTGAAGCGGTCGGTGCCCGGCTCATACTCGGCTATCGCGGCACGCGGCTCCATCGGGTTGCCGATCAGGCGGTTGTTGACCAGGCTCAGCTTTGCGACATGCGCGGCCTTGCGGAAGGCGGTCTCGACCGCGGCCTTGTCGCCGAGCTCCCAGTCGCAGCAGATGTTGTTCGGCACATCATCAAACAGTTGGGGTGCGCCCGGCCGGACCGCCTCGAGCACGCCCACTACGGACGGCAGGACCTCGTAGTCGACGGTCAATAGTTCCGCTGCCGCATTGGCCTGCTCCGGCGTATCGGCAATAACGAAGGCGACCATGTCGCCGACGAAGCGCACCTTGCCCTGAGCCAGCATCGGGAACGGCGGCTCCTTCATCGGCACGCCCTTGGCGTCCGAGATGCCCCAACCGCAGGGCAACGAACCCAGTCCGTCAGTCTTGACGTCGTCGCCGGTCAGGACAGCAATGACCCCGGGCGAAGCCAGCGCCGCACTCTTATCGACGCCGCGCAGAATCGCGTGGCCATGCGGAGAGCGCACGAACACGCCCGCGGTCATGCCGGGACGCTTGATGTCGGAGACGTAATTGCCGCGGCCGGTCAGGAACCGCTGGTCCTCCTTGCGCTTCGGTGAGGCGCCAATGCCAATCACATTGCCCATGGTCACTCTCCTTTGGCAGCGTTCATGGCGGCAGCGCCGGCCATCACTGAGACGACGATGTTCTGGTATCCGGTGCAACGGCAGATATTGCCCTCGAGGCCGTGGCGGACGTCCGCCTCCGTCAGCGTTGGCTTCTCAGTGGCGAGCGCCACCGCCGTCATCAGCATACCGGGCGTGCAGAATCCGCACTGGAGGCCGTGATGTTCGCGAAACGCCTCCTGCATCGGATGCATCCGATTCGAGCCGGGTTCACTCCTCAGCCCTTCGATCGTCAGCAGCGTCGCGCCGTCGAGCGCAGGCGCGAGCAGCGTGCAACTCTTCACCGGGAGGCCGTCGAGATGCACCACGCAGGCCCCGCACTGGCTGGTGTCACAACCGATATGCGTGCCGGTCAGATTGAGCTGCTCGCGCAGCAGCTCGGCGACGAGCGTCGCCGGTTCGACGTCAACGGTGGTTGGCCGGTCGTTGAGAGTGAAGGATATCTGCACGGTCATACTCCTGTGCGCGATGGGGTCTTCAGGCTAGTGGAAGTGCGCTGCCCGTGGCCCATGTGGCCATGACGACATCGCCGACGGTGAACGGATCTGCGAAGAAGGTCTTTTCCGGCACATAAGCCACGAACTCGTCGTCCGGCACGGTGTCGAGCATGACCTTGACGAAATAGCCCTGATATTCGATCGCGAGCACGCGGCTCGGCAGCGACGTGCTGCAGCCGGGCGGCAACTCCCGGCCCGGCCTGACCAGCGCGACGTCGTCACGGCGCACAGCGATATCAACCTTGTCGCCCACGGAGACAGTCGAGCGCGCCTGGAGTGGCACTTCGATTCCTGAAGGCGCGGCCTGTGCGAGTGTAAAGCTTGCACCGTTGACCTTCTCCACCCGCCCCGACAGCACATTCTGACCGCCCATGAATTCGGCGACATAACGGTCGTGCGGGTGGGCGTATACGTCGCGCGCGGCCCCCGCCTGCTTGATCTTGCCCTGCTCCATCACCACCACGAGATCGGCGAGCGCAATCGCTTCGAGCTGGGTGTGGGTGACATGGATGAAGGTGATGCCGAGCTCCCGCTGCATCCGCCTGAGCTCTTGGCGCATCTGTACGCGTAGCTGCTCGTCGAGCGCGGAGAGCGGCTCGTCGAGCAGCAGCACGCGCGGCTCTGTGATCGCCGCGCGCGCCAGCGCCACACGCTGCTGCTGACCGCCACAAAGTTGCGCCGGCAGGCGGTCAGCGAATTGCGTCAGCCGGACCTTCTCGATCATGACGTCGGCGGCGCGCAGGCGATCGGTCTTCGACATCCCGCGCACGCGCAACGCAAAGGCTATGTTGTCGCGCACGGTGAGATGCGGGAACAGCGCGTAGGACTGGAACATCATCGCCGTGCGCCGCTGGGCCGGCGCAAGCCCCACGACGTTCTGGCCACCGATCACGATCTCGCCCGCGGTCGGGTCCTCATGGCCCGCAATCATGCGCAGAATCGTGGTCTTGCCGCAGCCTGAGGGGCCGATGAAGCAGCAATAGGCTCCGTCGGCGATCTTGAGGTTGACGCCGTCGACCACGTAGGTCGCTCCGTCAAAACTCTTGCCGACGCCAGCCAGTTCGATATCACCGCGATCGCTCTTCATATTCCAGCTCAGCCCTTTGCGCTGCTGCCGCGCCTCTTCTGGATCAGCACGATGCTGCCCAGGCTCGCGCCAATGACGATGAATGAGACGATGGTCGTCACCGTGCCGAGCGCGTAGAGCGAGGGCGAGGTGACATTCAGCGTCATGCTCCAGATTTCCAGCGGCAGCGTGTTCAGCGAGCCCGCCGTCTGGAGGCTGCGCGCGAACTCGTCGTAGGAGAGCGTAAAGCCGAACAGCGCCACCGCGACGATGCCGGGCACCAGCACCGGGATCATCACCAGCCAGATCGACTGCCAGCGACTGGCGCCGAGATCGTAGGCCGCTTCCTCCCAGACGTGATTGAAGCGCGACATCACCGCGAACATCACGAGCACGCCGAACGGCAGCGTCCAGGACAGCTGCGCGCCGAGCGCCGAGGTGTACCAGCTGGCGTTCAGTCCGAGCGCCTGAAACAGCAGGCCGGTGCCAAGACCGAGCACCAGCCCGGGCGCAACAAGGCTACCAATCATCATGTAGAACACGACGGTGTCGCCTCGAAAGCGCTTGCGGAAGCCGAGCCCTGCCAGAAAGGACACCACCACTGTGATCACGGTGACGATGACCGCAAGCTTGATCGAGCGGTCGAATGAGCCCTTGACGTCGCCGGTCCGCACCTGCGTGAAGAGATCGACGAACCAATGCAGCGAATGGCCCTTCATCGGGAACACGAGGCCGCCGCGGATATCCTGAAACGACAGGACATAAATGCAGAACATCGGCCCGTAGAGCGCGATCACGTAGAACCCGAATAGCGTCGCAAGAACGTAGAAGGTCCAGGGCCGGCCGCCCTTGCTCGGTGCGATCGCCTTCCTGGTCGCGGGCGCGGCCGTTTCGGGCATGTCGGCGAGGGCGGCGCTCATCGCGCGATCTCCTGCCGGATATCAACCGTGCGTAGGATCAGCGCGACGACCGCAACCAGCACGAGAGTCAGAAGTACGGCGCTCGCCGCCGCGGTCGGATATTGCAGCACGCCCACGTCCTCGTAGAACGCGCTGACCACCGAGGCCGAACCGCCGCCGGACATCACTTTCACCACGAAGAAGTCGCCCATTACGATCGAGACCACGAAGATGGTGCCGAGCGCGATGCCACTCTTGGACATCGGCACCACGATCAGACGCATGATGTCGAAACGGCTGGCGCCGGCGTCGATCGCGGCCTCGATCAGCCTCTTGTCGATCCGCGCCATGGAGTTGAAGATCGGCACGATCATGAAGATCGTGAGCTGGTGGACATAGGCGATGACCACCGCAAGGTCGGAGAACAGCAACACCTCAAGCGGCTGGCGGATTACGCCTAGCGTCAACAGCGCCTGGTTGATCAGGCCTTCCTTGCCGAGCAGAGGAATCCAGGAGATCATCCGGATGATGTTCGAGGTCCAGAACGGCACCGTGCACAGCAGGAACAGGCCGATAGCAAGCAGCTGGTTACGGACGTGGAAAACCAGAAAATAGGCGACAAAAAAGCCGATGATCAGCGTGAAGATCCAGGTCAGCACCGTGAACTTGATAGTCGCCAGATACAGCTTCAGCGTCAGCGCCGAATGCAGCACATCGACGTAGCTCGCCAGCGTGAAGTCGGGCGTCAGGCCGCCAAAACCGTCAGTGGCGAAGAAGCTCGCCGCCAGTACGACCAAGATAGGCGCCACGAAGAACGGCACGAGCACCAGGACCAGCGGCGACACATAGAGCCAGCCGGCGAGATTGTCGCGTGGCGCTGCTCCTGATCTTCGGCGTGCCGCTGTTCGCGTTCGTGGTTCTCACCACGGTCTTTAGCCATCCGG
>NZ_JBVVPO010000002.1:0-5523 GCF_055811795.1 Bradyrhizobium sp. MI1.7
TGTTTGGGCGGGGGCGGGAAGGCCGCTTGCGTCGGCGCAGCGGCTGCCGCCGCGGGAGCGGGCGCCGGTGCTGCGGCGGGGGCTGCAGCAGGTGCCGCCTGTGTGGCGGCTGCGGGCTTTGCGGCCGGGGTCTGCGACCACGCTGCGCCTGCCATCGCAACCGACATCGCGCTTGCCAAAATCAGTCCTGCCGCCACACGCATGGTGTTGTCCTCGAGATTGATCCCGTTGTTCCGCCGCAGCTTTTCGCCTCTGGCAAAACCATCCTGCCCCTTGATAGTCCTAGCCTAGATGGTGGGCCCTCGTCATTGCAACGGCTGTTTGGCACCCCGCCACAATTGTGCCCAACCGGATGCGGGCTTGCGGGTGTCAGCTGTCGGCCAGCGCCTTCGCAATCGCCGTCTTGACCCGTGTGTCCGTCGGATCGACCGCAGACGGATACACCTCGGCAATGTAGCCGTCGCGCCCGATCAGGTATTTGTGGAAGTTCCAGCGCGGAACGTCGCGGGGGCGCGCCTCGGCCGCCCATTTGTAGAACGGATGCGCCTTGGCGCCGAGCACCACGGCCTTGGCCGCGATCGGGAAGGTAACGCCGTATTGGTGGTGTGCAGTCTCCGTGATCTCGCTGGTGCCGCCGGGCTCCTGGCCACCGAAATCGTTGGAGGGCACGCCGATCACGGTGAGCCCGCGCTCGCGAAACTCGCTCCAGAGCTCTTGCAGGCCGGCGTATTGCGGAGTGTAGCCGCAGAGCGAAGCAGTGTTGACCACCAGCAGCGGCTTGCCCGTGAACGCGGCAAGGCGGATGTCGTCGCCTGATAATGCAGGGAAGGAGAAGGCATAGGCCGAGATTCGGCTCATGCCGCCATCGGCACGGCTGCGTCCAGCAGACGCGGTAGTCGCGACCAGCGCGGCGAGCATGGTCCTGCGGTTCAGCATGGCAACGTCCCCCGACGTGATCCGGGACGCACCTTACTGCGTCGGCGCGACGCGCCTGGTCAACACCGCGTTATCGGACGCGGGGCGGCGCCACTTCGCTCGAAAGCGCTCTAGTACAGGCGGACGATGAAGTCGGTGCCTTCGCCGGTCTCGCCCTGGTTGATGCCCTGGTCGGAGACGATGATCGAGCCGCCCGATGTCAGCATCTCGTTGATCTTCGCCATGGTGTCCGCAGGGATCGAGATACGGTCGAGTGCCTCGGCTGGGCTGTCCGGCATGACCACGGGCTTGGCTGTAACGGGCTTGGCGGCGACGGGGATCACGGCGGCGCCACGCTGGCGGAGTGTCACGCGGCTGTCATCCTCGCGCGCGGCGGCGCGGGCGGAGACCGGCAGCGATACCACCGACCAACGCAACGCGTTGGTGTCGGTCTTGTCGACCTCCGCGGTGAACACGTGCGTGCCGAGCGGCCGGTCGCTCGCAGCGATCGTGACGGGAACCTCGAACAGCGGCGCAAAGTTCTGCCGCACGTAGAGCTTGGAGTCCTTGCGGCTGATGAACACCGCGATCTGGCCGGCCCGTTTGGGCGTCTCCGGCTTCGCGGCAGGCGCAGGATCAGCGACGCGGGTCTCGTCCTTCTTGGCGTCGGGCGAGGCGGCGAGCGCCGGTGCGGCAGCGGGCGCATCGGGCTTCTTCGCGGGCTCGGCGGCTTCAGCCTTGGGCGCTTCTGCAGTCTTGGGCGCTTCCGCGGCCTCAACGGGCTTTGCGTCGGTGCTTGCGGGTTTGGCTGCTTCTTCCGACTGCGGCTTGACCGGGGCAGATGCCTCGGCGCTCTTTTCAGACTTGGCCTCAACCTTGTCGGCTGGTGCGGCTGCTTCCGCGCGCGCCGGTGCATTGCCGGTGGTGGCATCCGACATCACGGTATGGCCGAGCGACGAACGCAGCTCGAGCGCGCTCTCCGCGCTGGCGGTCTTCGTCTCGACGGGTTTTGCTTCGCTGACTTTGGTTGGTGCGGCGCCCTTGTCGGCCTTGTCGCCGACATTGGTCTGCGGCTCCAGGCTGGCGGCGGGCTGCGGCGGCACGCGCACCGAGGCGAGCAGGGGATGCGAGAAATTTTGCGGCGACATCTGGCCGGGCGAGACGATCACGCGCGCGCCCATCCTGGTCCAGTTCCACATCTTCACCGCGAACGCCATCGGCATGCGGATGCAACCGTGCGAGGCCGGATAGCCCGGCAGCACGCCGGCATGCATGGCGATGCCGGACCAGGTGATCCGCTGCATGTACGGCATCGGCGCGCCGCTATAGATGTTGGACTGGTGGAATTTGTGCTTCTGGATCACGCTGAACACGCCCATCGGCGTCGAGTGGCCCTTCATGCCTGTCGACACCGCGGATTCCGCGAACACGCCGTTGGTGTCGTAGACCGTCACCTTCTGCCGATCGATCGACACGACGATCACGAGCGGACCTTGCGGCTTCGTGCCGGCTTCCTTCTCGGCGACGACCGCTTTCTTGCCAGCCGTACTGCGCTTCTGAGGCTTCTGCCGGGGAATGTCGGGATAGCGCTCCTGCCGGGCGGCGTAGGACCCGTCGGAGTAGTCGCTCCAGTAGTAGAACGCCGCGTCCGCCTGGCTGGTCAAGCCAATCGCACCCGCCGCCGTCAAAATGGCGACCTGCCACAGCCGGGCCGGCCTGGCAGAAAAACTGGCCCCGTTCACGCTATTCATTCCTCGAATCCACAATCCAACTCAGAAATTAGTCTCGCAGAGGGGATACGCGTTCACTAGCACGGCAGTTCTGCCGTCAGCGAATTTTGTCCATGACGTAGCAAAAAAGCCTCACGGAGCGGTAAACGGCGGCCGCGTTGGCTCCCGGTCGTCTTCCTGACCGGCTGTCGCATGCCTACATTGCCGGGACTTGTTACCGGAGAACTTCATGTCATCTCGTTTCCCCGGTCTTTCCGGCATCCGCTTGAAAGGCCTTGCTTTATTCCTCCTGTTGCTCGCTGTCCCAGCGAGTTCTGCAATCGCCGCCGACGAGCCGGATCTGATCTTCCGCCGCTCGACGGTATTCAAATGGATGAGCCCGAATGACAAGCTCGCGACCTACGGCCTCGACGACCCCGAAGTCGAGGGCGTGGCCTGTCATTTCACGGTGCCGGAGAAGGGCGGCTTCAAGGGCTGGCTCGGCCTTGCCGAGGAGGTCTCGGATATCTCGCTGGCCTGCCGCCAGGTCGGTCCGATCAAGTTCAAGAACAAGATGGAGCAGGGCGACGACATGTTCCGCCAGCGCCGCTCGCTGTTCTTCAAGAAGATGCAGATCGTGCGCGGCTGTGACGCCAAGCGGAATGTGCTGGTCTACATGGTCTATTCGGACCGGCTGATCGAAGGCTCGCCGAAGAACTCGACCTCGACGGTACCGGTCATGCCGTGGGGACCGGCTGACGCCAACGTCCAGAAGTGCGGCGAGTTCTTCACTCAGTGACGCGCGTGCGTTCACTCAGTGACGCTCTTGCGTTCACTCAGTGACGAGAGTGCGGCTGGCGCGCGGTTTTGCGAGATGCGAGCCGGTCAGCCGCACGAATGCTTGTGGCGCGGCCTCGTGGCCGCGGTCCGACTGCAGCGACATCGCCCCGATTGAAGCGACGCGGCTGGGTCGCTGGTCGGCGCGGTCCGTCCGCAGGTCCGCGTCGCGCGGCGTTGCGCGATCTTGCGCCGTCATGATGGCATCCCTCAACTGAACGCGCCCGGTGGTTCCGGGCTTCTCGGTTTCGATGGCTTGGGTCGCAGTCGAATCGCGCCCGGTTCGACGGAACCCAGCCCCCGTTCGGGCTTCTCTTCAGCAGAAAAACGTAAAATGCATGTGAAGTGCGGAAGGCGTGCGTGTGACGGCGCGCAGTGTGGGTCTGCTTCCAAGCAGGGACAGAGCCTGCAAGGCCACTTTCAGGCGCGGCGCGACCCATTTGAAAAGACTGGGATTTTCCGCTGAATGTTTCGTCGCCTAGCGCGTGACGAAACAATTCTCACAAAGACGAAACCATTTTCCGCTTTTGGCGCATCACGCGCGAAACGACGCATGGTTATCAGCTTCACAACGACGACGCACCGCCGGCCAAGGAATTGGGACACGAGATCATGCGCACGCTCAGCTTCATCCTTGCCTTCGTTTTCGTGCTCGCCGGCTCTTCGTTCGCGGGGGCGCCGGACGGCAATCTCCCGGGTGTCGGCACCTTCCAGTACAGCGGCTCGCCGGTCACCACCACGGCGCCGCAGCCGATCGTGGTCGCTGCGCGTTTCTGATCGACAGCCAAGAAAATCAAAAGAAAAATCACAAGAAAAACCAGCCGATAAAGGCCATCATGATTGTCCGATTCTGCGCCGCAGCGTTCGTTTCGCTTCTGACGATCAGCGCTGCCCACGCGCAGGTTCGCGCTCCTTCGAGGCTACCGGATCCCCGCAGCGAGTTCATGCGTCAGTGTGCGCCGCGGATGCTCGGGCGCTGGGAGCATCCCGAGGAGGTCTGCGGCTGCCTGCATGATCACGCCGTTGCTGCCGTCGAGGACCGCGATCTGCGCGAGGCGCTGTTGCGCGGCATCAGCGAGACCGGCGTGCCAACGATCGAGACTGATTGGGTGCCCGCGTCCAAGCAGGGCGAGATCGGCTCGACCTTCACCAAGATCGCCAAACCGACCTTGCAGTGCATGTTCGACCCGGCGAAGTCGTAACCATCACTTCGATTTCGGACCGAAGCGCGGAACGCAGGCGATGGTCCGCGCGACGCCCTTGTCGGTCATTCTCGCACCGCGCACTTCCTTGACCTGCCCGGCGGGGCAGGTTCCGTCATCCACTTGCACGCGCTGGCCGAGCTTGAGATCGGTGATGTCCTGTTCACGTCCGACAGTGACGGCATGCGCCGCCGTCGCGAGGGCGACCGAGATCAGCAGCGAGAGGCAGGTCGCGCGGCGCAGCAGCATGATGTGAGGTCCCGGCATCGATGCCGCAATGTAGGGAGCGGCAGGCGATTCTCATAGTGAACGTTCGTCACGCCCGCCGGGCCGATTTGCTCCTCGCGCGCAAGGCGCCACGCGACTCCAGCGCGAGCCGTTCGGCGGAGGCCACGAGTTGCGGAACCGCGTGGCCGGAAAATCCCAGCACGAACCCGGGCAGGGGACGCGCGCGCGAATAGGTGTCGGCCAGTAGCCAGCCTTCCGCGCCTGCCGCCTGCTTCGCTTCTGCCGCCGCCGACAGCTCGACCGATGGATCGAACCGGGCGACGAGGTGCAGCCCTTGCGACGGCACAGGCACCGACAACGCGCCGTCGGATGCTGTTTCCAGGGTCTCAGCCAGCGCGTCGCGCGCCTCGCGATAGAGCTTTCGTACCCGCTTCAGGTTGGCGGCGAACGCGCCGGAATTGAGCATGTCGGCCACCGCGCCCTCCATCAGCGTGCCGGGAAAGCGGTCGAGCGCGGCGCGGGGGGGCGGGGGGGGGGCGCGGGGCCGCCGGGGGGGGGGGGCCCCCGGGGGGAAAAAAAAAAAGAAAGCGGGCCCGCCGATCACGGGGGTTATGAGCGGGTGGGGGGGGTGA
>NZ_JBVVPO010000002.1:5533-59061 GCF_055811795.1 Bradyrhizobium sp. MI1.7
CGCCCCCCCGATACATATCAAATTGGTATGCGGGGGCCTGTTTTATTTTATAAAAATCTCCTCCTCCTCCTGGCCGGGGTCACGGGGGGGGGGGGGGGCGCGCGCGGCCGTGACGTCCGCGATCAGCCGCTCGGGCAGCGCGCAATAGCCGATGCGCAGGCCCGGAAACAGCGTCTTGGCGAACGTGCCCATATAGATCACGCGCTGGAGATGATCGATGCCGGCAAGCGACATCAACGGCGCGCCGTCATAGCGGAACTCGCTGTCGTAATCGTCCTCCAGCACGAAGGCGCCGGCCTGCTTCGCCCAATCCAGCAGCTCCAGCCGTCGCGGCATCGACATCTGCACGCCCAGCGGAAACTGGTGCGACGGCGTCACATAGGCCGCGCGTGCGGACGATACGGCGGTGCGGCCCTTGGCGACACGTATCCCGTGCTCGTCGACGGGGACGGGCACGGCGCGATAACCGCAATGCCAAATGGTGTTTCGCGCGGCGGGGTAGCCCGGGTCCTCGCACCAGACCTGATCGTTGGGCCTCAGGATCGCGCTCAGCACGATGCGCAACGCGTGCAGCGTGCCCGAGGTCAGCATGATCTGATCGGGGTCACAGCGCAGGCCACGCGCTGACAGCAGATGATCGGCGATCGCGGAGCGCAGCTCGCGGCTGCCGCGGGGATCACCATAGTGCAGATGCTCAGGTCCGAACGCGCGCATGCGCCGTCCGAGGAAGGCACGGAAGCGCTGCACCGCGCGCTCGTCGATATGGGTGCAGCCGAGCGAGAACGCGCCCTGCCGCGGTGCTTCGACCACGGCCTTCGGCTTCTTCGAATCGGCCGCAGGCGCCGGAATGCGCGCGGCGACGAAAGTGCCGGAGCCAACGGTCGCGTCGGCAAAGCCGTCGGCGATCAGCCGCTCATAGGCAGTGACGACGGCGTTGCGGCGGAAGCCGGTCTGCTTGGCCAGTGTCCGCGACGGCGGCAGCGGCTCGCCGGGTTTGACGAGGCCAGAGACGATCATGTCGCACAACGCCTGGTACAGCCGGTGCGCCGACGACGCGACCGCGGTGATGTGCGGGCCGGTGAGGTCGAGGGGCAACTCCGCCTTGGCGGGCGCGGGTGAATTGGTTGGAATTTTTCGCATGGAATTGGCACTATCGCAGACCAAATCCGCGGTTACAACTCTCCTGGAATTGTTCCAAGCCCGACAGGAGCGGCCGTGAGCCAAACTGAAAGCCAGAATTCCTATCCGACGTCAGCGCGCAACCAGGTCAAGCGCCGTCACGACCGCGGCTTCTACGATCACGACACCGTTCACCGCATCCTGGATTCCTCGATGCTCTGCCACGTCTCCTATGTCATCGACGGCCAGCCCTATTGCACGCCGACCTTCTTCTGGCGCGAAGGGACAAAACTCTATTGGCACGGCTCGAGCGCGAGCCGCATGCTGCGCAATCAGACCAGGGGCGAGCGCGTCTGCCTCACCGTTGCCCATCTCGACAGCCTCGTGCTGGCGCGTTGCGGCTTCAACCATTCCGCCGACTACCGCGCCGTGATGGCGTTCGGCACTGCCTATCTCGTCACCGATTCCGAGGAGAAGGAGCGGGCGGTGATCGCCATGGTCGATCGCTTCTTCCCGGACCGCACCGCGACCCTGCGTCAGAGCAACACGCAGGAGATCAAGGCGACCTCCTTCATCGCGATGGAGATCGAGGAGGCCTCGGCCAAAGTCCGCGCCAAGGGTGTCGCCGATGACGACGAGGACTACGAGTTGCCGATCTATGCCGAGTGCATCCCCGTGCGCACCGTCTTGGGCGCGCCGGAGCCGTGCTCGCGCCTGCTGGATGGTGTAACCCGGCCTGCGACGCTGAATGGCTATTCGGAAGGCCGGCTGCTCGAAGATGCATTGCGGGATGCTTATTTTGTGGAGTACCCGAACGGCTGAAATCGGCTAGCTTGCGCGCACCATTGACCAATTGGATGCTTGGAGTTGCCTGATGAATGCCGAAACGCAGCAGAGGATTCTTGACGCCGTCGATGTCGGCTTCGAAGCCCAGCTTGCGACCACAAGCGATTTCGTTGCGATCCCTTCGACCCGCGGGGCCGAGGGGCCGTGCCAGGACATGATCGGCGACCTCCTGCGCGAACGCGGCTACGAGGTCGACGACTGGCACATCGATGTCGATGACCTCAAGGATCTGCGTGGTTTCGGTCCGATCGAGCACGATTTCTCCAAGGCGCGCACGGTGGTGGGCACCTACCGCCCGCAAACGAACGGCGGCAAATCGCTGATCCTCCAGGGGCACTGCGACGTGGTGCCCGCGGGGCCGCTGGAACTGTGGGACACGCCGCCATTCTCGCCGGTCATCAAGGACGGCAAGATGTTCGGCCGCGGCGCCTGCGACATGAAGTCGGGCACGATCGGCGCGCTCTACGCGCTGGATGCGATCAAGGCGGCGGGTTTCAAGCCGACGGCGCGGATCCACTTCCAGTCCGTGATCGAGGAGGAGAGCACCGGCGTCGGCGCGCTCTCGACATTGCAGCGCGGCTATCGCGCCGACGCCTGCTTCATCCCGGAGCCGACCGGCGGCAAGATGGTGCGCTCGCAGGTCGGCGTGATCTGGTTTCGCCTGCGCGTGAAGGGCCATCCGACCCACGTTGCCTTCGCCGGCTCCGGCGCCAACGCAATCATGGCGGCCTATCATTTGATCCAGGCGCTGCAGAAACTCGAGATCGAATGGAACGAGCGCGCGAAAGCCGATCGGTACTTCAAGACGCTGAACCATCCCATCAACTTCAACCCTGGCATCATCAAGGGCGGCGACTGGGCCTCCAGCGTGCCGGCCTGGTGCGACGTCGATTGTCGTATCGCCGTCCTGCCGGGCTGGTCGATCGCCGATCACCAGAAGGAGATCATGGCCTGCGTTGCGGCTGCCGCGCGCAACCACCGCTTCCTCGCCAACAATCCGCCGGAGGTCGAATGGTCGGGCTTTTTGTCGGAGGGGTATGAACTGACCGACGCCGCGGCGCCCGAGGCCGCGTTCGGCAAGGCCTTCAACACCGTCTATGGCGGCGAAATCCAAGACCTCGTCTTCACCGCGCTCACCGACACCCGCTTCTACGGTCTCAATCACGGTATCCCGAGCCTCTGCTTCGGCGCGAGCGGCGGCGAGATGCACGGCTTCAACGAATTCGTCGACCTGGAGTCGCTGAAGAAGTCGACCAAGGCGATGGCCCTGTTCATCGCGGATTGGTGCGGGGTGGAGAAGGCGTAGGTCTCTCCGCCGTCATTGCGAGGAGCCCTTGCGACGAAGCAATCCAGAGCGTCGCTGCGGAAGCAGACTGGATTGCTTCGCTGCGCTCGCAATGATGGGCGGACGGTCCTGTAGGGTGGGCAAAGGCGCCCTTGCGCCGTGCCCACCATCTCTCTTCGATCTTGCGCGAAAGGGTGGGCACGCTTCCGCCTTCGCTCTTCGAGCTACGGCGGACAAATCGCTTTGCCCACCCTGCGGCACCTCGGTTGGAGCGCCCACTGCCTGAAACACGGGCGCGATCAAATACTTTAAGCTTAAAAGAAAGACTAGGACGCCGTCCTGACTGGTGGCAGACTGGCGCCCGGTTCGACGGCCGAATCCTAGGGTGTCACGATGCGCGATTGGGATGATGCTTATGCCAATTCGGCCCATATCCCGGGCTCGGACAAGATGCCGGCCCAATGGGCGGAGCGGGCGGCGGCTTACCGCGCCGGCCTGAAAGACTTCCGCGCGGACGTCTCCTACGGCCCGGGCGAGCGCCAGCGTCTCGACCTGATCCTGCCCGACGGCGACAGCAAGGGCCTCGTCGTCTTCGTGCACGGCGGCTACTGGATGCGCTTCGACAAGTCGACCTGGACCGATCTGGCCGAAGGCGCGCGGCATCACGGCTGGACGGTGGCGCTGCCGAGCTACACGCTGACGCCGGCCGCCCGCATCTCCGACATCACCGCAGAGATCACCGCCGCGATCGCCAAGGCGGCTTCGCTCGTTTCCGGCCCGATCCGGCTCGCCGGCCATTCCGCGGGCGGCCATCTCGTCACGCGCATGCTGTGCAACGACAGCCGGCTCGAGCCTGCCGTCTACAACCGCATCGCCGGCACGCTCTCGATCAGCGGCTTGCATGATCTGCGACCGCTGCTCAAGACGAAGATGAACGACACGCTACGCATGACCATGGAGGAGGCGACGCTTGAAAGCGCGGCGCTGCACCTGCCGCTGGGACATTCGCCGGTCACGGCCTGGGTCGGCGGCGGTGAGCGGCCCGAATTCATGCGCCAGTCCGATCTGATCGCCAATGTTTGGACCGGTTTCGACGTGCCGACGCGCCTCGTCGTCGATCCCGGGCTCAACCATTTTACGGTGATCGACGGACTGAAGGATCCGTCGTCCCCGATCACCGCGCGCCTGATCGGCCTCGACTGACGCGGCGAGGATCGATCGATCGAAAGGGCCTGCCATGACGTCCAGCGATTACGATCCCACGAGCGAAGGCGCCGAGACCGATTTCGCCCGGCGTATGTCCTACGGCGACTATCTGGCGCTGGACGCGATCCTCGGCGCGCAGCATCCGCTCTCGGAGGCCCATGACGAGATGCTGTTCATCATCCAGCATCAGACCACGGAGCTGTGGATGCGGCTTGCCATCCACGAGCTCAGCGCTGCGCGCCGCGCCATCGCCAGGGACGAAGTGCAGCCCGCGATGAAGATGCTGGCGCGGATGTCGCGCATCTTCGAGCAGCTCAACGGCGCCTGGGACGTGCTGCGCACCATGACTCCCAGCGAGTATACGCGTTTCCGCTCGCAGCTTGGCCAGTCCTCGGGCTTCCAGTCGCGCCAGTACCGGCTGATCGAATTTCTGGTCGGCAACCGCAACCACGCCATGCTCAAGCCGCACGCGCACGACGTGGAAACGACCAGGGTGCTCGAAGGCGAGCTTGCCACGCCGAGCCTGTACGACGAGGTGCTGCGGCTCGCCGACCGCAACGGGCTCAAGATGCCCGCGTCCGTGCTGGCGCGCGACGTTCGCGAAACCCACAGCTTCAACGAGGGCGTGCTCCAGGCCTGGCGGATCGTCTACGAAGCGCCGGAGACGCATTGGATGCTCTACGAGCTTGCCGAGAAGCTGGTCGACTTCGAGGACTACTTCCGGCGCTGGCGCTTCAACCATGTCACGACGGTCGAGCGCGTCATCGGCTTCAAGCGCGGCACCGGCGGCACCGGCGGCGTCAGCTATCTCAAGCGCATGCTGGAGGTCGAGCTGTTCCCCGAGCTCTGGCGCGTCCGCACGATTCTGTAGAGATCCCATGACCAAGCTTCGCGTCTATGACGACACCAGGGCCTTGTTCCATTTGCCTGAGGGCGTGATCTATCTCGACGGCAATTCGCTCGGCGCGCTGCCGCTGGGCGTTGCCGAGCGCGTCGGCAACGTCATCACGGCCGAGTGGGGCAACGAGCTGATCCGCGCCTGGAACAGTGCGGGCTGGTATGCCCAGCCGCGCCATGTCGGCGACCGCATCGCGCGATTGGTCGGTGCGGAAGCCGGCTCCGTGATGGTCGGAGACACGCTGTCGCTCAAGGTCTACCAAGCACTCGCCGCCGCGCTCGACATGAACGCCTCGCGCAAGGTGGTGCTATCGGACACCGGAAACTTTCCGACCGATCTCTACATGGCCGAGGGCCTGATCGCGACGCTCGGCCGCGGCCATCAATTGCGCCTGGTGGCGCCGGAGGAGATCGAGGCCACGTTGTCGGAGGAGATTGCGGTCCTCTACATCACCGAGGTCGACTATCGCACCGGACGGCGCCACGACATAGCGACGCTCACCGCGAAGGCGCATGCGCTCGGCATCGTCACGGTCTGGGACCTCGCGCATTCGGCCGGCGCGCTGCCGGTCGATCTCGCTGGCTGCGGTGCCGATTTCGCCGCCGGCTGCACCTACAAATATATCAACGCCGGCCCCGGCGCGCCGGCCTTCCTCTACGTCGCGCCGCGCCACGCCGACGGCGTGCGCGCCGCGCTGTCGGGGTGGATGGGCCACGCCAAGCCGTTTGCGTTCGAGCTTGGCTACGCGGCGGCCGGCGGCGTCGAGCGCATGCGCGTCGGCACTCCGCCGGTGCTCGCAATGGCGGCGCTGGAGGCCTCGCTCGACATCTGGGACAGGGTCGACCTTCGTGAGGTCCGTGCGCGTTCGCTCGCCCTTGGCGATCTCCTGATCGCCGAGGTCGAACGCCGCTGCCCCGAGCTCAAGCTCGTCACCCCGCGCGCGCACGAGCACCGCGGCTCACAAGTCTCCTTCGCGTTCGACGGCGGCTACGCCGCCATGCAGGCCCTGATCGCCCGTGGCCTCATCGGCGATTTCCGCGCGCCTGACATCATGAGGTTCGGGATTACACCGCTCTACATTGGGGAGAGCGAGATCATGCGAGCAGCCGAGATCATCGAGGAGGTGATTGCAGGCGAGGTCTGGCGTCGGCCGGAATATCAGGTCGTGAACGCGGTGACCTGAAGAAGGTCTCGTGCCCCGGACGCGGCGCAGCGCCCCCGGCAATGCGAAGCATCGTCCGGTGCGGTGCGCTGCAGAGCCGGGGCCCACGCTGCACTGAACTCCGTATCGAGACGGGTCCCAGCTCTGCGCAGCAACGCTGGCGCGTTGCAGCGCGTCCGGGACACGAGAGCCGCGATCAAGCTATTTGAGTCTACCCCACAAGGCCGTCACGATCGCATCGAGCCCATCCGTCAGCGCCGCCGGCCCCGGCTGCAAGATGATCGGCGACTTGATCTCGACGATGCGGTCGTCGCGCACGGCGGGGATCTCGTTCCAGCAATCGCGCGCGCGGATGCGGGCAGGGACGACCTTCTTGCCGCACCAGGAGGCAAGGATCACGTCGGGCGCTGCCTCGCGCACCGCCTCCGCCGAGACGATGCGATCCTTTGCCGCCTGCCGATGTCGCAATTCCTGAAACACATCCTGACCGCCGGCGATCTCGATCAACTCGGACACCCAGCCGATGCCGGAGATCAACGGATCGTCCCATTCCTCGAAATAGACCTTTGGCCGCGCCGAGGGGCGAGGTGTTGCCGCCATCTCTGCGAGGCGCCGTTCGAGATCACGGGCAAGGCCTTCGGCGCGTTCAGCGGCGCCGACCAGCGCACCAAGTGTCCGGATCATCGCCAAAATCCCGGCGATGTCGCGCTGGTTGAAAACATGGACGTCGACGCTCGCGCGCACGAGATCGGCGACGATGCCGGCCTGGAGGTCGGAGAAGGCCAGCACCAGCTCCGGTTCCAGCGCCAGGATCTTCGGGATGTCTGCGGAGACGAAGGCCGACACCCGCGGCTTCTCCCGCCGCACCTGGGGCGGGCGGACGGCGTAGCCGGAGACACCGACGATGCGGTCCTGCTCGCCGAGCAGGTACAGCGTTTCGACCGTCTCTTCGGTCAGGCAGACGATGCGGCGGGGCGGGAAGTGGCGCATGGGAAGAGCATATGCGCAAATGCCGTCGCCGATGTCAGCAGGGCCATTACCTCGGACGTCATTGCTTTGCCGCCCGAAGCAATTCACGCTGAAACAACAATGAATTGGGAGGAGATCCGATGACGCCGCTCGAGAAACTTAAAGCGATGAAGATGCCGTTTGCCGAGCTCAAGGGCGTCGAATTCGTCGAGGCCGAGAAAGACCGCGTGGTGGCGCGGATGACGGTCAGGCCCGACCTCTGCACACTCCACCACACCATCCACGGCGGCGCGGTGATGGCGCTCGCCGATTCCGTCGGTGCCGCCGCGACCGTGATCAATCTGCCGGAGGATGCCAAGGGCACCACGACGCTCGAGAGCAAGACCAACTTCATCGGTGGGGCGAAGGAGGGAACCACGGTTATCGCCACGGCTACACCGGTCCATCGGGGACGGCGGACCCAGGTCTGGAGCACCCGGCTGGAGACCGAGGACGGCAAGCTGGTTGCCGTGGTGACCCAGACCCAGCTGGTCCTCGTATGACTACGGGGGCTTGATTTTATTAACGAATTGGTCGCTTTCGATGCCTGAAACTTGGGCAGGTTCCCGTCTTGAAAAATATGCTGCGACGCACAATATTGGGGGCCTAGGGATTCGAACGCCTCCTCGAGGGACACCAAGAGGAGTTTTGACGTGGTACTTGACGTGGTACTTGAAGACACGACCCGCACGACGCCCGTTCCGGGCTATGTGCGGACCTTGAGCCAGCAGGAAGAATTGCCGCTTCTGCGCGATCACCTCCTGAGGCTTGATTCCGCAAGCCGGCACGACCGTTTCAACGGCTTTCTCGACGACAGCTTCATCGAGCGTTACGCCGCCCGCTGCGCCGAGGACGGCACCGTGATTGTCGCCTACATCGTCGACGGCGTGGTCCGCGGTGCGGCCGAGCTGCATCCGCCGGAGGACGATTCGTTGCCGGAGGTCGCCTTCAGCGTGGAAGCCTCGGCACGGCGCCAGAATGTCGGCACCATCTTGTTCAGCCGGCTGATCGCGGAAGCGCGCTGGAAAGGCTACAAGCGCCTGCGCATCACGACCGGCGCCGAGAATCACGCCATGCGGGCGCTCGCCAGGAAGTTCGGGGCGAATCTGCAATTCCGTCATGGCGAATCGACCGGCACGATCGATCTCGCCAAGACGCCCGAGGCCGAGCTCGCTGAACTCGCGGCCTCGCCCTTCACGGCCGGCCGCGCTCTTCTCAGCTTCAACTCGACCTGCTGGAAGATCATCTCCAGCATGTACGGCAATCGCGCCGCCTAAATCTAAAAGCGGACTGGAATCAAAAAGCGGACCGGCAAAACCGGTCCGCTTTCGTATTTGAGATGGGGAATTGAGCGCTCAGGTACCGGTGCGCTTGTCGTTGCCGAAGCGGCGGACGACACGGCGTTCGACCACCACCGAGCGCTGCGCACCCTGTTCGCCTGCGATCACGCGCGTGGCGGTGATGCGGCCGTTGGTGCGGGCCTGCTTCTTCACCTCGGCCTGCACGATTTCGAGCGGCATCCCCATCAGCGCTGCCGCGATCTCCGCCTGCTGCTCGTGATCGTCGGTGATGCCGACGGCGGCGAAGATCGCCTCGTCCAGGGTCGGCGGATCGTGGCGCACGCGCCGCGTGCCATATTTGGTGTTCCAGTCTGCGCTCATAACGGCCTCGGTTTGATGCCGGGATACCTAGTGCCGGAGATGTTGCATTGCAATATGAATTTGGTGTGGCATCACAGCTATGCGCTCACAGCTTTTCGAGCCTGTCGGCCTCATAGAGGTCGAGCGTGGTCGGCCCCGTGGCCAGCGAGCGCAAGGTGCGCACGAACTCGCCGGATGCAGGTACCGCAAAGTGGGCGGCGAGCGCGGTGCGGTCGGCCCATTGCTCGAAGAACACCAGCCTGAGCGGGTTCTCGCAGTCGACATGCACTGCATGTGAGATGCAGCCGGGTTCCTGTCGCGACCGATGAACATGCTCGAGGCTCAGGCGGCGCGCCTCGTCGAACGTTTCGGTGCGGACCGTTACGCTGCCAGTCACAACGATCATGCGATGTCTCCCGACGTGATTTCCGCTAGGGCGGCGATGCCTCGCGGGGCGTCTCTTTCATCGGTGCCTGCGGCCAGCGTGTCAGCGCCGCGTGTCCGGCCTCGGTCAGCCCGTAGATTCCCCGCTCAACGCGTTCGAACCAGCCATACACATTGCTAAGCAAGATCTTGCCGGCATCGGGACAGCGTTCGCGCAGTTCGCTCACGCGCCGCGGACCTCCCGCGAGCGCCGAGGCGCAGGCCAGCGCCTGCTGGCGATAGGCCGTCATGATCGGCGCGCGGGTGCTGCCACCGAGCACGGGATCGCCCTGGCGGCGCTGATGTTCGGCGACCAAGCGCGAACGGACCTTCGGCTCGCGGCGCGGCGCTGCCGTCGGCGGCTTCACCAGCACCTCGACCTGGCCGCGGTCAGTCACCCCAAGCATACCGAAGCCGAGGCGGCGGCAGAGATTGCGATAACGCGCATCGCTCTCGCGCCCCTTGCCGCGGATCGACATTTTTGCGGCGATCCAGACCTCGTCGGCTGCCGATGCACGATCGACCGCCTGGAGGATCAGCTCGAGATTGAAGGCGAGCTTGAGCTCGCCGATCACCACCACAGGCGGATCACCGGCGCTGAGACCGACGAGGTCGCAGCCGCCGATCTCGCCCTTGACCGTGAAGCCGAGCTCTTCGAGGAAGCGTTTGACGGGTAGATAAAGCGCGGTTTCCAAGGAAAGCGTCCGGGTCTTGCGTTCCGATCCGAGAATCAGTCGCGGCCAGTCTAGCCCGGAACGCAGTTGTGGCTCTGCGCCATTTGATCGGGAACCGATGGTGCGGTTATCCTGCGACCGGGACAGTCGGGCGCTTTACGAAGATGACGATCAGGAATGGCCTCTATCACATTCGCATCGAGATGCTGGATGCCGTCCAGGGCGGCAACCAGGGCGTCATGGTCCTGCGCGACGGCACCATGCGAGGTGGCGATTCATTCTTTTTCGCTTACGGCACCTACACCTCGGCCGACGGCAAGTGGAAGGGCGAGCTGACCAACGAGGAGCATTCGCCTTCGTTCGACGAGCGCCCGGTGTGGGGCCGCAAGGTCGTGACCATCGGATTCAGCGGCACCTACGCCGACGAGACCGCCTATGGCGAAGGCATTGCGCTCGCCGGCAAGCAGAGCATCCGCTTCAAAGGCAATCTGCGGCTATTAGTGCCGGACTAGACGCGGCCGCTCACCGGGATCAGCGCGCCGGTGACGCCGCTCGCGGCCTCGCTGGCGAGGAAGAGGATCACCTCGGCGAGTTCCTGCGGTGTCACCCATTTGGAGAAATCCGCTTTCGGCATGTCGGCGCGGTTGGCCTTGGTGTCGATGATCGACGGCAGCACCGCATTCACGGTCACCTTGCCCTTCCACTCGTTGGCAAGCGCCTCGGTGAGGCGATGCACGCCGGCTTTCGACGCCGCATAGGGGCCCATGCCGGAACCTGCCTGAAGCGCGCCCATGGCGCCGATATTGACGATGCGGCCGGCCCCGGATGCGGCGAGATGCGGCAGCGCCGCGTGCGAGGTGTTGAGGGCCGTCAGCACGTTGAGCGCATGCATGCGCTGCCACGTCTTGATGTCGCCGTCGCCCACGGTCTCGATCGCGAAGCCGCCGGCGATGTTGATCAGCGCATCCAGCCTGCCGAACTGCTTTGCCGCCGCCTCGACCGCCGTCTTCGCTTGCGCTGGGTCGGACAGATCGACGCCGCCGATCTCGATGCGCTCGGGCGTTGCCGACATCTGCGAGGGTGCGTGATCGATGCCGGCCACACGCGCGCCGCGCGCCAACGCTGTCTCGGCGACAACCTTGCCAAGTGCGCCGAGCGCGCCCGTCACGATCAGAACCTTGCCTTGCATCGTCGTTCTCCCGGCACGGCCGCTTACGATTGCAGATAGCGCGCCTTCAGCGCCGTTTGCTCCGGTGTGCCGAGCTTGAGGCCGTCGCGCAAGTAGGTTTCGAGATCGCCATATTCGTTGGAGACGGCCTCGAAGGCAGCACCAAGATATGAGGCTTCGACGCTGCCGATCGCATCGAGGACGTCGGCGGGAAGATCGGAAGCGTTCGATGCGTCCCGCTTGTAGTGCTGGTTGGTCAACAGGTAGTCCTCGGCAATGACCTCGTCGGTCACGCCGAGCGCATGCAGGATCAGCGCGCTTGCAAAGCCGGTGCGGTCCTTGCCGGCGGTGCAGTGGATCACCAGCGGCGCGCGGTCTTCCAGGAGATGGCCGAACAGCGCGCGAAAACTGTGCGTGTTGTGGCGGACATAGTTGCGGTAGGACTCCCGCATGAGTTCGAGCGCGACCGGCGCGGTGAGCCTGCCCTCAGCAAGCTCGGCGCGCAGCGCGGCGACGACCGTCGGCTCGATCGGCAGCGAATGCACGGTGATCTCGTTCACGACGCAGACGCCGGCCGCGCGCTCCTCGACGCCGCGAAAATCGAAGGCGCTGCGCACGCCCAGCGCACGGACGATCTCGACGTCGGCGGGCGTGAGCTGGCCGAGATGGTTGGAGCGGAAGATGTGGCGCCAGCGCGTGGTGCGGCCATCCGAAGTCGGATAGCCGCCGAGGTCGCGAAAATTGCTGGCGCCTTGCAGGGCGAGGTGGCGGGCAGGGGAATCTGGCATGAGATCAGCTTGGGTTATGTTTCCACTGGACGCACTACGGCGTCCTTGAGTGCATTCAAGGGGGCAATCATGAGCCGGCACAAGGCCATTGTTTTGGCGATCACCATGCTGTCGGGCGGAATTATCGGTGCGGGACAGGCGGACGCGCAGACGTTCCGGACCTATCGCTGCGCCGATGGTACGCAGTTCATCGTGGGATTTTATGACGATGACAAACGCGCCTTCCTCCAGATCGACGGCGAACCTGTCACGCTGAAGAAGCGGCTGGCGCTTTCTGGCACCCGCTATTCGGGGGCAGGGATCACACTGAGGATCGGCAAGACCGGAGCGACCACGGTCCAGCATCTGAAGCGGCCGGTCACTTCCTGCACGGTGATCGAAAAGCCCGCGCTCTAACCGGAAGTCCAGCAGGAATCAAAAAGGGCCGAAACCTCGTTGTTTCGACCCTTTTTCAAACTTCCGTCGGACGCTTGCGCGCGCGCGGCGGTATCATACCAAACACAAACATTAGCGTTCCCATTTGGGCTTTGCTTCGTCGACCGCATCCTGGTGGTACCAGCTGTCGCTGCAGATCGAGACGTTCGCAGGAAGCGAAGCATGATCGGCGGGAAGACGGGTGTCGCCATAGCGGCGTCCGGCGAGAGCCGCGCGGCCCCCGACAGGGAATTGGTAGATCGTTGCAGATCCGTGATTCAGACCATTATTCATCATTGCGATTGCTCCTGGGTCGAAGCGCCTTGGCCTCCATGGTGCGCCCGACTCGTTCGATTGTGGTTACTGGATTCCCCATATCGGCCGCGCATCCCGAATTGGAAAGTGCTGAAAAGGAAATCAGTTGCTGCCCAATCTGTAGGCAGGTGACCCTCTGCACCCCCTAAGGCACCGTGTCGGTGGCTAACGCCTGGGCCATTCCAAAGGTTGCTAGGCAGAGGCGCAGGACTTTGCGAAAGTTGCTGGACGTTGATGCGCGTTTCATCGGCAACCTCCGGCAACGGTGCGTCTGCTCCAGAATCAGGCGTTTTCCGCGGGATTTTTGCAGTGCAGCTTCACGCGAAGGTGCGCGGCTATGACGCACGCCGCCGGGGACGGTTTGCCGTCGGGGGCCGATCCCGGCCGCGGTGGAAAACCTCCCGCGCTGCGGCCTTTTGGCACGCAAAATGCTTGTAGAGGGTCGGCCGATGATGGCCGGGTACAAACGTGCGGGGGCTCTCAACCCCACCTTTCGCATCATCTACAGAGAGGCTCAATGACCAAGTATAAGCTCGAGTACATTTGGCTCGACGGATATACGCCGACTCCGAACTTGCGCGGCAAAACACAGATCAAGGAATTCGCGTCGTTCCCGACGCTCGAGCAGCTTCCGCTCTGGGGCTTCGATGGCTCCTCCACGCAGCAGGCCGAAGGCCACAGCTCCGATTGCGTGCTGAAGCCGGTCGCCGTGTTCCCGGACGCCGCGCGCACCAACGGCGTGCTCGTGATGTGCGAAGTCATGATGCCCGATGGCAAGACCCCGCACGCCTCCAACAAGCGCGCCACCATCCTCGATGACGCCGGCGCATGGTTCGGCTTCGAGCAGGAATACTTCTTCTACAAGGACGGCCGTCCGCTCGGCTTCCCGGCCTCCGGCTATCCGGCGCCGCAGGGCCCGTACTACACCGGCGTCGGCTTCTCGAACGTCGGCGACGTCGCCCGCAAGATCGTCGAAGAGCATCTCGACCTCTGCCTGGCTGCCGGCATCAACCATGAAGGCATCAACGCGGAAGTCGCGAAGGGCCAGTGGGAATTCCAGATCTTCGGCAAGGGCTCCAAGAAGGCCGCTGACGAAATGTGGATGGCCCGCTACCTGATGCTGCGCCTGACCGAAAAGTACGGCATCGACATCGAGTTCCACTGCAAGCCGCTCGGCGACACCGACTGGAACGGCTCGGGCATGCACGCCAACTTCTCCACCGAGTACATGCGTACGGTCGGCGGCAAGGAGTACTTCGAGGCGCTGATGGCGGCCTTCGACAAGAACCTGATGGACCACATCGCCGTCTACGGCCCGGACAACGACAAGCGTCTGACCGGCAAGCACGAGACCGCGCCGTGGAACAAGTTCAGCTACGGCGTTGCCGATCGCGGCGCGTCGATCCGCGTTCCGCACTCCTTCGTCAACAACGGCTACAAGGGCTATCTGGAAGACCGCCGTCCGAACTCGCAGGGCGACCCATACCAGATCGCTTCGCAGATCCTGAAGACGATCGCGTCCGTGCCGGCCGACAAGAAGGCCGCGGCCTAAGATCCTCCCGGCCCGGGCCGGGGGGCTGGCCCGGGTTGGTCTTCAATCCGCCGGAGCCGAAAAGGCTCCGGCGGATTTTTGCATTCCGATGACAGCCGTTGTTGTGGGTCTGCCGGCCATGCCGGCTTGAAGTCTGTCCATCGCCGGCGAAACCGGGATAGAATGCCCCGGGATGCGCGGGGCCGGGGACACGGCTGGTGTTTGAAGGCTTCTACAAGGTGCGATTTCAGCTCGGCGACGCGGTCGGCCGGAGCGTGATGCATGTCGGCAATGGCAAGATGCTCGGCGGCAATTCGGCCTTCGCTCATATCGGCACCTATGAGAGGACCGAAGCCGGCGTCGACATCGTCATCAAGACGGTCCGCCACAACCCGGACCCGAACTACCGCGCCATGGCCGGCACCGACGATGCGACCTTGCTTGCGAAAGGCTGGGCCGACGGCGATCTCTATCGCTTCAAGGGCGAGCTGAAAGAGCTGCCCGGCGTGCCCTTCCAGTCGGTGATGACGCCGATCACCGAAGACGAGGTGCCGATCGCGGGCGGCGTCGGGGAGGCCGGCATCGCCGACGGGCTCTATTCGATCCACCTTCGCATGCTCGACGGCGTCGATGGCGGCCTGACCGGCGTGATGTTGCTCAACCAGGGCCGCATCCTCGGCGGCGATGCCTCGTTCTACTATCTCGGCAGCTACACCGCGGCCAAGGGGCGCTGGAAGGGTCAGATCCTCAACCAGGAGCACACGCCGGCCAAGGACGATCCGATCTTCGGCGGCCATGAGGTCGGCATCGGTTTCTCCGGCACCTATGACGCGGAGCAGGCAGTGCTGGAGGCAACGGCGCTCGCCGGCAAGCGCAGCCTGCGCCTGACCGCCGCGCTCAAGCTGATGCACCGCGCCTGATCGCGACAGGAATAGCCCATGGAAAACATTCGCATGCTCTCGACGCTCGGCCTGATGGGCGCGATGCGCAGCCTGTCCTCCGCCTTCGAGGCCGCTCACGGCATCCATGTCGATGCCGACTTCGCGCCAACCCTGGCACTGCTGGAACGTCTGCGCGACGGCGAGCCCGCCGATCTCGTCATCCTGACCCGTGAGGGGCTCGACGAGATGATCGGCGATGGCCGCGTGGCCGCGGGTAGCGCGGCCGATCTGGCGCGCTCCTTCGTCGGCGTGGCCGTGCGGGCAGGGCAGGCGCATCCCGACATCTCCAGCGAAGCTGCATTGCGCAAGTCGCTGCTCGCGGCGCGATCCGTCGCCTATTCGCGGCTGGGCGCGAGCGGTGTCTATTTCGCCCAGCTGATCCAGCGATGGGGCATCGCAGCCGAGATCAACGCCAAGGCCACCATCGTCGAGCAGGGCTTTACGGCGGAGCGGCTCGTCAGCGGCGAGGCTGACCTCGCCGTGCAGCAGATCAGTGAGCTGAAGCAGGTCGAGGGCATCGAGGTCGTCGGCCCGATCCCGCACGATTTGCAAACACCGGCCGTGTTTTCCGCCGGCCGCATGGCCAACGCCAGACATGCCGAAGCGGCCGATCGGCTGCTGCGCTATCTGGCATCGCCGGAGGTCGTCCCGGTGCTGCGCCAATCGGGACTCGAGCCTTGAATTTGCCGGAGCAGAGACGCAACGTGGCGCCCATGCGGACTTGTCTCCTTGCCATCCTCCTCGCGCTTGCAGCGCCGTTATCGGCGCATGCGCAGTCGGCCGATCTCGTCCTGTGCGACCGGCTGGCCGCCGATCCCAGCGACCCCGACAAGCCGGCCGATGTGAAGGGCGTGACGGAGCTTGCTGCATCCGACATTGCGACCGCCGTCAAATTCTGCAAGCAGGCCGCACCGTCGTCGCGGCGCGCGATGTTCGCGCTCGGCCGCGCCTATGCCGCCAACCGGCAGACGGCGGAGGCGATCGCTGCCTGGCGCAAGGCGGCCGACAAGGGATCGAGCGCGGCGATGGTCGAGCTCGGCGTCGCCTACGGCACCGGCTCCGGTGTTGCGAAAGACGAAGCACAAGCGCGAAAGCTGTTCGAGAAGGCTGCGCAGGCCGGCAATCCTCGCGGTGTCAGCAATCTTGCTGCGCTCGGCGGCGCTGGCGGTGCTGCGCCGGCCGATCCCGCACAGGCGCGCGCGCTGCTCGGCAGGGCGGCCGAGACCAACGCGGAGGCGCAGTACCAGCTCGGCCTGATGCTCTCCAACGGCAACGGCGGCGAGAAGGACGACGTCGCGGCGCGCGCGATGTTCGAGAAGGCGGCGGCGCAAAACCATCCCGGCGCGCTGGAGCGGATGGGCGCCTTCGCGCAGGAAGGCCGCGGCGGCGCCAAGGACAAGGACGCCGCCAAGGCCTATTACGAGCGCGCTGCCGCGCTCGGCGACGAGGACGCCAAGAAGGCGCTGGAGCGGCTGCGCTGCCCCTATGCGATCAAGGACAAGCAGGGCAAGCTCGTCACCACGCTGTGCTTCTAGCTCACTTGTAGTAGTAGGCGACGTTGTTGCGGGCGTCGCGATAAGTCGTCTCGAGAAAGTCCGGATATTGAGCGGCCGCGCGCGCGACGGCGCGCACGACGCACTCCCAGAAATCGCCGTTCCAGTTGAAGTGCTCGAAGGTGGCATCTTCGAACTTCACGGCGGTGATGATGGCCTGCCGGATTGCTGCGTCATCGGCGCGTGGATGGGCGCGCTTCACATAACCGAACATCGGTCCCTCATGGGCGTGGTCGCGGTCGTAGCGGTATTTCTCGGCCATCTGCTGCGGGGTGAGGGTGCGATAGACGCGCACCTCTTCGTCGGTCGGGCGTCCGTCGAGTGTGTTGAACCGGTAGCGCCGGCACCAGAGCTCGAAGGCCGCATCGAGCAGCGGCTGCTTTGCAGCGCTGGCGATGATCGCTGCGATCTGCGCTTCGGCTGAAGGCTCTGTCTGGTTCATGCCGCTTTGTCGTGCGCTCGCTCCGGCGGGTTCGAAGGGGCCTCAAGGATGAACCAGCTCCGGCACGGGCCGTTGAACCACAACATGAGGAGGGCCGCCCGGGATCGCACGAAACAAAAAAGTCAAAAACAATCCCATGCACAGTAGCCAAGTCGTCGAAATCACTAAGTTCGTATTTTACGAAAATCAATTGACCCGTCGGGCAAAACAGGGGCATGATGGCATCATGCGGCGAGTGGGCTCCGCTCCCGGCCCTGCGCTGAAAAGCCGGATGACCTCGGTGCGTCTGAGTTCGTAGCGCATGATTCGAGGCTCCAGTTTCGGGGCTTGAATCATGTCCGCGGTGATACCATCAAGCCGCATTGGCCCTGCGAGGCGCCGCTAACTGGTTCGACCTGGTCGCGAATGACCCGCAACGGACCTCGCCTCTTAAGCCAACTGGTGACGTTCATATCCTGTCCGCGTTCCTCCTGTGATATTAATGACGCAATCGGCCAGATACGGCGCGCACTTTGTCGGAAGACCGATATTAGTCGGACACCGCGATGTTCCCCCGCTAAACCTGATACCGCAGAGCCCCGCTTAACGGGTCCATGCGCGACGGGCGCCGCAACGGCGCAACGGAATTTCAAACGTCGCTCTCTGGGCTGCGGGGAGATTTGGGTTGTCTTATTTTGTAGCGTCTGAAGGCGCGCTGGAAGCCGGCGCGGCCGTTGTTGCGCGCAAGCGATCGATTAGCCGCTTTGCGGCGCTGACCTTGGCCGCGTTGTCCCGCCGCCTGCTGGGCACCAGCTCCATGGTGGCGCTCGGACTGGTCCTGGCGACATCGACGCCATCGCGCGCCACCGACTGGACCGGCGGAACCTCAACCGACTGGTTCACCGCCACCAACTGGTCGGCCGGCGTTCCAACCAGCGCGGGCACCGCGAAGATCGACACCGTCGCGCCCAATGCCACAGTGGTCGGAGCGACCGGCGCGCAAGCGAACACTGTCATTGTTGGCTATTCAGACACCGGCACGCTGACGATCCAGAACGGCGGCACGGTGAGCAGCGGTCTCGGCTATCTCGGCCTCTTTGCCGGCTCGACCGGCACCGCGACGGTTGATGGCGCCGGCTCGGCCTGGACCAATTCCGGCTTGTTCATTGTCGGCCAAGCCGGCACCGGCACGCTGACGATCCAGAACGGCGGCGCTGTGAGCAGCGCCACCGGCTATCTCGGCGCCTTTGCCGGCTCGACCGGCACCGCGACGGTTGATGGCGCCGGCTCGGCCTGGACCAATTCCGGCAACCTCGTTGTCGGCAATTCCGGCACCGGCACGCTGACGATCCGGAACGGCGGCACGGTGAGCAACGCCGGCACCGGCTATCTCGGCGGCGCCTCGACCGGCACCGCGACGGTTGATGGCGCCGGCTCGGCCTGGACCAGTTCCAGCCTCATTGTCGGCTTTGACGACACCGGCACGCTGACGATCCAGAACGGCGGCGCGGTGAGCAACGTCACCGGCCATCTCGGCGTCAATGGCGGCTCGACCGGCACCGTAACGGTGGATGGCGCCGGCTCGTCCTGGACCAATTCCGGCGACCTCGTTGTTGGCAGTTTCGGCACCGGCACGCTGACGATCCGGAACGGCGGCGCGGGGAGCAACGTCATCGGCATCCTTGGCGCCAATGCCGGTTCGACCGGCACCATGACGGTCGATGGCGCCGGCTCGTCCTGGAGTTCCAGCGGGCTCTATGTCGGCAATTCTGGCGCCGGCACGCTGACGATCCGGAACGGCGGCACGATGAGCAACGCCGGGTTCGGCTATCTCGGCTTCAATGCCGGCTCGACGGGCACCGCGACGGTTGACGGCGCCGGCTCGACCTGGACCAATTCCGGCGACCTCAAAGTTGGCAATTCCGGCACCGGCACGCTGACGATCCAGAACGGCGGCGCGGTGAGCAACGCCGTCGGCTTTCTCGGCTCCCTTGCCGGCTCGACCGGCACCGCGACGGTTGATGGTGCCGGCTCGGCCTGGACCAATTCCGGCAACCTCGTTGTCGGCAATTCCGGCGCCGGCACGCTGACGATCCGGAACGGCGGCACGGTGAGCAACGTCATCGGCGATCTCGGCAACAATGCCGGCTCGACCGGTACCGTAACGGTGGACGGAGCCGGCTCGTCCTGGAGTTCCGGCGCGCTCTATGTCGGCGATTCCGGCGCCGGCACGCTGACGATCCGGAACGGCGGCGCGGTGAGCAACGCCACCATCGGCCATCTCGGCTTCAATGCCGGCTCGACCGGCACCGTGACGGTTGATGGCGCCGGGTCGTCGTGGACCAATTCCGGCCTCGTTGTCGGCTTTCGCGGCACCGGCACGCTGACGATCCAGAACGGCGGCGCGGTGAGCAACGTCGGCAACGGCTTCCTCGGCTACAATGGCGGCTCGACCGGCACCGCGACGGTTGATGGCGCCGGCTCGACCTGGACCAATTCCTTCAACCTCTTTGTCGGCTATTTAGGCACCGGCATGCTGACGATCGCCAATGGCGGCACCGTCTCGACGGCTTCGGGCATGCAGATCGCCGCTTTTGCCGGCTCGACCGGCACGCTCAATATCGGCGCCGCCTCCGGCCAGGCCGCGACCGCGCCGGGCACGCTGACCACGCCCTCGGTCGCGTTCGGGGCAGGCACCGGCAGCATCGTCTTCAACCACACCGCCTCGAACTACAACTTCGCCCCGGTCATTTCCGGCGCGGGGTCGGTGACGGTGGAGAACGGCACCACCATCCTGACCGCGACCAACACCTATAGCGGGGCGACCACGGTCAATGGCGGCACGCTGGCGGTCAACGGCTCCATCGCCAATTCGGCGGTGACGGTCAATGCCGGTGGCACGCTCGGCGGCAACGGCACCGTCGGCAATACCACCATCAACGGCGGCGGCGTGCTCGCGCCCGGCAATTCGATCGGCACGCTGACGGTCGGCGGCAATCTGGCGTTCAGCACCGGCGGCCTCTACCGCGTCGAGGTCTCGGCATCGGCCGACCGCACCAATGTCACAGGCGCCGCAACGCTCACTGGCGCCACCGTGCAAACGGTCTTCCAGCCGGGCAGCTATGTCAGCAAGAACTACACCATCCTGTCGGCGGCCGGCGGCCTCGGCGGCACCAGTTTCGGTGGCGTGAGCGGGCTGCCGAATTTTAATGCCGGCCTGAGCTACACGCTGTCCGATGTGTTGCTGAACCTCACGGCCTCGCTCGGCGCCGGCACCTCGCTGCCGGGCAATCCGCAGACCGTCGCATCCACGCTCAACAACTTCTTCAACAATGGCGGCGCGCTGCCGCCGGGCTTTGTCGCGCTGTTTGGTCTCACCGGCAGCAATCTTTCAGCCGCGCTGTCGCAAACCTCCGGCGAGACCGCGACCGGCTCGCAGCAGACGACCTTCAACGCGATGAACCAGTTTATGGGATTGCTGACCGATCCCTTCATCGACGGTCGCGGCGATGGCGTTTCAGCGGGATCATCGGCGGGCGCATCGGCCTATGCCTCGCCGGACAGGTCGCGCTCCGGTGCGGCGCGGGACGCCAATGCGATGTTCACCAAGGCGCCCGTCATGGCCGATCCGTTCGCGCAGCGCTGGAGCGTGTGGGCGGCGGGCTATGGCGGCTCGCAGACCACGGACGGCAACACGACACTCGGCTCCAACAACACGACCAGCCGCATCGCAGGCATCGCGGTCGGCGCCGATTACCGTATCTCGCCGAATACGCTGGCAGGCTTTGCGCTGGCGGGCGGTGGTACGACCTTCAGCACCGTCAATGGCGGCTCTGGCCGATCCGATATGTTCCAGGCCGGCGCCTTCGTCCGGCACAATGCGGGTGCGGCGTATCTCTCCGGCGCGCTGGCCTATGGCTGGCAGGACATCACCACCAACCGCACCGTGACGGTGGCCGGCATCGACCAATTGCGCGCGCAGTTCAACGCCAATGCCTTCTCGGGTCGCGTCGAAGGCGGCTATCGCTTTGTCAGCCCGTGGATGGGCGGCATCGGCATCACGCCCTACGCAGCAGGCCAGTTCACCACCTTCGACCTGCCGGCCTATGCCGAGCAGGCGGTATCCGGCGTCAACACCTTTGCGCTGGCCTACGCATCAAAGAGTGTCACCGATACGCGCAGCGAACTCGGCCTTCGCAGCGACAAATCATATGCGATGCCGGACGGAATCTTCACGCTGCTCGGTCGCCTGGCATGGGCGCATGATTTCAACCCCGGCCGCAATATCGGCGCGACGTTCCAGACGCTGCCGGGCGCATCCTTTGTCGTTGGCGGCGCCGCGCAAGCCAGCGACTCCGCGCTCGTCACCGCTTCTGCCGAAAAGAAATGGCTGAACGGCTGGTCCGCCGCCGCCACTTTCGAAGGCGAGTTCTCTCAGCTCACCAAGAGCTACGCCGGCAAGGGCGTCGTGCGGTATGCGTGGTGAGGTGGCGGCTTCCCGAACGACGCCTCTCCAAAGCCATCTGGTGATGTCGATATCCGCGTTCCTCCTGTGATATTAGTGACGCAGTCGGCCAAATACGGCGGCGCGCTTTGTTGGATGCCGATATTGGTCGGACTCCGCGATGTTCCCCCGCTAAACCTGATTCCACAGAGCCCCGCTTAACGGGTCCATGCGCGACCGGCGCCGCAACGGCGCAATGGAATTTCAACGGTCGCTATTTGGGCTGCGGGGAGGTTTGGGTTGTCTTATTTTGTAGCGTCTGAAGGCGCGCTGGAAACCGGCGCGGCCGTTGTTGGGCGCAAGCGATCGATTAGCCGCTTTGCGGCGACCATGCGCGCGGCGATGACGCGCGCGGCGCTGTTCGCCGGCGTCTTGCTCGGCGCGCTCGCGACCGGAGCGCAGGCCCAGACGGTGATCAACGTCACGGTCGCCAACGACACCGGCACCACCTCGGGGGGCTCGACTGGCGGCGCCGGCACGCTTAGCGCCGCGCTCGCGCAGATCAATGCTTCCACGCCCCCCGGCGGCTTCATCATCAACCTGCAGACCAATGTCACGCTGTCAGGGCCGCTGTCGCCGATCTTCAACTCGGTGACCATCAACGGCAACGGGTTCACCATCAGCGGCAACAATTCGCAGCGCATCTTTATGGTCGGCGTTGACACCGCGACGCAGACCAGCGCGGGGGTGGCGGGCTCGATCATCGCGGACCGCCCTCAGGTGGCGATCAGCAACGTCATCCTGTCCGCGGGCCTCGCCCAGGGCGGCGGCAACGGCGCCGGCGGCGGCATGGGGGCGGGCGGCGCGCTGTTCGTCAACCAGTCGGCCGACGTGACGCTGAGCAATGTCAGCTTCGCCAACAACAACGCGAAGGGCGGCAACGCAACAACCAACACGTTTCGCGGCGGCGGGACCGTTGGGGCGGGTGGCTTTGGTGGCGGCGACGGCGCCAGTGGCGGGAACGGCGGCGGCGGCGGCATGGGCGGGGCGGTGTTCGTGGTCAAGGGCGGCTCGCTCACCATCAACGGCAACGGCTCGACCTCGGGCGGCAGCGTAGCCGGCGGCACCGGCTCCAATGGCGGCGGTGCGGGCTCGGCCTTAGGCACGGGCCTCTTCGTGCAGGGCTCGACGCTGACCTTCGGTGGCAGCGGCAGCTACACGGTGTCGGACGCCATCGCCGATCAGAACGGTTCCGGCGGCGCCGCGGCCTCGGACGGCCTCGGCGGCACCGGTGGATCGAGCGCCATTACCAAGAGCGGCATCGGCACGCTCAGCTTTTCTGGCGCCAACACTTATACTGGAGCTACGACGATCAATGCCGGCACGCTAAGGGGCGCTGCGGCGAACACATTCAGCGCTACGAGCGCGACGACAATCAACACCGGCGGCACGCTCGATCTCGGTTTGCTGGCACAAACGATCAATATCGTTTCGCTATCGGGCGGCACGTTGGCCAACGGCGCGTTGACCGGCGCAGTGACCTCAAGCGGCGGCACGCTGAACAGCCTCGGCGGCGGCATGACGCTGACGGTGAATAGCGGCGCGACCAATGTGACGGGCACCAACACCTTCACAGGCGCGACCACGGTCAACAGCGGCCTGCTCTCGGTCAACGGCACGAGCACGGCCAGCGCGGTGACGGTGAATGCCGGCGGTACGCTCGGCGGCAACGGCACGGTCGGCAACACGACCATCAATGGCGGCACGCTGGCGCCCGGCAATTCGATCGGTACGTTGACCGTGCAGGGCAATCTCGTGTTGACGGCCGCATCGAGCTACATGGTCGAGGTGTCGCCTTCGGCGGCCGACCGCACCAACGTCACCGGCGTGGCGACGTTCGGCGGCGCCACCGTCAAGGCATCTTTCGCAGCCGGGGCCTATGTCGCAAAGCAATACACCATTCTCAACGCCGCCGGCGGTATCGGCACCAGCACGTTCGGCTCGATCGTCAACACCAACTTGCCGGGTGGCTTCGCGTCGAGCCTGAGCTATGACGCCAACAATGCGTATCTCAATCTCGTTCTCAGTTTCGTGCCGCCGCCCGGGACGGGTCTCAACAACAACCAACGGAACATCGCCGACCCGATCGTCAATTTCTTCAACTCCAACGGCAGTATTCCGCTGGCGTTCGGCGGGCTGACGCCGGCGGGACTGACCCAGATCTCCGGCGAGACCGCGACCGGCTCGCAGCAGACGACCTTCAACGCGATGAACCAGTTCATGGGATTGCTGACCGATCCCTTCATCGACGGCCGCGGCGATGGCGTTTCAGCGGGGTCATCGGCGGGCGCATCGGCCTACGCCTCACCGGACATGCCACGCTCCGGTGCGGCGCGGGACGCCAATGCGATGTTCACTAAGGCGGTCGTCATGGCCGATCCGTTCGCGCAGCGCTGGAGCGTGTGGGCGGCGGGCTATGGCGGCGCGCAGACCACCGACGGCAACACGACACTCGGCTCCAACAACACGACCAGCCGCATCGCAGGCACCGCGGTCGGCGCCGATTACCGTATCTCGCCGAATACGCTGGCAGGCTTTGCGCTGGCCGGCGGTGGTACGAACTTCAGCGTCGTCAATAGCGGCTCTGGCCGATCTGATCTGTTCCAGGCCGGCGCCTTCATCCGGCACAATGCCGGTGCGGCGTATCTCTCCGGCGCACTGGCCTATGGCTGGCAGGACATCACCACCAACCGCACCGTGACGGTGACCGGCATCGACCAGTTGCGCGCGCAGTTCAACGCCAATGCCTTCTCGGGTCGCGTCGAAGGCGGCTATCGCTTTGTCAGCCCGTGGATGGGCGGCATCGGCATCACGCCCTACGTAGCAGGACAGTTCACCACCTTCGATCTGCCGGCCTATGCCGAGCAGGCGGTAACCGGCGTCAACACGTTCGCGCTCGCCTACGCTTCGAAGAGTGTCACCGATACGCGCAGCGAACTCGGCCTTCGCAGCGACAAATCATATGCGATGCCGGACGGCATCCTCACTTTGCGCGGTCGCCTGGCATGGGCGCACGATTTTAACCCCGGCCGCACTATCGGTGCGACGTTCCAGACGCTGCCGGGCGCATCCTTTGTCGTTGGCGGCGCCGCGCAAGCCAGCGACTCCGCGCTCGTCACTGCTTCCGTCGAGAAGAAATGGCTGAACGGCTGGTCCGCCGCCGGCACTTTCGAAGGCGAGTTCTCTCAACTCACCACCAGCTACGCCGGCAAGGGCGTGGTGCGGTATTCCTGGTAAGTTGACGATTTCCGGTTTTGGCCCTTCGCATCATTTCGCTGTGCTGCGGAATTTGGTAGCTATCGGGGGCATAGCGGACTCTGGCAAGCCGACCGATCGGCCGATTTATGGGATCACGGCCTAGGTAGCCCGCGATTCTTTTTTTGATTTTGTGGGCTCAAGACGTTGCTGGATGGACTCTACAAGGTTGAATACGGCGTCAACGATGCGTTCGGCCGCAGCATCATGTGCCTGCATGACGGTAAGATGCTGGGCGGCAATTCGGCCTTCGCGCACCTTGGAACCTATGACGAGCGCGACGGCGAGATCGTCGCCGAGGTGATCACCGAACGGCACAACGAGGATCCCAATTACAAGCCGCTGATGGGAGCCGATATCGCCTCGATCGGTGCGCGCGGGCGGCTGCACGGCAACCAGATCCGTCTCGAGGGTGGCGCGGACACCATGCCGGGCGCAAAATTCTGGGCCAATCTCACCCGGCTCGACGACGAGGGGCTGCCTCCGAGTGGTGCGGTCGGTCCGGGCGGCATCGCCAACGGACTCTATGGGATGAGCCTGCGCGCGCTTGACGGTGTCGATGCCGGATTATCGGGCGTGATGCTTCTGATCGACGGCCGCATCCTCGGCGGCGATGCGTTCTTCTACTATCTCGGCTCCTATTCCTCGGCGGACGGCCGCTGGAAGGGCGAGATGCTGAACCAGGAGCACACGCCGGCGAAGGGCGAAAATCCCGTGTTTGGCGGCTATGAAGTCGGGATCGGCTTCTCCGGAACCTGCATGGCGGATAGCGGCGAGCTCGAAGGCATCGCGCTCGCCGGCAAGCGCAGCCTGCGCCTTGCAGCCTCGCTCAAGCTGATGCGGCGGGCCTAGGACGTGCACTCATAGTAGCCGCGTCGGCTCGCGCCAAAAGTGACATCGAAGTGGTCTGGACGAATGTCGTCCTTGGGCAGAGGCGCGAAGGCCAGTTCTTACCACTCCCGCTTCATTTCATCGCAACATCGCGGTCGATGTCTTGCAGGTGCACGAAAGTTGCCCAGGCTTTTCGATATTCGCTATCTGTCGGATCGATCGCAAGCAAGGCGCGACACGCCTCTTTGATTTCGTCCGACGAGGGACGCATCGCGACGTTGCCGGACGACTTGGCTTGGTTCCAGCGTTCCTCGACGCCTTTCGCCAAGGCGAGTGCTTCGGAGGGGCTCCGTTTCCGGGTTGACCTCGCCAAAGGGTGATCCGGAGGGAATTTGGGCCATGCGACGGGAGGCTGATCGGCTCGCCACTCACTCTCCTTGCCGGTCCCACGCTCTCCCGGCAAGTTTGCCTGGGCTCCATTGGCCGATTGAGGCGGGACAGTCCGTGCGCCCAGCTCGCGGAGCTGCTGCTCCATGGTCCCGCCGGACGCCGTTGCGCCTGCCGCAGGTGCACGCGTCGTCAGACCTGACACAGTTGAGGTGCCGGCCTGCGGAGCAACCTTCTGAACGGTTTGCGCAACGGACAGCATGCCAGGCGAAAGAGCAGGCTTCTGCTGCGCGACCTTGTCATTTTCAGTGGGGCAAGGCCGAAATCCCGAGCGCAGCTGCGTGATCCGGCCGTCGTCGTCGATGCGGGCAAAGTCAACGGCCACAGTGTAGACGAAAGCGGCATCGATGGATTGGCCGGATTTGTCTCTGGCGTTGACGGCGCCGCAAACATATCGCGCCGCGTCGGCCTCGACTGAACGCAATGCGCTGAATTTGGCCGAGTCCGGATAAATCAGCACGCGCCGAACTGCTGCGCGAGCTTTCATGTGCTCGTTAGAGAAGATGCTGAGCACGACATCCGGATTGAACATGTCGGGCTGGTAGTACCACTTGTACTCCACAGCAAGGAATGCTGCGGCCAAAGGCCGTCGCGATCAGGAAAGCAGATGCATTCATGGATTTGGTCGGGCAATGGAACCCGGTATGGTTGTTGTTATCTTCTTGAACCATTTATGATGGAATCTACTAACAATCCGTAAATTGGTTGCTCCCGCGATTTTCAACAACCGGTGGAAGAGCCACAGCTGGTTTTGCTCAAGGGGGCAGTTGCCGGTGCGGGAAACACACTGACCAAAGTCAACCAAGGGGGCACAGGCTGACGCCTGACGGGTGGCAGCGGCAGGTCCGCTGTGGGCCATAACCGGACATCAACCAGCGAAGGACCGTGGGTCTCACAGCACTGGCGTACACTGCATGTCTGCTCCGACGATGAGCGGCCCGTTGTAGGCAGTTCGCAAATCAGCGATGGCGGCATCGAGTTCAAACAGACCGAAATGACTGACGATGAGCTGCTTGACCGCAGCCTCTTGGGCAACGCGTCCGACGACTGCCGGTGTTGCGTGCAAGGGAACATTCGCACCGGGCGGGATTGCAAGATGCATGATCAGGAGGTTCGCGCCCTTTGCGAATTCGACGAAGCCTGGATCGGTGCCGTTTTGGTCGGAGCTAAACACGATCGACACATTTCCGGTCTGCACGCGATAGGCCAAGGTTGGCATATTTCCATGCGGGATTTTCCGTGCCGTGACTGTCGTTCCCTCGCGCTGCAAAACCACGGATGGATCGCTTTTGACAGCGTCAATCACTCCGACATCAAGTCGAACGCCACCCGCCACAACGCGCCCCATATCGGGCCGCACGCCGCTGCCCCCGTATGAGCCGCCTAACGCCGATCCGAGCACTGGAAATGCGCCAGTCTTCTCGTCAAAAAGCCTGTTGAGGAAAATCGCAAAGTCAGGGGCCGCATCGTTGCCTGTAGGACCGAAAACCTTGAGAGGTTCCTTGCGGACCTCGTGGCTCAGCCAAAGGAACGCTGGCAAGTCGGAAACGTGATCTGGATGAAGATGGCTTATTCCGACCATCCACAAGTCTTCGAGTTTGGCTTGCGATTCACCAAAGCGGTGTTGAGCACCACCGCCCATGTCGATGAGTATTCTTGCGCGCCCCTCGATCCAGACCAGATAACTCGTCGATGCCCGAGTGGGATTCATTCTGGGGCCACCAGAACCGAGGATTTGCACGTCGAGCGGCGTTGTACCGCAACTCTGTCCGAAAGCGCTCAAACTGCTCAGTGACGCACAGAAAATTCCCAGCAAGAAAATAACCGGAAGCCGAACCATGAAGACACCCATGTTGTTCAAACAGAGTCTATCAAATCGGTCTTGCAAATTTCACGACAGGGCCGAGATGGTCATTCGGGCAGCCCTGCTTGCCGCAATCCTTCCTCATATCGCGCGACGTCCTCAGCACGTCGATAAGGGCCAAGCACATCTTTGAGATTGGAAACGCGCAGCGTGGGGCTGAGTTCTCGCAGCCGAGCCACGGCCTTGTGTGCTTGCTCCGGCCGACCGGCCATTGCGTTGCTTGCGGCGGTGATCCGTAATCCAGGCCGATAGTCCGGGCTGCACTGCAATGCCATTGCCGCCCATGATGCCGCTTCGTCATAGCGGTCCAAAAAGAAATGTGCATACGCGGTCCCGGCTCGCATGCCCATCAGCCACGGATCAAGTGGGCTCAGGCGAATGGCTCGTGCGAAGCGCTCGATCGCCGATTCCGGCTCGCCGAGCCAGAGTTTTACCCAGCCGCCGAAATTCCATGCCTCAGCCAAATTGGAATTAAGCGCGATCGCGCGATCAACTAAGCCGGCACCTACCCCGAGATCCCCAACAACAAACGCTAACGCATTCCCGCCAGCGGAGAGCGCGTTCGCGTCATCCTTGCCCAACTCAACTGCCCGTTGGGTGAGCTTCTTCACTTCGGCAATCGCGTTCGCCGTGTCCGGAATCCAGCCATTGATCCTGGCAATGAGGTAGCAAAAGGCTGCGCGACCGTAGGCGGTGGCAAATTCCGGGTCGAGCTCTATCGCGCGGTTGAACAGACGCAATGCCTCGTCGTTCGCTTGCCGGTTACCAAACTGATGAAGCCGGGCCAGACCGCGCAAATAGTGGGCATAGGCGTCGAGACTAGCGGTCGGCTTGCGTTTGGCGCGCTCGATCTCAGCTTTCTCCACCGCAGGCGCGATCGCCCCGACAACGCTTTCAGTCACCTGGTCCTGCAAATCGAAGATGTCGCCGAGCTCGCCATCAAACCGATCGGCCCAAATATGTGCTCCAGTAGCGGTATCGACGAGTTGTCCCGTAATGCGCACTCGGTTTGCCGCCTTGCGAACGCTCCCTTCCAACACGTAGCGCACCCCAAGCTCGCGCCCCACCTGCTTCACGTCGACAGCGCGCGCCTTGTAGGTGAAGCTGGAGTTTCGGGCGATGACAAATGGCGCCTTGAAACGGGACAGCGCCGTGATGATGTCCTCGGCCATTCCATCGGCAAAGTATTCCTGTTCGACATCGCCAGACATATTCTGAAACGGAAGCACCGCAATGGAAGGCCTGTCGGGCAGCGGAGGCGGACTCCCGGCCTCGGCAGCAAAAACTGGCGCAGCCTCTCGCGTTTCCGTCGGCGCATCGACCTCAAAGGCCCTGATTGGCTCCTGAATGTTCTTTACATGTTGAACGCCAAGATCCGTACCTGGGTCTGTGACCGAGGCTCGCGCGGGCAATTCTTCCTCGGTGATCTCGCCAACAAACCGGAAGCCTCTGCGAGAAACCGTCCGGATCAGGCGTTGCTCCTTGCCGGTATCCCCGATTGCCTTGCGCACGGCATTGACGTGGCTGGTCAGCGTGGATTCGGACACGATCCGTCCTTCCCACACCGCCTTCAGAAGATCGTCCCTTGTCACGACCTGTTCCCGGTTTCGGACCAGGAAGAGCAGCAGGTCGAACACCTTCGGTCCGATGGGGATGAGCTCGGAGCCTCGCTTGAGCTCGCGCCGGTTGGCATCGAGACAATAATCTTCGAATAGAAACGACACTTGTGATCCTTCCTGGACAAGAAGCCAAGGAAAACTCGATCGCAATTCAGGCCGGCTGCAAGGTCTTTTCCGTTCGAAACAGTACACATTTTCTCACCCTTCGGGAACGAGGGTTCGAGAAATGGTTGGCCCGCCTGCACTCGACGCGCACTGACGTTCGCAAACAACGCAACAAACCTGGCCGAGCCGAGGCAGGCTTACCACCTGCATCGCCTCCCGAGTGCGAGGATACGTTCATGAACAAGCATATCTTGCGCGCTTCCCTGGAGGACGCGTCACTTGCGCATGAGGCGTGCCAAGTCACTCCGGCTCATGCCGAGCGCCCTCCCGCCGGTGCAGAAATGGCGCGGGTGCTCGGGACCACGCCATTTCAAATGGCTTTGGATTCCTCCGGCGCCGGAATCGCCCACTGGAAGCATGACCCGCTGCACGACGTCGTCGCGCCCATGAGCCATCACGTCATCATGGCTTACAACGGCACGGTGCAGCGCATGGAGCGGCGGATGGGAAGCGCGGTTGCGATCGGTACGTTTCGTCCCGGAGTCGTGATCATCATCCCCGAAGGATCGAGCTCCCGGTGGGATATTCCGAAACCTGTCGATGTCATCCAACTCTATCTTCCGCACGCCACGCTCGAGCGGGTTGCAGGCGAGGTCGACAGCGCCACCTCGACCGATCTGCTGGAGCGAACGGCGCATCCCGACCCCATTACATCCCGATTGCTCCTGACCGCGACCGACGCCGTGGTGGGCAATGTCGTCGTGGATACACTGTTCAGGCATCAGCTGATGGACCTCTTGGCCACGCGCCTGCTGGCGGCGCATGTCGGCGCGCCGTCCACGTTCCAGCCGACGCGGGGCGGCCTCTCACCGGTCGTAGTGCGCCGCGCCATCGAGCGCCTGCACTCGGACATCGACGCTGACGTATCGCTCGCGGCGCTCGCTTCTGATGCCGGTCTTTCGCGATTCCACTTCTGCCGCGCCTTCAAGGAAAGCACCGGGCTTTCCCCACATGCCTGGCGGCGCCAGCAACGGCTCGAGGAGGCCAAAAACATGCTGCGCGGCACCGACGCGTCGGTCATCTCGATCGCGGTCGCGCTCGGCTATTCTTCCCAGACCGCGTTCGCCGCCGCCTTCAGGAAGCTGACTGGGGACACCCCGAGCAATTGGCGACGGCGTGCACGTTGACAGCATCGCCTATGCTGGGAACAGCATCATTGCGAGAAAGGCTCCCGGATGCAGGCGGGCAAAAGAAGGTCCCATGACCGCTATGGGTCACAAGCCGACGCCTGACGGGCGGTAGCGGCAAGTCCGCTATATGGGACATTGGCGGACGTCACGCCTTGCCGCTCGCACAGCGCGCTTCGGCTGGAAGCGGACAGCGAGACGGCAGGCAGCGGGCGCGAAGCGTCGCGTCGGGATGAATTACAGGAAGCTGGCGTCTGGCGGGGTGGAATCCGGGCCCGGCCGGGCTTCCCCTGGCGGCCGGCATGGCCTATGACGCTGCAACGCAAAAAATCCTCCCAAAAAGACCCCATGATCCGCCTCGACAACGTCAGCAAGCAAGCCGGCCACCAGATCCTGTTCATCGAAGCCTCCGCCGCCCTTAACAAGGGCGAGAAGATCGGGCTCGTCGGCCCGAATGGGGCCGGAAAGACCACTTTGTTCCGGATGATTGCCGGTGAGGAACTGCCCGACGAGGGGCAGGTCTCGACTGATCGCGGCATCACGATCGGCTATTTCAACCAGGACGTCGGCGAGATGAGCGGCCGCAGCGCCGTGGCCGAGGTGATGGATGGCGCAGGTCCCGTCAGCGAGGTCGCAGCCGAGTTGCGCGAGCTCGAGGCCGCGATGGCCGACCCCGACAAGGCCGACCAGATGGACGAGATCATCGCGCGCTATGGCGAGGTGCAGCACGCGTTCGAGGAACTCGACGGCTATGCGCTCGACGGCCGCGCGCGCGAGGCGCTGTCCGGCCTCGGCTTCAGCCAGGAGATGATGGACGGCGATGTCGGCAAGCTTTCCGGCGGCTGGAAGATGCGCGTGGCGCTGGCGCGTATTCTTTTGATGCGCCCCGACGTCATGCTGCTCGACGAGCCGAGCAACCATCTCGATCTCGAAAGCCTGATCTGGCTGGAAAAATTCCTGCACGATTTCGAAGGCACGCTGCTGATGACCTCGCATGATCGCGAGTTCATCAACCGCGTGATCTCCAAGGTGATCGAGATCGATTCCGGCTCGCTCACGACCTATACCGGCGACTACGAGTTCTACGAGCAGCAGCGGGCGCAGAACGAGAAGCAGCAGCAGGCGCAGTTCGAGCGCCAGCAGGCCATGCTCGCCAAGGAGATCAAGTTCATCGAGCGTTTCAAGGCGCGCGCGTCTCATGCCGCCCAGGTGCAGAGCCGGGTGAAGAAGCTCGACAAGATCGAGCGGGTCGAGCCGCCGCGCCGCCGCCAGACCGTGGCATTCGATTTTCCGCCGGCGCCGCGCTCGGGCGAGGACGTCGTGGCGCTCAAGAACGTCTACAAGGGTTACGGCAGCAAGCGCATCTATGACGGCCTCGATTTCATGATCCGCCGCAGGGAGCGCTGGTGCGTGATGGGCGTCAACGGCGCCGGCAAGTCGACGCTGCTCAAGCTGATCGCCGGTGCGAGCGAGCCGGACGAGGGCACGGTGGCAGTCGGCGGCAGCGTCAAGATGGGCTATTTCGCTCAGCACGCGATGGATCTGCTCGACGGTGAGCGCACCGTGTTTCAGTCGCTCGAAGACCAGTTTCCGACCGCGGGGCAGGGGTCGTTGCGCGCGCTCGCCGGCTGTTTCGGCTTCTCCGGCGACGATGTCGAGAAGCGCTGCCGCGTACTGTCGGGCGGCGAGAAGGCGCGCCTCGTGATGGCCAAGATGCTGTTCGACCCGCCGAACTTCCTGGTGCTGGACGAGCCGACCAACCATCTCGACCTCGCCACCAAGGAGATGCTGATCACGGCGCTGGCGGATTTCGAGGGCACCATGCTGTTCGTCTCGCATGACCGCCACTTCCTGGCGACGCTGTCGAACCGCGTGCTGGAACTGACGCCGGAAGGCATCCACCAGTTCGGCGGCGGCTACACCGAATATGTCGCGCGCACCGGGCAGGAAGCGCCGGGGTTGCGGTCTTAATTGGAAGCCGTAGCCCGGATGGAGCGAAGGGCCATCCGGGATTCGTTCCACGCGAGCGGTCGCGTGATGCAGTTGCTCCGGCCCCGGATTGCGCTTCGCTCCATCCGGGCTGCAACCAAATCGAGAGACTCGCAATGAACTAGCGGGATGGGCGGCGGTACAGCACCCATCCGTTGTGGCCCTCAATCGCTATCGCAAAATCTCGCGCAGCACCTCGCCATCGACCTGGTGCGGTCTGACGCCCAGGATCTGCATGATGGTCGGCGCGACGTCGAGATTGTGCATGCGTCGGATCGTGGTGTTGTTGCGGATCTGCGGGCCGGCGGCGATGAAGGTCGCGCTCATCACCGGCAGCTTGGGATCGTGGCCGTGGGCACCGTAGAAGTTTGGCATCGACAGCGTGGTCGTCGCCGCATTGAACGGAGCATCGCCGAGCCGGGCGACGCCGGGGCTCTGGATGCCGTCGAAATTGTACCCCGGGGCCATCAGCGCGAATACGTCGCCAAAGTCCTGACCGATGGTCTTGCTGGTGCACTGTCCGAGCCCGGCCTCGCATTGTAGCGGGCGGGTCTCGACCACCGTGAACAGCCGCCCGTCCTCGAGCGAAGCGTTGAATTTGGGGTTGGGATCGACGGCATTCCTCACGGCCTCGGTGATCTGCGTCACCAGCGACTTGTAGGTGGCAGGATCGACGGTGCCACCCTGTTCGCGCTGTTGCAGGTTGACGTAGATGTTGGCCGCCGGACCGGAGGTGCGGATCGCCACCTTGGTGGTGTCGATGCCGGCGTTCTTCAGGATATTGGCCATGCTGACCGAGGTGTGGAACGGCGCAAAGCCGTGGTCCGACACGACGATGACGTTGCTGTCCGGCCCTGCGGCATCGGCGATCCGCTTCACCGCCTTGTCCGCGGTCTGATAGGCGAAGCGAATGTAGGACTTGTAGCGGGCGACCTTGGCTGCGTCCTGGTTGGCCCCGATCGAGTTCGGGTCCTTCGGGTTGGTGCCCTGGCGCGGGTCGGTGAGCAGGAACTGATGCTCGGAGCCGTCGGGCTGCTCGATATAGACCATCACGAGATCGGCGTCGGGATTGTTCAGGATGGCGCGCTCGCCGATATCCGCCTGATAGCGCACGAAGGTCTTGACCATGTCCTCGAACATCGCCTCGATCTCGATGTCCGGGAAATTGGTGAAGCCCGGGCTCAGCCGCTCCGGAATGCGGAAGTCGGCCTGCGGACGCCAGAAGCCGATAGTGTTGTTGATGTCGTCGACGTCGGTCAGGACCGGTGCGTTGCGCGGAATGAAGTTGGCGCCGTAACGGGCGAAGCGCACCACCGAGAGATCGGGCGCGAGCTGCGAGACGAAGTAGGCCGCACCGACCTTGGCGCCGCTGCCGTCGAAGAAGAACGGCGCGTTCTCGCCACCGAACTTCGCATAGGCCGGTCCGGTCGCCGGGGGCTTGAACGGTCCAGCCGTAATGCCGCGCGTGGCGTCGAAGAACACAAGCGTGTCGTAGTTCACCCTGCTGTCATTGGTGGTGTCGAGCGCCGCTACCCGGATCGCATATTTGATGTCCTGGGTAGCCGCGTTGGTGCAGGTTGCGGTCGGAGCGGATGCGCATGAGAACGTCTCGATCGGCGCGGAGGTTGCCAGCACCGGGCTGAACGAGAAGCGGCCAGCCGCCTGGAGGGCCGTGGCCACGGCCGGATCGGCGGCGAAGTCCGCCGATGTGAGCGAAAAGCCCTGGGCGCCGATACCGCCGAATGCGCCGAACGGCACGGTGTAGTCGGTGATGCGGATCGGCTGGGCCGGTTGCACCACCGTGCCGTTGATCGAGATGTCGGCGCCGTCGCCGCCCGGCCACGTCGCAGTGACGACTTTCCTGCCCTGCTGGCGCAGTTGCACCCACAGCGGCAATGCCGTCGGACGCGGCGAGGGCCCGAGCGGGCTCTCGCGATAGCCGCCGATCGGCGCGGCGAAACCGCTGAGGCTCGACGTAACCGGCCCGACGATCGCCTGATAGGTGTTCGAGGGAATGTCGTTGTGGACGGCGGTCGAGCCGGTGGCGATCTCGATATGCGAGACGGCGGTAAGTGACGGCGACGCCGTGATGTTTTGCTGCGCCACCGCGCCATGGCGGCTCAGCCGCGCCAGAGCGCCGTCGCGCGGCAGTACGCCTTCGTCGATAAATTGCTGGATGAAATCGGGCTTTGCACCGTCGAGCGAGATGACGACTACCGGCGGCGAGCGGTGTCCGTGATGATGGTCGCGATCGTGGTCGCGATCCCTGGAATTGTCGAAGCCGCGGTCGCGGCCGTTGTCGTCCTGATCGGCGTGCGCCGGAATTGCGGTGCCAGCCAGCGATGCGGCGAGCGATATCGACGAGATCAGGGAGAAGAGCGCCTTCATGTCCACGTGGTGCCCCATGTTTCTTGCTGCGCAACCTGCGCGGGTTTGACCTGGAATGACGCGGGGATTATCGAGCGTGGCCCACGACGCGCGTGTGACGCCTCGGCGACGTGTGTGCGTCGTTGAGATAACGCGGCGTGGCTGTGGTCACGTCACACCGAAATCAAGGTCCCGGCCGCACAGACATGCGCATATGAGCCTTGAGCACTGCGAACTCGCTCGTTACGCTGAAGAAAAAGCGGGAGGAGACGCGTGAAGCAACTGCGGATCGGCGACATCACCATCGATGCGGTGATCGAGCGGGAAGGGCCGTGGCGGCGGCCGCAGGATTTCTTCCCGGCCTATGACGAGGGCGTGTTCGCCCGTCATCTGCCGACGATGGAGCCGGAGGTGTTCGATGCCGCGCGCGGCATGATGGTGATCACCTATCAGACCTTCGTGGTGCGCACGCCGCGCTACACCATCCTCGTCGACACCTGCACCGGCGAGGACAAGGGCCATCCGCCGCCGTTCGACTTTCCCGGCAAGGTGCGCTGGCGCAACGAATTGTTCGCGCTCGGCATCTCTTTCGAGCAGATCGACTACGTCTTCTGCACGCATCTGCACATCGATCACACCGGCTGGAATACGACCTTGCGCGACGGGCGCTGGGTGCCGACGTTTCCGAATGCAAAGTACGTCTTTCACAAGGGCGAGTACGCGGCCTGGGAGGCGGAGAATGCCAAAGGCAACAACCCGCCCGGCACCGTCTTCCGCGACAACTGCCTGCCGATCGTCGAGGCCGGGCAGGCGCTGCTGGTGGACGACGACTACGCGCTCGATGACACCGTCACGCTGACGCCGACGCCGGGGCACTCACCTTGTCATTGCTGCGTGAATATCTTTTCGAAGGGGCGCCGCGCGGTGGTCGCGGGCGATCTCATGCATCACCAGATCCAGTGCCGCGAGCCGGACTGGTCGGCGAAGCCGGATTGGGATGCCAGGCAGTCGGCGGTGTCGCGACGAAAGTTATTCGCCTCCGTTGCGGACACCGACACGCTGATCCTGCCGATCCATTTTCCGGCTCCGACGGTCGGGCTGATCAAGCCGCTGGATGGGGCGTTCGACTATCGGTTCAAGCGGGACTAGGCCGTGTACGCCCAAATCAGTCCTTTCCCGCCGTATTGATCACGGCCCGGCCGCCGTCGATATATGAAATTGGCGGCCATTATCGAACGATTTCAAGCGTGACATTGACCACGCCGATCTTGATCATTCCAAGGGCTGCGGCCGCACCCGATGTAACGTCGATGATGCGTCCATGAACAAATGGACCGCGGTCGTTGACTCTCACGATCACGGACTTTTTGTTCAAGACATTAGTCACGCGCAGGCGCGTTCCGAAAGGCAAGGACGGATGCGCCGCATGCAGCGCATGCTTGTTGAACCTCTCGCCGCTCGCGGTCATCTGGTCTTCCGAGTAGAAACTCGCAAGCCCAAACAGTGGGGTTTCCCTTCTGGGATGCTTTTTATGAAATGCATGCTGATGGTTGCTCTTCCGATGCGTTGCTCGCCGAATGTCGCCGTGAGCTTTCGGGCCTTGCCCTGCTGCGCGCTGACGCCGTCGCGGTGATTTCGTGGCAAGCGAGGGGAGGTCGTTGGCGTTTGGCGAACCGTTTGCGTCGCGGGTATGGTCATGCACTTCCAGTGGCGTTGCGCCAGGGACAATCGCCGACTTCGTTATTCGACCGAACTTCGCATGCGCAGAGTCAATTCCACCATCGAATGCGATGCATGATGCAGCAATCGCGGTAGCAGCGAGCAGTGCAGGTTGACCGCTCCATCGTTTCATGATGGCCCCCCCAGCGCCTCAGCTGGTTGGAGTAGTTCGGTTCCAGGAATTGCCGGCTTTGACATATGTCAACGTTGCCGTGGAAGGCAGCGGAGTTGCCATTTCGGTCAGCGCCCAGCCGACGCGCAACGAGAATTTGCCCAACTGCCCGCACATCGCCGCAAAGAACAGCCGCTGGCCTTGGGGAAGCCAGCGGCTCTGGCATCCCGCAAACCAATGGTGCAGGGCGCGTAGAGGTGGGCCGTGCGGCCCACCGAGATCAGATGCCAAGCGCGCTGGAGATTTCGCCGAGGGTTGCTTTCTCGGCGTCGCTGACCTGAACGCCCCCACCGAACCACCCTCCGCCTTCCGATGCAGCCTCAGCCGTCTTTTGACTAATCTGACGCAGCCAGCCCTTGAAAGCCGCGGCATCATCCGGAGCTTTCGCAGCAAGCAGCGCCGTGACTTCATGCAACGATGCGATTGTCTTGGTCTTGATCTCGGCCGGCGTGCTCTTGCCGAGCTCCGCCTTCAACCCGTCATGAGCCGCGGCCCGGCCGTCGCTCGTCTGGAAGTCGGCGACCACAGCCTTTACCAAGGGGTTGGCATTGGGATCGGTGGCCGCCTGGGCGAGCGCGGTGCCGCCAGCAAATGATTCCTTCAGAAGGCCAAACAATCCGCTCGGTTCGGCAGCCGTAATGGCCATTCCAGCATTCATCGGGCTTCTCAGGAGGAGCGCCCATTCATCCTTGGTGAAACTGGTCTTGTCGGCCATGGAGTCTTCTCCTTTCATCTTGCAGGACGGGAGGGTGGGAAACACGTCCCGTCCTGAAGTGTGGCGAGTTTATTGCGTGTGACGTCTCTGGCTTTCAGGCTTTCGCCAACTGGTCGAGCTTGGCACGAAGATTGTCGATCACTGGCTTTGCGATCGTGCCGGCCGGTGTCGCCGAGACCTTGTCGCACATCTGATTGATGGCCGGCGCCGCCGCGACGATCAGCTTGGCAAGCGCGCGTCGCGCTTCCGGAGAAAGCTTGGCAGCTCGTGCCGTGACGCCATCCAGCTGTGAGATGGCGTCGTTGATCTTCGGCAGGGCCGCCTGCGCGCTAGCTTCATCGGTGATGGTCGGCAGTTGAGCCTGCAGCGTACCAAGGGACGAATTGACCTGGTTCGCCAGATTCACGCCGTCAACGGTCAGATCCGCGGGCGCCATGCCCACAGTTCCGGTTGAGGGCCGCGTAATGTTTGTACTCTGAGCGACCGTCGGCTCGGTCGGACGCTGAAGCGCATATATGGCAAGCCCGGCAACGATAACGAGCGCGGCGAGCCAATATGGCCATTGCGACCGGCCGGCGGCCATGGCGGCCTGGCTCGCGCCAGTGGCGCCGGAAACGCCGGCGATCCGGCTCCCTGTGGCGGCGGCCGAGGCCATTCCACTGCGTGCCTTGTCGATCAGGCCCGCGGCGCCGAGTTGATCACTGAGGCCCGATGGAATCGCCGCCATGATCTGATCTTTCTGCGAGCGCAGAAGCGATGCCAGTCCGTTTGCATCCATCCCGGCGTCATGCTGCTGCTTGCCGAGCATACCCAGGACCAGCGGCCCGACCACGGCGAGTAACGACTTGCCGCCGCCATCGCCCATTCCCGCGAAACTCCCGATCGCCTGGGCCATGGTATCCATGGTTCGGCCTCCAAGCAGTCCGGACAACATGCTCGAACCCGTCTGAGCCAGGTCCGGGGCGCCGGCGTTGCGCAACATATCCATGGGATTGCTGCCTTGCTGTTGTGACAGCAGTTTTGACAGTTGATTGGCGCCGGCCGGGGTTCCGACCAGATCCGACAGGCTGGCCAGTATTGTCGGGATGGCCGCTATTGCGGCCTTCTGCGTCGCGCTTCGGTCCATCCCAAGAAAGGAGGAAATCTGCGCAATGACTTCAGGGGTCAGGAGCTGTGTGCAGCTGAAATGAGATTGACGGCCATGGCGGTCTCTCCACTACGTTGCAGGTCTGTTGGTTGCCCCCTAATTCGCGAATTTGATGTGACAGGCGTCGATGGTTCCGAACGTCGCCTATCGCCCAAGTTGAGATTGCATCGATAGTTCGACTCCTTGATCCAGATCAAAGGTCTTCGGTACAGGGCAAATGCGAAGAGTTCGGCGCGAGATATCCAGTGCGCTGCGGCCCATCAGGCGGACCTGGTTGAGAGGCATCGATATTTCGCTGACGGGCCAGGATTGGCTATCGGCTCCGAGCACCGCAATGCCCGCTAGCGGGCATGATGACGCGCAGTGGGATTGTACCAGAAGACAATTGTTCGTCGCGCGGACATCCACGTTACTGGCAGTGCGCGGGTGGGCTGCGGTCCGCGCCTCGATGACGGTCCCGGAACCTCACACTCAACCCAAGTCCGGGGCCGTCGTTTGGATAATCCAAATTGATCAGAAGGATCGTCGACCGCGTATCGAACTTCGCCAGTTTCTTGCTCGCAAGCCCTGGATGCGGGCGCGCGGCGCTAGCTTGCCCGCGCTGCGGATGTGAAGCCTCCCGCGAGAACGTTCAGCGGGGACGAGCTAGGGGATGCTCTCACCTGAATTGCGAGCAATGCGGAAAGACCAGTGATATTGCAGGATGGCGGCTGCAGGGTCTTTCCGAGCAAGGCTCAGGGCCACTTATCGGATGAGTTATGTCCGCCGGCCCGGGGCGAGCGCAGAGGTGCCGATGTGGGCACGAGGGACTCGTTCGCCGCTTTCGTCGAGCGACGACGCAGGAGCTATGAAGCGTCGCAAGCGTCTCCCGTCTCCACATGAGCGGCGGTCGAACCGGAAAGCTTGGATGATCCATTTGGAGGAGGCGGCGATGCGGATGCTCCGTTGGCTAATCCTGGGCAGTGCGGCGATCCTGGCGATCGCCTCGGCTACAGCCCAAACCTACGATCCCAGCCACCCCGTCTGCCTTCAGAGATGGGAGTGGGGTGGCAGCACCTATTTCGAGTGCGCTTATACGTCATGGGATCAATGCCGAGCGTCTGCGATCGGACTTTCCGCGATGTGCGTGGACAACCCGTATTGGCAGCGACCGCAGGCGAGGCTATCAGGCGGCCGCTTGCGTTCATCAACCCCGTACTGATGCGCCCGGCGACAGTCTCCCAAGCGCAATTTTCGCGCGCAGCATTTCCGTTGCTATTCGATCACCTCGTCGGCTCGGGCGGACAGCGTCATGGGAATGTCGAGACCAAGAGCCTTGGCGGTCTTGAGGTTGATATTCAGGATCACATCCGTCGTCTGCTGGACGGGAAGCTCCGCCGGACGGGCCCCTTTCAGAATGCGATCAACATAGCTTGCAGCACGTTGCCATAGTTTGAAAAGGTTGGCCGAGTACGACATCAGTCCTCCTCTCTGAGCCGAGTCGCGGAATGGATAGATCGCCGGCAAGCGCCGCTCTGCAGTGAACTCGATCAGGCGGGGAACGAGGGGTATCAGCGATGGATCGTCGGTGACGACGAGACCATCGAAGCCTCTCTCCCCAAGCGCGGCGAAGCTGTTGTCGATGTCCGCGCGCCGTATCGAGAGAGCCGTCAGCTCGATACCGAGACCGGGCGCCGCTTTCTGCATGAGTTCGACTTGGTTGGCGGTCGTCGGATTGTCAGGATTCCACAACACTGCGACACGGCGCACTTTCGGTGCCGCCTCCTTCAGCAGTTCCACCCACTTGACACCGTATTCGCCCGAGAGCTGCGACAGCCCGGTGATATTGCCGCCTGGTCGGGCAAGGCTTGCCACAAGACCGGCTCTGACCGGATCTCCGCTCATGCAGACGATCGGCACCGTGGACGTTGCACGTTGCGCAGCCTGCGAAATTGGTGTGCCTGGAGTCACGAGAACATCGACGTTGAGCGTGAGGAGTTCAGCGATCAATGCGGGAACGCGCTCCGGCTCTCCGTCGGCGTAGCGTTCTTCGAGCAGCAGGTTGCGCCCCACGACATATCCCAGGTCCGCAAGTCCCTGACGGAAGCCGGTCTGGTAGTACAAGTCCGTCCCGCGAACGCCACCCCAGACATAGCCAACCCGCGGCACCGCGGGTTGCTGCGCGTGGGCCGCGAGGGGCATGACGGTCACCGCAGCGCCGAGAAGCGCGACAAAATTGCGGCGTTTCATTCGGTCACCTCGCGACGCCCTACCGCTGCAATATGCACCCGCGCGGGCGAGGAGTCAGGTCGATACTTCCGGGCTAAAGACCCCGCCGCGGCACACGAGCCGGCGATCAAGTCGCACCACATTTGCGGGCGCGCCGGAATCGTTCGCTGCTTTTGGCGAGCGACGACGCAGGAAGAATAAAACGCCGCAGAGCGTCTCCTTTTTCCATACGACGCGGCAGTAGAAAATTCCGGAATGGCCGTCGAACGACAACACAAACTCGTCGGCAAATATGTAGTACGGCGTGGAAATGCGGGCACCCAAGGCGTTGATATCGCGCACCAAGCACGGATGAGTCCCGTGAATTTCACCAAACGATAGCCGCGCGGCCCGGTTGATCGGTATGCGCTTCATTGCACGACGTTCGATCATGGCGAGATGCTCCCAATGAAAGACGATCGCACTCGACGAAGTCACTTTCCCGGTCCCGCCGATATCCGGAAAACGGCAATTCCCGCACGTTGATCTGTGCGGCTCACGCTAACAAGCAGCGTTGTTGTCTTATTAAAATTGGATCGAATTGGTGGTTAATTCGAACGGCTTGACGACGATGTTACCAGAGGACGTTCGTGCTTTCGACTTGGCCCGGCCATCTGATCTGTGCCGCACGGACACACATATGTGGATGCCCGGGACAGGCCCGGGCACGACGGAGTTGCAGAGTGTCCGTGCAGCAGTGGCGAACCAGCAGCGATCAGGCGCCGACTTCGCACTTCTTCATGAAGCTGTTCTTGGCGGCACCGGCAAGCGGCTTGCCGTCGGCGCTGACGGCCTTGGGCGTGCAAGCGTCGGCCTTGCACTTCTTCATGAACGAGGTCTTGGCGGCGCCGGCGAGTGCCTTGCCGTCCTTGCCGACCGCCTTGCTCTCGCAGGTGTCCTCCGCGAAGGCCGAGCCCGCTGCAAAGGTGGCGACGATCGCTGCGAGAAAAATCCGCTTCATCATGGGTGTCTCCCTAGGACAAAATTACCGAGCGGATTGGAGCCGCGAATCGTGGCGCAATCAAGCAGGATCGATGCGCGCCACGACCGATGTCGCGGATTTTTCCATTCATCTGCGGTTCAGATTCCGCGCGCGAGCAGTGTCTTGAAATCGGCCCGTGCGCGTTGCGCCTCGGCCTTCGCGGCCGCGGAAGCATCGCCAAGGCCGAAATAGCCGTGGATCAGGCCGGGGCCCTCATGGTGCTTGACGCGGACGCCGGCGGCCTCCAGCGCCCGTGCATAGGCCGTGCCTTCGTCGCGCAACGGATCGAACCATGCGGTGGTCACGATCGCGGGCGCGAGCCCTTTGAGCGAAGCGGCGCGGAGCGGCGAGACCCGCCAGTCGGCGGCACCCTTGGGATCGGCGAGATAGTGGCCACAAAACCATTCCATCGTCGCGCGTGTCAGAAAATAGCCGTCGGCATTCTCGGTACGTGACGGATAGGGCGCGTTCTCGCGCGCATCCGCGTAGCCCCCGACGACGTCGGTCACGGGATAGACCAGCAGTTGCGCCGCGAGCGTGATGCCGGCGTCGCGGCAGGCGATCGCGGTGGCGGCTGCGAGATTGCCGCCGGCGCTGTCGCCGGCAACGCCGAGACGCTTTGCATCGCCGCCAAATTCCGCGACGCGGTTGAAGATGTCACTCGCAGCGGCGAACGCGTCCTCGAAGGCGCCGGGAAAGCGCGTTTCCGGCGGGCGCCGATAATCGACGGAGACGACGACCGCGCCGGTTTCGATCGCGAGATTGCGCGCCTGCCGGTCGTGGGTTTCGAGATCGCCCGCGACCCAGCCGCCGCCGTGGAAGAAGACTACGGTTGGCGCAGGATTGGGGCCGACGCGATAGACACGTGCATCGAGCGGCCCGGCGCCGCCTTTCACCTTGATATCCTGCACCGTGTCGACGGGGGGCGGCGGCACATCCGCACGCGAGGCAGCCAGTGCGCGCAAGGCATCGCGCGCGCTCTGTGGCGTCATCGTGGTGGGATCGCGCAGCGGCAGCAGCGGAATGATCTGGGCGATGACGGGATCGAGCGGTGCGGGCATTTGCAGGTCCTCGCTGGGTTCTTGGTCTTGCTTGCGGGGTAGCATAGATTTGGCGTACCGCATCGGCAACCGGTTACGCGTTACAATTGCAATGCCGCGGAATGAACGGTCAGGGAGGTCAAGAGTTGGAATTCGAAACGCTGGTCCAGTCGCGCCGCAGCGTGCGCGGTTTCAAGCAGCAGCCGGTGCCGCGCGCGGTGATCGAGGCGATCATCGAGAGCGCCAAGCGCGCGCCGTCGTCGATGAACACCCAGCCCTGGCATGTGCATGTGCTCACAGGCCCTCCGCTTGAAGAGTTGCGCCGCCGCAACATGGAGGAGATGGTCGGCGGCGCCAAGGTCAAGCGCGATATCATCAGCCATGGCGAATACCAGGGCATTCATCGCACCCGGCAGGTCGACATCGCCAAGAAGCTGTTCGGCGCGATGGGGATCGAGCGCGACGACAAGCCGATGCGGCAGGACTGGGTGCTGCGCGGCTTCCGCCAGTTCGACGCGCCGGTCTCGCTGGTGCTGACCTATGACCGCGTGCTGGATCCCGGCGCGGTCTGCCATTTCGATCTCGGTGCGCTCTGCTACGGCATCGTGCTCGCGGCCTGGGACCGCGGTCTCGGTTCGGTGATCAACGGGCAGGGCATCATGCGCTCCGACATCGTGCGCGAGGTCGCGAAGATTCCGGAAGACGAAGTCATCATGACATGTGTGGCGATGGGGTATCCCGACGACAGCTTCGCCGCGAACGCCGTGCGCTCCGATCGCGAGGGCAACGACGATTTCGTGCGTTATGTCGGCTTTGCCGACTAGTGCGGGAAGTCACTGATGCGCACAGCCGGCTGACGCTGCGAGCCGACTAACGCGGAGAGCCGGCTGAGGTGGAGGAGAGGAGATTATTCTCTCGTCGATTTTTTTGATGCTGAGCCGTTGGTGGCCTCTTGCAATCTCGATCGCGCGGGAGGAACAATACGCGGAGTGAAAGGTTTGTTGCTGGCGCGAGGGAATCGACATGCGGCGGCTGGCTAGCCTGGTTCGACGGTTCTTCGGTCCGCGACAGCGGTATCCGATTGATGATGATCCAAATCTGCCCTTCACACCCGATGAGCTCGGCAAGCTGATCCGGAGTGGCAGACGCGAGGACATGAAGCTGCTTGCGGAAGGACTGGCCTCCCGGTCGATTCCGCACCGCGCCAAATACCGGGCCACGCACTAAGCGCGGTTCGTGACGAGGTCCTCGCTGCGGGATCGCCCAGCCTGCGCGGTCATCGCGTGAGCGCAACCTCCTTGAACGAGGTTACGAGCGCCTTCTCGAGTTTTCCGGTCATCCCGCAAAGAATGTTGTAGGCCTCGGTGCGCGGCATTGTCGGCTTGTAGTGCCGGTGTTCGATCAGCGCGGCGAAGATGTCCGAGATCGTCAGAATGCGGACGATGTCATTGATGCTCTCGCCGCACAGCGCGTCGGGATAACCGCTCCCGTCTAGATATTCGTGATGATGCCGCACGGCGTCGAGAATCTCGGGCGAGATTTTCTCGTGATCCTTCAGAAACTCGTAACCCGCTGCCGGATGCTTCTCGATCATGGCGCGTTCGTCGGTGTCGAGGCGGCCGGGCTTGTCGAGGATCGCAAGCGGAATCTGCGCCTTGCCGATGTCGTGGAACATGGCTGCGGAATACAGCCGCTCGAGATCGGTTCGTCCGACGCCGAGGCTCAGTCCGAAGTCGATCGCCACGCCGGTCACGAGCAGGCAATGCTGGTAGGTTCCCTCATGGTGACGCCGCACCGTGGCAAGCCATTCGGACAGGCCGTGCTCGGTGATGCGGTCGGCGATCCTGCGGCCCGCTTCCTTCGTGCCGTCGACGTCGAGGGGCTCGCCGAGCGTGACGGCCGTGAACATCGACGCGATGGCGGTCGCCGCGGCTTCGACGGCGTTGTCCGGTTGCGCTGCGTCACTTGAGCCAGCAGAGGCCGGTTCGGCCGGGTCAGCCAGCGCTGCCAGCAGCTTGCTCTTGTTGAGAGCCCCAGGAAGAACGAGGGTGGCGCCGAGTGCGTAGGCCTGCGAGATGCCGACGTGAGACGAGTGCTCGACGAGGAAGATGCGCTTCGTGGCTTTCGCCAGCTTGCCGGCGCGCTTCTTGATGGCCGCGATGGTGCCGACGTCACGCAGCTCCGCGCGAACGACGACCGCGAATGGCACTTGTGACAGCTTGGCTTCCGCATCGAGTCGTTCGCCGGCGACGGTAAATTGCCGTTCGAGGGCCGAGCAGACGCCCGCCAGTTTGTCGGACGAATCGGCCAGCACATGCACAAACGGGCGAATCGCTTCCGTCATTCGGACGCCGCCGTCGTTTTTGGCGGGGCTGGATATGGTTCGGGCACTCTGCACGGCGGACCGGACTATGATGACGTTGAATGAGCTCGATGAATTCTGGAGCCTATTTGCTCGGCGTGGAGTTTGGCGCGGCGGCCGCCTTTGCGCTCGCCGGCTTCTTCTTGCCGTCAGCGGTGATGAAGTGCACGCCGGCCATGGTGCCGTCGATCCACACCAATTCGCACCGCCGGTAGGCAAGCCCCGTCGATGACAGCAGCATGAAGAATTCCTTGGCCTGGAGCACGTCGAGCGTCCCTTCGACCTCGATCTTGGCGCCACTTTGCGACACGTCGAGCAGGAAGCAACTACGTCGCCAGGTGCCGTCGGAGCCCATCAGATTGACGGCCTGCTTGTGATCCATCCGTACGCGAAGCGCCTTTCGACCGTCGAACCTCATCGGTTAACCCCCATTTTTGTGCCGCGATGTCCCGCATCGCTTGGGTTGGCACTCGCTGCAATTTCCCCCCAGCGCACTGTCCATTGGCTGGTCGACAAGAGAAGCGTTTCGAAAATCTGCTGCGCCCGTTCGCGCTCGACGAAGGAGAGCCGTGAGCCGCTGCGGTTGCTCAGGATCGCAAGCGTAGTGGCCCAGTTCAGCCGTGCGGCCCGGCAGGCCATGACGAGGCCCTCGCAATCGTCATCGGTCATGACATGCTCGACGATCTCGATCGGAGCGCCCGAGAGCACCGAGAGCGCCGTGAACAGATTGGCCGTCTCGCCGCGGATCGTGAAGCGGTTGACGGTGGAATCGTTGAGCTTGCCGACGCGGCTGAGGGCGACGATCTCCGGCCTCGCGCTCGCATAGTCGGCCGGGCAGGGCAGCTTGGGCGGAACCGGCGCGGCGTGTTGTGCGGGCGGAATGGTGGATGCGTTGGCCTTGGCCGGCGCCTTCGGGGCCGGCGCCTTCTGGGAGAGCAGCTTCCGGACGACCAGGTCGGGCGTGTCGGGCCGCAGCACCAGCGCCTTGGCAATCTCGCCGTCCGGATCGGCCCTGGCGATCAGCGCGGCGTAAGCTGCCTCGGAGAATTGGGTTCCCGGGTTCTTGATCAGCGCAAGGCAGATCGGGCCGCCGCGCTTGATCAGCGCCTCGGCCACTTCAGGCTCGATCGAGTTGCGCGCGGCGATCGCGCGTTGATGCCGCTCGTCGCACGAGGCCGCGATCGTCGCGAGATCGGTGGCGGAGAATGCCTGCGATTTGACGAGGACAGGACAGGCCACGTCCGGATCGGCGTGTGAGGCAAGGCGCAGCAATGTCTCGGGCGGGGCGACCTTGAGCTCGGCAAGCGCCGTGCTGAGTTGAACGAGCGCCTTGGCCTCGACGCGTTCCGTCAAGCGCAGCAGAACGCCGTCAACCACCCCAGCGAGCAATTCCTGAGGCCGGTCGGGGCTACCGGTGAGCAACTGCACAATGCCCGAGAGGATGCGAGCACAGCGGTCCGGCGGGCAACTAGCGACCGCCTGTTCCAGCTCAACCAGAATATCAGCAGGCAAATTTGCCATCATGGCAGGGGCCTGACTCAAAAAATCGCGACTATCCAATGACCTTCATTGCGCCTGACAGGCGTTAATTTGAAATTTAGAGCTTGATCGATGGGGTATCAGCGCACCGCTGGCGGCGCTGGAAACGCTATCGAAATTCGGCGAGACTCGATGCGGCGACTTGTCCTTTGAACGGGACCCTCGCCAACTGAACGAGACGAATTAGGATGATTCTTTCGGTCGAACGGGACAACCGAAAGGGGGAAACTCGGACCGGCATCGCCGCCGGACGCGCGTTGGTTACGACGCGACGTTTCACATTGCCATGAACAGTATTGCGCCCAGGGTATTTCGCTTCTCCGACGTCGACGAATTTCGGAATGCCATACGAGGCCTGAATTTCGAGTTCACGCCCTTCGTACGGAGGATTTCGGCCGAGCAGACCATCCTGTCGCTGCCCGGTTGCGACGTGAATTTCACGCGGGCGTTTCCCCGCGTCGTCGACGCGCAGCTCGTCGAGAATTGCACCGCCATCGGATTCACGATGGATGAGCTCAACGTGCCCATCCGCTTCAACGGCTCGCAGCGGGCACGACCGGTCATCGTGATCGGCAGCGGCGGCGCCGCCTACACCACCATCGAGGAGGTGGAGCGGCAAATTGCCTCGGTGGTGTTCAGGCCGGAGGTGACGGATCGCGGCTGGCCGCACGCGACATCCAGCTTCAAGATATTTGAAACGACGGCCGCGAGCCTGAACCGGCTGCGCAGCCTGGTCCGGGAGGTGCTGGCTGCCGCGTCGGAGCCGATCGGAGGCGCGGACGTGCCGCTGAAGGCTGCAGCCATGAAGGAGTCCCTGCTTGGCGCCGTCGACGACGCGTTCGAAAGCGTCGTTGCCGCGCGATGGACCCTGCGTCCCAATGACGAGCGCAACTTCAGGATCTTCCGGGAGATCCGAGCGCTTCTGTCCGACGACCTCTCGCAGCCGATCTACAGCGAGGAGATTGCGCGCAAGCTCAACCTGTCCGTCCGCACCCTGCACGACGTCGTCCGCCGCTATCGCGGCATGAGCCTGCATCGCTATTTGCGCCTGCGCCGGTTGTGGCTGGTGCGTCAGCGCCTGCTCGCCGGTGCCGACAGCGTCAAGGCCGTCGCACTGGCGTTCGGCTTCTGGCATCTCAGCGACTTCTCCAGAAGCTATCGCGACCAGTTCGGCGAGACGCCGTCGCAAACGCTGGAGCTCGGACGACAACGGTAGCGCGGCAAATCGGTTGAGGCCGTACCGCCATTTCGTGCTAGCGTCCCGGCCATGAGCAATCGCATCCTCGTCCTCTACGGCTCCTACCGTTCCGACCGCATGGGCGTCCGCCTTGCGAATTTCGTCATCGATCGCCTGCGCCAGCGCGGCGAGGAGGTCGAGTTCATCGACGCCAAGGCGATCGGCCTGCCGATGCTCGATCGCATGTACAAGGAATATCCCAAGGGGGCGGCACCCGAGGCGCTCGAGAAGCTGGCGGGGCAGATCCGCGGCGCCGACGGTTTTGTCTTCGTCACCGGCGAATACAATTGGGGCATCCAGCCCGGCCTGAAGAACCTCACCGATCACTTCCTGGAAGAGTGGTTCTGGCGCCCGGCCGCGATCGTGAGCTACTCCGCCGGCCGACTGTCCGGCGCACGCGCCTCGACCGCCTGGCATGGCACGCTGTCGGAGATGGGCATGGTCGTGGTGTCGAGCACCATCGGCGTCGGCCCGATCGCGCAGACGCTGTCGGCCGAGAGCGAGCCGATCGGCGAGGGCGGCAAGGCACTGGAGCGCTCGTTCCCGCGCTTTGCCGATGACCTGCTGTGGTGGATCGAGGCCGCCAAGGCGCAGCGGGCCCGCAAGGCGCCGCCTTATTAAGCTGACTAGGCGGCCCTGACCTCACCGAGGAAGCGGTCGAACTGGCCGGCGAGATCGCGCGACTGGGTCGAGAGCTGCTCGGCGGCGCCCAGCACTTCCCTCGCGGCCGCACCGGTGTCGTCGGCGGCGCGCTGCACGCCCGATATGTTGGTGTTGACCTCCTGGGTGCCGCGCGCGGCCTCCTGCACGCTGCGGGAGATCTCCCGGGTTGCCGAGCCCTGTTCTTCGATCGCAGCCGCAATCGCGGTGCCGATCTGGTCGATCTCGGCGATGACGTCGGCGACGTTGCGGATCGCGTTCACGGTCTCGTCGCTTGCGGACTGGATCGCGGTGATCTGCTCGGAGATTTCGGTGGTGGCCTTGGCGGTCTGGCCCGCCAGCGACTTCACCTCGGATGCGACGACCGCAAAGCCGCGGCCGGCGTCGCCGGCGCGGGCGGCTTCGATGGTCGCGTTGAGCGCCAGCAGATTGGTCTGCTCGGCGATGCTCTGGATCAGCGTGACGACGTCGCCGATCTTCTGGGCGCCCTCGGCGAGCGCGCGCGCCGTGTCGCCGGTGCGGCGGGCGTTGTCGACGGCGCGGGCCGCGATCTCGGTGCTTTGTGCCACCTGCCGGCCGATCTCGGAGATCGAGGAGGTCAGCTCTTCGGTCGCGCTAGCGACCGTCTGCACGTTGGTCGAGGTCTGCTGCGAGGCGGCGGCAACGACCGCGGCCTGGCTGTTGGTCTGGGCCGCCGTCGAGGTCATCGACTGCGCCGTGCTTTCCATGGTGGAGGAGGCGCGGGAGAGGCCGCCGACGAGCTCGGTGACCTTGGCCTCGAATGCACGGGTGAGCCCGTCGAGCGCCTGGGCGCGGCGCATCTTGCCGTCGTTCTCGGCCTGCTTCTCCGCCGCGAGCCGGTCGGCCCGGATCATGTTGTCCTTGAACACCTGGACGGCGGAAGCCATCGCCCCGATCTCGTCGGAACGCTCGGCACCGGGGATCTCGTCCGCAACGTCGCCGTCGGCAAGGCGCGACATCCGCGTCGTCAGGCTGACGATCGGAGCGCAGACGCGGCGGCGGACCATCACGATCAGGCCGGCGCTGGCGATCAGCACGGCGAGGAGGCCGGCCAGCGCGATGGTGAAGCTGGTGCGCGCGGCGGAGGAAGCGCCGGCGAGGATCTGCTCGGCGTTGTCGTAGAAGGCGTCGCGGACGCCGATAATGGACCCGAGGCCCTTCTGGGACGCTACGTAGAAGGTCTCGACATCGTGTTCGTATTTGCCGCTGACGGCGCCGTCCTTGACGAGCTTCATCTCGCGGCCGAATTCCTCGACATAGTTCGAGTTCATCGTCTCCAGCGCCGCGGCGACGTTAGCCGGAGTTGCCGCATTGCCACGCAATTCCATCAGCGACATCACGATCTGGTCGTTGCGGCCCTGCATGCGGGCCATGTCGGCCTTCTCGGCGTCGTTGGCCACTTTCTTCGCGCCGACGAGGTTCTTGTGCACGCTGGAATTGAGGCCGCCGACGTCGCGCAGCGTCATGGCGATGTTGGCGTAGTTGGACTGGCGGTAGGCGTCCCCATTCAGGATCGCCATGCGGCGGACCTGCTCGTTGAGCAGCGCGGTGACGCCGGCATTGAGCACGGCATTGTCGGCGACGACCTTTTTGGCGGCGTCCTTGCGGGCATCCGCAGGTCCTGCGATCGCCTTGTCGATGGCCTCGCGGAGCGCGGTGAATTTCGAATTGATCGCGTCGATGTTGCTGCCGATGGTGGCACCGTCGTCGAACGGGCCAGGCAGCTCCTTGCGCAGCGCGTTCATCCGGTCGCGGGCGCCGTCGGTCTGCTTGCGCAGCTTGTCGTGCTCGGTGAGCTGCGCCGGATCGACCGTCGCTGGCCCGTAGAGGATGTTGGTGGCGAAGCCGCGCTCGGGGTTGAGGTAGCGCGGGATGTCGCTGGCGGCGCGGACGATCGCGAGTCGTCCCTGCGCTTCAGCGATCCTGTCCATCGTCTGGTACTTCGTCACGGCGACGTAGACGGCGAGGCCGCCGCCGACTGTCGAGAGCGAGACGATGGCGGTGGTCAGCAGCGTACCGATTTTCATGATCTGTCCGGCAATTGGCGCGGGGAAGAAAATTATTCTGCGCAAACGATAGGCAGCCGGTGTTAATCCGGAGTTTACGCTGCCGGCCGCCATGCTCCGCCTGCATGCGTCCATTCGTCTAGGCGTAGGTCGCGCTAGCGCGCCGGCCGATCGAGCCTGGCGAGCATCTCCAGCGTGGCACCGTCGCGCTCGCCTGCGAAATATCGGGCAAGCGCCTGGTCGAAGACGGGTTCGTCGGAGACCGCGCCGAACAACGTCATCGACGAGCGGAATTTGGCGTCATCGGGCGCGCCGAGGATCGCGTTGATGGTTCGTCCCTCGACGGCAAGCACGAGCGTGGTGCATTCAATGAGTCGCGGACCGAGTACGGGGTGGGCGAGGTAGGCTCTGGCCTCGGCGCGCGAGCCGATGGCGTAGCGCTGCGACATGGTGCTGAAGCCGAGGCCGGCGATCTGCGGGAAGACGAACCACATCCAGTGAGTCTGTTTCCGGCCCCGGGCCAGCTCCCCCTGGACGTCGTGAAAAACCGGGTCCTGGGCCCCGACAAAGCGCTCTAGGTCGAAAGGATCGGTCATTGGATACCTCAAGGGGGGGCTTGCCGGCCGCGATTATGCCTAAGTTTTGGCTCCCAATGCGATAGCTGGTATAGAGTCTCCGGACGGGGGTTGGGCCCCTCCGGGGGTTGATTTGGGGATCTGATGGTTTCCGACCGCGCAAGCGCCGAAAGGCTGTTGTCGCGCCGCCGTATTGGGCGAGCGGAGACGATACTGCTGTCTTTGGCAGCCGTCGCGCTGGCACTGGGAGCGGCCGCCTGGGTCGCTGACATGGGCGATTCGACGCCGCTGGTCACCGCCTCACTGCCTCCGGCCACCGCACTGCCTCCGGCCAATGGCCCTTCGTTTGACGACCGTTTCGCTTCAGTATCCAGCAGCCCGCCGGCCCGTGACTTCGGCCTGCGGACGCTGGAGCGCTCCGCGGTGAGCGTGGTCCAGCTCAAGCTGCGCGACGCCAAGGCGATGCTGGCCCAAAAACTCCAGGGCGACGACTGGCGCTCGACCCTGACCGGCTCGACCCTGACCGATGACGACCGGCACGTGGTTGACGAGACGAGGCCGTCGCAGCGCGCCGACGCCATCCCGGTGCCGCGCTCGCGCCCGGCCCAGGCAGACCTCGCGTCCCAGATCGCCTCGAGCCAGGCCTACGCCGAGACCAATCCCAGGGTCGACAACCGCAATTTCTTCGAAAAATTCACCGACAAGATCAAGCTGGCCTCGCTGACTCCCGGCGACGGCCTGCTCAGCAGGGCGCCTGATCTCGCCGCGCTCGGCTACGATTCACGCACGGCGGTCTATGACATCAAGGCCAAGGCGCTTTACCTGCCGAGCGGCATCGCGCTGGAAGCGCATTCGGGCATGGGCGCGCTAATGGACGACCCCGACCATGTCGACCAGCGCATGGTTGGCGCGACCCCGCCGGCGACTTACGATTTGAAGCCGCGCGAAAAGCTGTTCCACGGCGTCCGTGCCCTGCGCTTGACGCCCACTGACGGCACCAGTGCGCTCGGCCGCGTCGGCCTGCTCACCCATAACTACATGCTCGGGCCACGCGGCGACTCCAATGGCTGCGTCTCGATCAAGGACTATGATCGCTTCCTGAAGTCCTGGGACAATGGCGAGTTCAACCGCCTGGTCGTCGTGCCTAGCCTGCGCGGATCGGCGACCGTCTCGCAGCGCGCGAGCACCGACTCCTGATATTTGCTGGACGGCGGGGCTGCCGTTTCCCCTTCGTTAAGCCGACCTCGTCCAGAAGCAGCCCATGAGTGATCCCCAAAGTTCCGAGACCCCGCTGCGTACGACGTTCAAGATCAAGCTGAACGGCGACACGCTGGCGATTGCGACCGTCGGCCAGGCCTATCAATTCCTCACCAACTTCAAATCGGTCGAGTGGATGGAATTCCGCTCGCTCCATGAAGAGGCGGTCGCGGGGGGGGGGGGCCCCCCCCCCCCGCGCCCGCCCGGGGGGGGGGGGGCCCCCCCCCGGCGGGGGGGGGTGGTGGGGGCGCAGCCGGGCTGTGCGGGCGGTGAAACCCCACGCGGGCGC